>NZ_JBUBKD010000024.1:0-110479 GCF_054902215.1 Nitrospira sp. CMX1 | reverse complement strand
TAAGCGTATCGTTGCCATTGCCGCCAGACAATGAATTATTTGCAGCACTGCCTGTGATTACATCATTGCCAGCCGTGCCAATTACATTTTCAATACTGACCAGAGTATCTGTCAAAACAGAGTTCCCTGGGAAACTCACGACACCTGTCGAGAGGTTCGCGTTAATCGGTCCGGCATAGAATGCATAAGAAGTCGTATCAACTCCCGCACCTCCATTAATGAGGTCAAAACCGAACCCTCCATCTAAAAAGTCATTGCCTGCCCCGCCATTAAGCGTATCGTTGCCATTGCCGCCAGACAATGAATTATTTGCAGCACTGCCTGTGATTACATCATTGCCAGCCGTGCCAATTACATTTTCAATACTGACCAGAGTATCTGTCAAAACAGAGTTCCCTGGGAAACTCACGACACCTGTCGAGAGGTTCGCGTTAATCGGTCCGGCATAGAATGCATAAGAAGTCGTATCAACTCCCGCACCTCCATCAATGAGGTCAAAACCGAACCTTCCATCTAAAAAGTCATTGCCATTGAGGCCAAATAGGCGATCATCACCATTGCTACCAACGATAGTGTCATTACCGTTTGTACCGAAAAAATCCATACCAGACCTCCTCCTATTTTGGTTACGTCCAGCGTAGTGTCGCCCATGCACCGTCCACTAGCATGACGCACCTGTGATTGACCGTATGGGCTCCAACCCTATAGACCTAATAAACCTAGAGAGCAACTAGTAATTCTACTAGACAGTACCTGATCAACACGGCTCGTTCACACGCAAAGACCACGCTGCGAGGAAAACGAGGAGAATAGCCTGATCGGCCAGTGTGGTTATTCAGAAAGAACCGCCCGTAGTGGATCTCGTTCGACTCCCCCTGTATCTGAATAGATTCAGCGAGATGTATCGTTGTTTAGTGAGATTGGATGCTGCCAGAATCTCAAGTAATCTAGGAGGGCATCGACTGGACGATTGAGACCGACGATGCACTGTACTGTTCGCCAGTTTGGCCATCATGCGGAGAGCTTTCATGGCTCCGAACCAGCCTGCATCGGTTGTACGGAGGAAGATGAGCAGCTGACCGGAGTCTTTCAGCATCGACAGTGGGAGCGCGTATTGGTCCGATAGTTGTCCGTCCTTGTTTACCACGCGTAGCTCAATCCACGCTAAGGCCGCCCAGCCATACCTGTTCATTCCCGTCACATAGTTGCCTCGTACGCCGCTTCACCCGAAGCGAACGCACCATCCGTTGATCGGTAGCATTCGAAAGTGCAATGGCTTCCCGTTTCTTGAACCAGCGAGACTTCAATACATAGGCACGGCAGGCAGGATGACCTCCTGATACTGGCGGGACTTGCGAAGCCCTGTTCGATCAGCTCGGCACAAACACAGGGTGAAATTTCGCCACAATCGGACAGAGTACGATGCGATACCAAAATGTAAGAGCCGAGTCACCTAGGGCAGCAGGATGAAGCAGGGCACTAAGAGCAGGAGGCCCAGAGTCGCCGCCACGAGGAGGCTCAGCAAAAAGTAGATCATCGGGGAAGGCGAGAGCAAAGACGACCTCGCAGATTTCAAAGATCAGATCGATGAACAGGGCCGGGCTCACCCAAATGAGGCCATACAAGACCAACCTAAAAATTCTGAAAAAAATCCTGTCAGGCCTTGCAATCAAACATTGCCAAGCATGATATAGGCCCAGGAAGGAATATACTTGGCCACAGATCGTTTATGAGTGATACCTACAGCCTCGCCCGCTTCCTCACCGCCCAGACGCCCATCTACGACACAGTCCTCGCTGAACTAAGGGCAGGAAGAAAATCCAGCCACTGGATCTGGTTCATCTTTCCGCAGATCGCTGGTCTCGGTCACAGTGCCATGGCACAGCAATTCGCCATCGCCTCGCTCAACGAAGCCAAAGCTTATCTGCAACACCCAATCCTAGGTCCCAGGCTCAGAGCCTGTACGCAGCTGGTCCTGAATGTAGAAGGGTGCAGTGCCGAAGAGATCTTCGGCTATCCTGACAACTTGAAATTCCGGTCCTGCATGACCTTATTTTTGATCGCGACCACCGACAACACTCTCTTCAAAAACGCCCTGCACAAATACTTCGACGGCAAGCCAGACCAACTGACCCTCGACATCCTGGCACAGCAATCGTTTTAGAGCAGATAAGGGTGGCAGATGGGGGGCGCGAATCTTGTGTTGTGTATGGCGGAGGAATATTGCTCCAGCTTTTCCACGCGACACCCCTCAACGACCACCTCCTTCACACGAAGAAGATCCACGGCATCGACCGCATGGGGCTCTAATGACGGGCTTATCTCAAGGAACCAGAAGGAAAGGATCTATTGATATGGTGATGCACAGAAGACTCGGCACGGCTGCACCGCGCCAACCCCGAAAAACTAGAAGGCTGGAATGGCTGGCGCGTCATAGACGCACCAGCCTAGGCATCAAGAAACAGGTCTCACTCACTATTTTCCTGTGACCGTATCTTTGAGCTTCTTCCCTTCGTCTTTCATTTCTCCGGCGTTCTTCATGGCATCTTTCGCCTGCATGTCCTTCGCACTCTGGGCGGTCTCACCGCCTTCTTTCTTGACGTTCTCGGCTTGACCTTTCGCGGTTTCGACTTTCTGCTTCATGGCACCCATATCAACTGCCCAGGTTGACGTTGTGAAACCGACCAAGGAAGCCACCAAAACTGCGTACGCGAGAGTCGATTTTGTTTTCATGACAAATCTCCCAAGATAGAGAAGGGGCCGGCAGAAGCATGGTTTCCTCCCCTGCCTCTACCGACGTAATAATTTATTACTTCACGACCACCTCAACCCGGCGATTCTTCGCCCGACCTGCCGCCGTATTGTTGCTGGCAACCGGGTCGTTTTCCCCATGACCGGCAGCCGTCAGATTGGCAACCCCACCGTCCCTGAGAGCCTGCGCCGCGCTGTCTGCCCGAGCATCTGAGAGCTCTTTGTTGGATGGGAACTTCTTGGCAAGCGCACCCTTGATCGCCACATTGTCGGTATAGCCCGCGACATGCACCGACTTCTCCGGGAAATCCTTGAGCACATTCCCGACACGTTTCAAGGCATCGGCCCCTGCTGCTTTCAGCTGACCTTGACCCGAGTCAAACAAGAGACTCGACGCCAGATTGATCGTGAGCGCATCTCCGGCTTGATTGACCGACACCGTTCCTTTTGAAATCTCGGGACGCAGTGCTTTCAGGAGATCCCGCTCAGCCTGTGCCAGACTCCCCTTACTCTCCCCCAATTGCCCTTCAAGCTCTGCAATCCGTTTCTTCGCCACCGCTAATTGCGACTCTAAGTCCCTAATCTGCCCGTCATGATCATCACTGTGTTGTCTTGCCGCAGCCAATTCCGCCGCGATCCTGTCCCGTTCGCTCTGTAACTGGCCTAAGTCGCCTTTGGCCGACGACAGCTGGCTTGAGAGGGCTTCATGATCACCGGCTCCGGAACGGAGATGGGCGATCTCATGGTCACGGTCTGCCAGCTGTTGCTCCACTTCACTCACCCGGCTGCGCAGGACTCCATTGTGTCTCTGTGCTGCTTCTAGTTCGTCGGCCAGTCGTTGACGTTCCCGCTCGAGAGCCGCAAGACGATCAGCCGCAGGATCGGATGCCGCTGCCTTCACAGTTGAAGGACACCCGCTGCCCAGGTGATAGCCATACCATTTCTTGTCAATGCACACTTCCGGCTGCTTAATATATGAAGCTGAGTGCCTGGTGGATGAAGAACAACCTACTAAGGCAACCAACCCTGTCACAACTATGGCAGTTTTGAGTGTTCGCATGATGTCTCCTCCTTCTCAGTTGCGCGGCATCGTCCCGCTCCGGACTGGTTGAGATACGGATTCTACTGACGGTTCTTGAGTAGATCCCGGATCTCCCTCAATAATTTCTCTTCATTGGTTGGTTCCGGCGGCGCAGGTGGCGGTGGTGCCGGCGCCTCTTTTTTAAACCGGTTCACCTGCTTGACCAACATGAAGATGACGAACGCGACGATAATGAAGTCAAACACGCTTTGAAGAAAGACTCCATAATTAAGCGTCGGTGCACCCGCAGCCTTTGCCGCTGCGAGGGATGGCGGACCTGTGCGAGACAAATCGATGAACAGGCTGGAGAAATCCACTTTGCCCATCAGTAAGCCGATCGGAGGCATGAGCACGTCGCTGACCAGTGACGACACAATCTTCCCAAACGCCCCACCGATAATCACACCGATCGCCATATCCAGGACATTCCCTTTCATGGCGAATTCTTTGAATTCCTTTAACATGCCGTCCTCCTTCAATAGCTCGCGTCCCTACGATCCCACAAGAATCCTAACGCTTGCGGGTCGTGTCGAATGCATAGCCTAACGTGAGCAAGTATAAGTTATCGGTATCGCCCGTTCCCGCAGGCGGCCGATTGTTGTATCGCGTGGTCACTTGGAACCCGCTTGCCAGACCAGCCAAAATCTTCATGCGAACGCCGTTATCCATCGTGAAGAAGAAATCCGACGCGTTCTGAACTGAAGGAAAAATCTCGTTGTAGTGGTAGAGCGTCACTCGACCATCGAAGAGCGGCCAATCCCATTTCATTGCGATGCGTGCACGAAAGCTTGCCCGATCACCGGTGATGCTATTGTCACGGTAGTCTTCATTGAAATACGTCGGACCGGCTTCGGCATAAAACGTCATGTCCTTAAAAATACCATTAAAGTCTCCGCGATCGATGAATTGGTATCCCGGTCCACTGGAGATGGCCGTTCGCAGCTTGAGGTTTTGGAGATAATCGTTTTCAACGTAGGCTGATGCATACCAGAACAACCGCTTGGTAATGAAGAAGTCCAACTTAATGGTTCCTCTGGCATTCCTGACTTGCAGGCTGCCATGGTTGTCCCCATTGACGTAGCGGCCCAGGAGGGTTAATCGGAGCTGCTCACTCCGAGCCACAAGATCTCCCAAGATACTGACGTTCCGAAGATGGCTGTTCCCCACGGACTGTGAATATCCGGCGTTGAGACTTCCCGTGTAAATCACCGGCGGCTGAACCATCGGATTGACATGCGTCACCGAATCTATCGGAACAGTGAGAACACTTCCGGTCGGTCCCGCCTTCACCTTCATCGTCCCCGGGTCCCCTTCTTCCACGGTCCCGTTCAGAATGGTCCCTTCCTTTAAATGAAACGGAATAGGATGTGAGACGGCAATCTTGCTCACCTCCGACCACTTGACCTTAATGAGGTCTGCGGCCAAGGCGCTCTTGATCACCAGGAGCCCCCCGGTCATTTCGACCACTTCTCCATGTAGTATGCTCCCATCTTTCAGAGTGACGACGTCCAGCGTCGATGGGGCCTGCGACACGATCGCTGTGTCATCAGCGGAAAAGGCAACGCTCACCGTTGTTATCAGGCACCACACCACGATTGACCCAACTGTAACTATCGATGGCCTCATCGGTCCTCCTTTTTCGGGGTACGTATTTGCACAACACTAGTCAGACTTACGTGATATATCGCGTTTGCACGAACACTGCAAGAGATCCTTTTGTGCCTTGCCGGTCAGTGACACTCACACCCATCATCCCGAGCCTTTCAATCCGCGCATCGCGTTCTCAAGGCTGCAGAGATTGGACGCTCGCTGCTGTCTCTGAATGGACCGGAATCATCGCACATTGCAAGGTGGATCCTGTCATTTCCGCGACTTCCGTTCGAGATCCATGTAATACCGAGCGGCTTCAGCACGCCTCGAAATTCTGAGCCGCTTATAGATCTTCTGCAGACGGGACGCCACCACTGTGTGAGCGACATTCAAGTCCAGGCCGATTTCTTTATTGGTCTTCCCGGATGCTACCAAGGACAGCAAGTGTCGCTCTTCCCTTGAGCAGGTCTCCCTCCATCGCCCATGATCCGGCGTACTGCCACTGCGAAACCATTGGATCAGCTGCTCTGTCAAGAGTTGATCCACGATCGCGCCTCCACTCGCTACGACCTCAAGGCTCTTCGTGACGGACTCGGCTGTCGCACTCTTCAGCAGGTATCCGTGCGCTCCGGCCATGATGGCCGCACGCAAGGTATCCTTGTCATCCTGCGCGGTAAAGAAGAGGACTTTCACCTGTGGATGACTATCCCGAATGGTCCTACAGATTTCGATCCCACTGTCCTGTCCCACTTGAACCTCTACCAAGACCAGATCCGGTTGTTCAGCGTGAATAGCTTGGAGCGCCTCTTGTCGAGTGCCGGCGAGACCAATGACCGTGACATGACGATTCCGGGAGAAAAAGTCCCTGAGCCCCTGAAGTGTGATGACTGAACGATCAATGACGAGCACACGAATCGGCGGCGCTCCACTTCGTTCCGATTTACCCACCCAAGGCTTCTGATCCCGCATGTGACGCACCATCTGATTTCTCTCCTCTTCGTTCACAGAGTCTCACCCCATACCGATGGTGTGGCACTCATCCTTCACGTTCCTCTATTCATGGCTCCATGAAATGCATCATGCGCTTTGCATGTCGCGGGTACCCCCCGGTCGACTGCAGCACCTTGATCCGCTCCATCTGTCTCGCCACAAGATTTCTGAGCATTCTGACCGTGACCATCGCTCCGCAATTGACACAACGAAGGGCTCCTCGCCCTGCCTGCTGTTCTTCGATCGCTTCTTCGACACAACACTCCACTATCATCAACCCACTGCACCGCTTGCACCGCATGGAATGCCTCCCCTACTGATGTCCATATTCAAAATCGTCGTGAACGGTTCACTTCATTATTGACAATTTCGTCCTCGTCGTCGCAGCGCTGGTCCTGTCGCGTGCCGAACGCCTGACGATGGCTGTCGAACAGGCACAACCTCGGATACCTGTTGCGGATCAGCGGAGTTCAACACCCTACAGAGATCGACAACAAAGTCGAGGAATGCGCCAATCAGCGCCTCACGACAGATCACCTCCTGAACACCTTCCACCGGCTTCCACTGGCCGTTGACTTTCGTCGCAACCACCAGTCGATGGCTGCACGTTCCACGATTGGGTTCTGTCGTGAGTAGGTACTCTTCACCATTTGTCCGTTTCACAAGAAGACCTTGAGCAATCATACATTTCACCTACGACGGTCCATTGGGTTCAGAGTGCCCATTGCTGACTCAAGGGGTTGTGACCAATTACTCGAACTCACGGCACTATTCGGCACCCCTGGCTTCATGATCTATCGATGACCCGAGAATCACGGTAACAAGGCTCTTCCGGAGTCCGGCTGGACGGTCAGGAACGCGCTCTGCCGGATGTGAGCAGAAGCTCCTGCCGATTCGGAACCAGCTGCACATTGATCCGGCCAGCCTCCGTACCCACTCAAATCCTCGGCAACCCTTTCCATGCGATATACTGAGCACGAATAAGCGCAACGGCCCACGAGACGAATACCGGACCGATATCGCTCATGAAACCACCGTAACCAAGCAGGACAGCAGTACGCTCCATGGGCCACCGCAGCCACGCCTCCAATTTCCCGAAACAACCCGAGCCACGATGCCCTCCATACACACAAACGGAAGCAAAGAATCACCTCGATCACTCATGGCACGACCAACTCTCGAAGCAATCCTCACGCCATGAGCCCTATCAAGCGAATTATTTGGTGGAATTCAGCGGTTTCAGTAGTTCTCGGAATTGCCGAGGCGGAAGAGCTGTTTCATTCTGAAACAGCGGCCTGTCTCATGAGACAGCTTCACGACGTTGTGAGACAGCCGCAGAATACTGAGTGAGATTTGCACTGTTGACCTGGAGACTGACTGGCTGGCACAGGAGGTATCTCTATGGCTTCTTACACGCACGTTGCATGAATACTTCTTCTGCAACCTCCGATACTCAATTGCAACAGGTCTGGTCAGGTTTTTACAGTTGCTCGACTGAGTTTGCCGGCGCCGAGATTGTGGATTTACGTGAGTATGGCTGCGGCAAGTGAAGATACCGCGCGTACTCGGCAGTATAGGATAGACCTCTGAGCATCACGATACCGTAGCTGAGAGGTTTTCCGTAACCTGCTAGCGAGGATGAATCTCAAGCTCGACGAGGCGGCGGTAGAACGTGGCTCTGCTGATCCCTAGTCGTTTGGCGGCCTCAGTCCGATTCCCTTTGGCTTCGGAAAGAGCCACCAACAATCGGGTTTTCTCATCTTGATTCGACAAGGGGATAAAGACGGGCGGACTTGATACCACAGAGGTGCCGGCAATCTCCGGAGGAAGATCTTCAGGGCACACCTCGTTCCCTTTGCAACTAATCACGGCGAATTCAACCGCGCTCTTCAACTCACGAACATTTCCAGGCCAGGAATGGCTCATCAAGAGACGGAGTGTGTCCGGATGCAATCGCTCAACAAGCTTCCCGGTGCTGGCACAGATTTGCCCGAGCAGCGACTGTGCCAGCAACGGGATATCTTCGCGTCGGTCTCGGAGGGGGGAAAGTTGGACTCGCGCAACGCGTATTCGGTAGAGCAAATCGGCTCGAAACGATCCTCGAAGGACGTCTTCGCTGAGGTTGTGATGGGTAGCCGCAACAACGCGAACATTGACGGGACGAGGCTTGGCCTCACCCAGGCGGGTAATTTCCTTCTCCTGCAAGACCCGCAACAGCGCAGTTTGGACCTGAGCCGGGATGTCTCCGATTTCATCTAAAAATAACGTGCCCCCCTCAGCCGCTTCGAACAGGCCTTGCTGATCCTGGATGGCCCCGGTAAATGCTCCGCGCCTGTGCCCAAAGAGTTGGCTGGTCAGAATGGAATCTGTGAGACCGGCACAATTCGCCGCGATAAACGGCTTGTTCTTTCGGGTGCTGGAGGCATGAATCGCTCGAGCAATCAGTTCCTTCCCCGTCCCTGTCTCCCCTTCGATCAACACCGTGGTATCAACCTGTGCGACGTCGCGGACCAGTTGATAGACGCGAAGCATAGCCTGGCTTTTCCCGACCAAATCATGAAAGGACGACTGTTCATTGAGGGCTTGGCGGAGCGCGTGAAGCTCAGTGCGATCGTTGATAACCAGAATACGTCGTGTGGGATGACGCAAGTCTCGATGGATCTCCAGCTCAATCCATCGAGGGCGGCCCCCTTCCAGGCACAATGGTTTGCCTGCACGAGTCTGTGTGGAGCTCTCCAGGAGGTGGTGAATCAACGGACGGTCTTCTTTACGGACTGACAACACCTGATCCCAGTGCCGACCATGCGTCTCGTGAGGAGCCATGCCGAGCAGCTCATGTGTGCGATCCGTCACAAACGTAATCTCCCCACACTCATCCAGCACCATTGCGGCAAGCCCGAGATGCTGGAGCAAGGCCACTGCATCGTCCTTTGTGCGCTCACTCGCTTCGAGCTGGCCAATCAAGCAGGTCTGTGTGCTCCGATACGATTTGACCGAAACCTCTTCGGCCAACATCTGCTCGCGAGCCCGCTGGACGATGGACCGCATGTTCTCAAAGTCCGAACCAAGCCGTTCGATGAGCAGCAGCTTGCGAAGTCCAAGGGAAACAGCCTTGGCCTCCAATGTCACCGTCCCGTTCGTCTGATCAGGCTCGGTCCATGAACCCGACGTGATGGTCCGATCCGGTTCGTCTTTCCAGACTTCTTGGGCATACGCGAGAAACTCCGGTAAAAATGGCGACCAGCGATTGAGATCCGGGACAGCGGCGCCTGAAGCAGCGGGCAACTCTTGCCACCATTTTGGGGCATACCCCTGAAGCCTCAACGCACCTGATTCCACCTCCCACTCCAAGACGACGATATCCAGAGCGGCCAACACATGATTGAAGAATGACGTATCGGATGGTGAGGGGAGTGGGGAAAGGCCTGTCATGGGTGAGGCCTTGGCCGAGGAGCTGGATTCATGAGCAGCGTTGCAAGATGACCAAAGAGATCCTCAACGCCCTGCCCAAGCTTGGCACTACCGAAGAAGACCGGCCACCCTTGTTCCCGCAGCTGCTCGATTGTCGGCAAATCAATCTCCCAGTCGGACTGGAGGTCAGACTTGTTGATGATCGAGACGAAAGGAATCGGACCAACCGTCCGCACAACGGTTTGCTGAAGCAGGCAAGCCTTGTCGAGTGAGGCCTTTCTGGTGCCGTCTATCACCAAGATATACCCGGATGATCCCCGCAAATACGATTCCCGGACATGTTGGAATTCATCCTCGCCATAGAGATCCCAGAGCATGAGCATCACATCCTGATGATCAACCGTGACGGTCTTCTTCTCGACCGTCACCCCAATCGTCGTCTGATAATGCTCGGAGAACACGTTGGTCACAAATCGTCGAACGAGGCTGGTCTTCCCAACGGCAAATCCCCCCAACATGCAAATCTTTTTCTGCATCATGGCCGAGAGGGGTCGGATGTATGACCGAGAGCTTCGATCGAAGCCCGAAACATTACAATTCGCTGGGTCGCGTATTCTGGGGGAACCCCGCGTTTGTCGAGAGATCCTCCAACACCTGTCGTGACCGTTGTGGAAGAGCCAAGATGCCCTCCTCCAAGTACCGCAAGGACAGCCTCAGCCCGTTGCTTACTGAGCCGGAGATTCAGCGCAGACGGACCGGTATCGTCGGTCAACCCAAGGATTGCGAGCCGTACGCGTTCACTGGAATGAGCAACTGCTTGCTCCAGACTCCGTATTACATCCGCAAGCGCACTCAACGCAGGTCGATCCGACGGTTCGACCATTGCTGATCCAGGAGCAAAGCGAATCACGGTACGGTTCACCCGATTCAGAAGGTCGGGGATGGATACCGTGACGAGGCCGTCGTCGCGATAATGGGTAATGCCTGGTACCAACGTCGCCAGGCGTCTCGTCTCTTGAGCCCATTCAACCGACGCCGAGCCGGTCGCCACCAACGTGTCTCCCTCTACCCGTAACTGCGCGGTGCGGGGAGGCTTCAACGCCACCTCCGCTCTCGTCACAATCAGTTGAGGGTCGAGCGCATAATAGGGAGCCCACACAGTCGTTACCGTTGACGGATCAATGCCGACCTTGGTGATCACGGACAGCGGATCTTTGGCGAGGGGATCCCGCAAGCCCTCGAGATGATACCCTCCCCCCATTGGACCCGCATTCGTCACCACAATCCCGGGCTCCATCTTGAGCTGGCCAAGGAGATTAACCCATCGGGCATGACCCTGATAGGCATTCCATCCCCACCACAAGCACGTCAGCAGAGCGACACCTACAAGAATCCAGAGCTTCATCGTACTTCGCGGCCGTGGTGAGTCATAGTGAGCCTGCAAACAGTCCTTGAGCCGAGGATGCACCGCTTGAAACGGAACGGCATCTCCGTTAAACGTCACCAGCGCATCAGCCTGTTCGGCATGAATACGATCGAGAGCATCACGGAGCGTCTCCCTCAGACTGATCGGAGGGGTACCTTGAATGACTGCGGCCAGATAGGCGCGGGACCCTTGCTCAATCCAGACTGTCCACTCACCAACGTGGAACTGGTCGAGTGTCTGGTCTTGTGAGACACCGAACGAATCGCGAACATAATCTTGAATCGCCGTCAGCATGCCGGACAGGACATGCTGGTCCTGAACGACCACTCCGTCTGCCGCGACATGATGGAGCAACAGCCCCGTATCCCGGTGGATGAGAAACACTTGGTCCACCCGGTATCGCAGTCGATGGAGCAGCACCACCTCCGCGAACGGACGGCCGGTTCGCCACGCCTCCAGTCTCCATTGAAACCCTCGAAATGAGAGGCTTTCGTCCAGCGAGTGGTTGAAGGCCTCCGTCATGCTTTGCAAAGCACGTGTAATTGCCTGTCGGATGGCCGGACCCATGATGGGTGCGATCGCATCAACGATCGCCTGCGGCGACTTCCGCACGGTCGCAATAAAGCCATTTTCGACATAGGGAGTCAGGACGGCCGATATCTGCTGGTCGCCCTCTCCACGTATGGCAAAGGCTTCGGGAAGGACTCGACTGACGTCACAAGGTTCAACGGATCGAGTGTCAAGCCGTTCGCGGAGTTCGTCGAGTTGCGTCTGTTCCGGAGCCAGCAACAGCGTACGCAATTGCGCCCAGTCTTCGTCTACCGGCACGCGTCCTTCGGAGGATGGAGGATGCTGGCGAGGTCTGTGTGGATTAGTCGACATCCCGTCACACTACCGTCCCACTTGAAATGCTGCCGAAGAAGCAACCGTAAAACTGACTCTTGCGGGCCGCAGGGCACATGCCTTCAAGTTGGCTGGAAGCCAGAGCCTGCGTCAGGCTCGACTGGAAGATGCCTCACCATTGGAGAGTCGTTGTGCTGCCTCCAGCAAGATGGCTGCGAGCGCTGCACGATCCGTCTTTTCGGCACGCAGATCCCGAACGGCTCCTTCGAAGGCTGAGGTTGTTTCGGCATGACGAGTACGAACATCATCGGCCAGCTCGTTGGTACGCTCCGTCAACTGCTGCAAGACATGAGACTGCGCCTGGTTCGCCTGTTGTTCGAGTCGATGAGCCTTCTCTTCCAAGGTCGCAGCCAGTTGCATGAGGTCCTGCGTCAGTCTTGTCACGGACTCTCCGCGCACGTCCTGTTCCTTCGATAGCCTGCTTGTCAGAGATTCAACTTCCTTCTTGATGTAGAGCTCGAGGCTCTCGAATCGCCGTTTGAGATCATTCCGGAGATCGGTGGCTTCCCGCAGTAAGTGCTGTTCGAGCTGTGCAAACCGGCGGTCATGCTCCCGTGCCTGTGCGCCGAAGAGAATGTCGCGAATCTTGTCCAGATTCCCACTCGCCGATGGATCATCAGGATGAGCCGACTCAGTGTCGTTAAGAGTATTCTGCGCTTGACTGCGATGAGCGCTCGCAGATTGGTCTGCGGAAATTGATCGACTCATAGCCTCACCATCATGAAATGACGATGGATGGGACAGGAAACCTGATCGATTCTTAGGATCAACACGTACCCCCAGGTCCTCCGGTCGTTTGTCTTCCTTCCCCTTTATCAGGGACGAAGGCATGATCCTAGCATTGGCAGGCTGGATTCAACAAGACCGGATTGATGGGCTCAGGTTGGTCTCTTACCTTCGGAGAGACCGGACCTGTGCGACTTGGAAGCGTTACTCTTTCACCAGATGAACCTGGTAGCGAGGGGATGGTAACTCGATCCCATGCGCCCGGAATCGTTCAAGAATCAGCTTGTTCAACTCACTTTGAACGGACCCGTAATCCCCCACCGCCGTCCAGGGGGCCACAGAAATGGCGATCGATGATTCCCCCAGCGACGACACCCCTGCGCCAGGAGCCGGGTCCTTCAAAACCTTGGGATGCTGTTGGAGAATATCCTTCACCTGTGCCAATGCCTCGTCAATGTTGGTTCGGTGGGACACTGGAATAGTCAAACTCACCTGACGGATCATGCCGAAATTGTGCAAAATCTCTCCGACAATTTTGCGATTGGGAATAATGACACGGGAATGGTCCGCGTGCATCAGGGTCGTGGTGAAGATGTCGATGACGACGACATCTCCGTGAACTCCGAGCAACGAGATATGTTCACCGACCTTATAGGGCTTGCTGAAGATGATCGACAATCCAGCCATGACATTGCTCAAGACACCTTGCAGGGCTAGACCGATACCCACGCCGGCCACGCCGACGCCGGCGATGAGCGGGGCAATGGGAACACCCATCGTCTGAAGCGCGATCATCGCGGTAAGAAGCATCACCACGATTTTGACGATCCGAATAAGCAACATCCTCACCGGAGGTTCCAGGGTATGCTTCTCGAGCGCTTGTTGGGCGACATTCCCTGCCCCGCGGGATGCCATCATCCCTGCGACCAAGATGCCCAGCGCGACCGCCGCTTGCAGCCCATACTGCACGGCATATTGAGTGAGCGTATCTACGGTATTCATAAAAGGTATTTCCTTATCGTCCGAACAAGCCTTTGAGGAGTTCTTGCCCCTCTTTCTTCAAATCTTCTGGTTTCGTCGTCCCTTTGAGCAGTCCCCCTACCGCTTCTTCCACCTTCTGCTTCACCTGCTCCTGAACTTTTCCCGTCAGGTTCTTCAGATCGACCCCGTACGAGGGAGCTTGAGCCGTTCCAGTTATCGTGAGAGGAAGACCGAGCCGGCCCTCTTTCATGGCGATTTTGACGACGGGCGACGCAGCGGAAATCTTTTGACTGACATCTTGTGACAGGTTGAGGTTCACGATCAAGTTCAGTTTTTGATCGAATCCGATGGTCCCTCCACCGGTCGCCTGAAAATCATGGCTATCCATCAAGAGCCGCTGCACATTGATCACGCCTTGCCTGATGATCAGATCGGACTCGATCGTTGAAAAGGCCGTGGCCTTTGCCTCACCCATCGAAATGCCGGCAACCTTGAGCGCATCGGCCACTTCTTGGAGAATATTCACCCCTTCGATCTTCCCATCTTTCACGGCCAGATGACCGGCGCCCTCTAACGCCTTCGTCAGATCCGTCATGGAAAATCCCTTGCCCTGTAACGAAAGATCGGAGCCGGCAGTGCCACTGATCGAGACCGGTGTCTCCGCAACGGCTTTGAGCGCCGGACCAAGCTGGAGCCCTTGAAACGCAACAGACCCTTTAAAGGGCGGTACCTCTGTCCCAGCGATCATCTTCCCTTGTCCCTTCACCTCGCCATCGAAAAGGTGGAACGACAAGGCATTGAGCTTGGCTTCTTGTCCCTTCACCTCTGCAGTGATCTTCAGATCTTTGATGTCGATCGGTTTTTTCAGCGGAAGACTCATCGGGAGATTTGCCGTATTGATCACGGGTGAGCTGATATTGATCGTCGCATCATTCCCGGCAGCGTTTCCTGTAATGGTAAAGTCCGTTTTCCCTACCGCCAACTGGAAATTGATCGCATCAATATCGATCGCTTCCTTCAGCGGACCAAACGTGCCGTCGAGCTTCACCGGCATGTTGAAGGGCTGCACCAGTGCGGCGACATGGAGATGTGGCGTCTGCCCAAGCCGCACCTCACGCAGGAGCACCTCCAGGTCTTGCACGACATACTCCGTGGGATTGACGGCGGATAGGTCGCGGTAGGTCAGTTTACCTCCGTCGATTGACACGCGGTCCACCGCCAGCAAGGCCAAAATCTTAAGCGGGCCCTCTGTCGACGGAATCGGGGCGCGTGACGGTTTTTCTGGAACAGGCACGCCTTTGCGCCCGATCGTGGCGGCATTGAGAACCCCGTTCTTATTCTTAATGACCGTCATGACCGGACTGTGAAGCGTGATCTCCTCAACCTCCACCTTGCCGCTCAGCAAGGGCATGATCTTTACGCCGACATCCAACGACGACAACGACGCAAACGGGCCTGAACTGAACGTCGGATCATCCAGTACCGCAAACCCTGCCACGCGTGCCCCGACCCTTGGCCAGACCGTGAGACGAATCTCTTGCAGCTGAACCTTGCGATTCAGCGCCTCTTCGATGAGCGGCTTGTATTGCTCCTGATACGTATTGAGATCAACCAGAAACGGAAGCGCGAGCATTATGCCGACGAGCAGCACGACGAGGACGAGCAAGCCGATGGCTATTTTCATGTCAGTCGCCTCCGGGTGATTCGTAAGTATATAAATGGATTGCGGGTGAGTCAACGAGCAGCAGTGCAGGCAACCATCATGAGCATTCTACAGCATTCAAGGTTTTTGCACCTTGTCGCGGATTATGCCCCGTCAGCCGAACAGCTTATGGAGCAGCTGTTCTCGACTGAGTTCGAAATGCCTTGCAACGTCTACGTGGACTCCGGAAAGCGTCCCAATACGGAAGGGACTATAAGGCGAATCATCTGCATCAGTCTTTCATGCGACCCGGAGCACCAGCCGCTTGCCGCAAGCCTTGACGTACTTTCTCAATGTTGCAATCGACGGAGAGTGCTTTCCACTGGCAAGGGCGCGCTCCAAACGAGCAACGGCAGGAGCCTGCGTACCCATCCGTGCCGCCACCTGACTTTGAGTCAGACCTGCTTCTTGGCGTGCCTTGAGCAAGGCATCGAGTAGGGCGGACTCTTCACGTTCAATGCGTTCCACCTCCGCCCGTACTCCAGACCGACGAAGGAGCTTCTTGACGAGTTGCTCATGTGTTCTCACGCTTGACCTCCTTCATTCGCATTTCTGCAATTTCACGATCCCGAAGAGGTGTCTTCTCGGACTTTTTAACGAAGCTGTGCAGCATGACGATCCGCTTACCTACCAGTGTGCAGAAGAACACCCGAGCGATCCCCTCCGCGCCTTTCAGGCGTAATTCAAATAGACCATGACCAAAGGCCTTGGTATGCGGGGCTCCAAGATTTGGTCCCAATACGATCATCCGACGAGTGAGGACGATATACCGCGCCGCCAACGTGTCAGGTAGCGCAAGAATGTCGTTCTGTACAGCCTCGCTGTAATACGCGATCGTGTAGTCCATGCGTGAGCATAACAAATATGTTATTCCCTCGCAAGGCTCGGTGAAGGATTGAAATGCACGACGAAAGGCAGATAACAGAAAATGCGCGAAGTAGGATGGACTTCAGAAATGGGCAGGCTCACGCTGAGGCGGCGAGCCGCCCCAAAAGGCCTAATTGCCAGCATCTGGCATAAATGCGTCAGCCGCTCGGCGCCAGGAGCAAATTAACCAGTCCGCTTTGGGGGCACACACATTGAGAATTTAGTCGGTTCTCACATTGCACAATTATAAGATCACATCCCAATGCTGTGTCACAGTGGCTCCATCCTCCAACGGCTCTGAATGAGCCAGCTGTAGCTATGATGTGCTTTACCATGCCCTGACTGGTATCGTGCTCTCCCCGGATAGCGATTGATTTGACCAGGCATGATGGGAGCCTCAGCAGTAGACGGAATCTTCAGTGGTGACGCCACACGTATGCAGCATTCCGGTACTTATCGATGAAAATCTGAGTCCACCTAAAACAGCGACGGGACGGTTACTATCCTTCTTCGATCCATCGCCGAGCTGACCGACCTCATTCGAGCCCCAGCAATAGGCAGCTCCCGTTGTCGTGATCCCGCAGGTATGGGTGCCGAACGAGGCACTCACGGTCTTGAAGGTAAGTCCACCCGCAACCGGTACGAACTCTCCACTGTCTGGCATATCGCTATCGATACCAAGTTGGCCATACTGGTTGCTTCCAGCGCAGTAGGCAATATTTGTAGGGGTGATGCCACAGAGATAGCGTAAACCCGCGCTAACGGAGCTGAAGATTAGCCCAGAGGCTTCCTCAGGAACATTGGATTTGATTCCCCAACAATACAAAGTCCCACTCACGGTTAACGCACACGTGTACTTCGTTCCAGCGCTGACCGATTTGAAGAGAAGATCACCAGAAACCTTTACAGGCACAGGGCTATCCGCTCTTGAATCATTACCAAGTTGGCCATCTCGTCCCGACCCCCAACAGTACACACTGAAATTGACCGTGACGCCGCAAGTATGTCCATCCCCTGCGCTTAACGAAATGAACGTAAGCCCTCCCTGAACAGGCATGGCTGCCGTATCACTATCCTTAGTTGTCTCATTGCCTAACTCACCGAAAGAATTGTTCCCGGCACAGTAAGACACTCCTCCCACTGCTGTGCCACATACATGGCGTCCCTTACCACTGATTGATTTGAAGCGGATGCTTTGACCCGCTTTGATCTTGCGGCCACGGCAGCTTATCGCCCCATCCTGTGAAACTATACATGTGTGGTTATCTCCGCTGCTCACTTGGATTCCATTCTGGCGCAGCATGACCGGGTAGCCCCAGCCCCTGAGTCGCTGCATAACACTTGTGATGCTTACAGCCTCTCCGTACGGAGCCTGATCACTTCTTAGCATGCCCACCAACTCCCTCTCGCCATTCAGTAATGCGCCGCCAGAGTGACCAGGGGCAATCAGAGTTGATTCGAACTCCACAAATTCTCTCCTTGTCTCGGCAAACCGCTCTGGCGTCGTATTGACCCGCCACGATTTGCCATGGGGATTACCGAGTAAATAGAGAGCATCACCTCGCTGCGAGAACTTCGGGTCTCCCAGACGGTCGAAGGGCAATTCATCCAGCTTTTTTTGCAACCACGTGACATCGCCGACGCTCAGTACGGCCAGATCCAAATCGATATCCCGCGGCGCTAATAGTTTGGCTGTGATCTTCGTCTCGGGCGACCAGTAAAACCGTATTTTCACTTCATCCGCCTCTTGCGCGGCCTGCCGAACGATATGATCGGCAGTGACGATGTATAGCTGACCGGACCTGAATCCAACAATAATCCCCGCACCAATACGCTCTTGCCCAGCAATCGTGCTTTCAACCATCACAACCAATTGCTTGAGACTGTCCTCGACCCCCTTCGAAGACTCTGAGCCTGCCAACGCTTCACTCGCCATTAGACAAAGGCCGGCAAGGATTCCCACAATAGCAAACAGTGATCGAAGCATGTCGATCCATCTCTTCATACGGATTCTTCTTGCCTTATAGATCAGCCAGGTAGAGCAAAGAACCGTGAACATACCGTGCGCTCTTACACATTGAGCTGGCGTCTCATTATTCCTTCGCTCCGCGAGATCGAAGCAATCGAGTAAGCGTAATATTCTCGTTTTCTATAGCGATCGCAAGTGGGGTCTTCGAATTATTATTGGTTGCATTGATGTCTGCGCCATTCATAATAAGCAGTTCCGCAATCTCATTTCCCGCTGTGTTCTCCTTCTCGTCCGTGAACCTGCGACCCGCCAAATCGTGAAGTGGCGTATCTCCACGGGTATCCTTGGCATTTATTTCAGCCTTGGCCTCTATGAGGAGTCTCACCGTCGCCGCTACGTTTTTTGCTGAAACAACGACATCGTGTAGCGGTATTCTTCCTCCGCTGTCCGCAGCATTTACATTGGCGCCCTTGTCTAGCAGAAGCTTCACGATCTCTATCATGTCGATAGGCTTTCCAAACGCTTCACCACCAACAGCATAATGTAGGGGCGTTCGATGGGAGTGGTCTGTGGAATCTAGCCTGGCACCTTTCATGATAAGGATCCTCACCTGATCGACCCTTCCTCTGCGTACTGCGCTGTGAAGAACTGTCCCGCTGCTCAACCCCTCACCAAAATTTGCGTCGGCACCTGCCTCCAGAAGCGATCTACTTATTTCAGGATTAGGCGACATCTCTAATAGGGTTTCTCCGGAATCCGTTCTCACCACATTTATATCGGCACCTGCTGCTATAAGAGCGCTCACCAATTCAGCATTGTTATGCGAGACCGCAAAGGACAGCGGAGTGCTCCCAAAATATACCTTCTCGTTCAGACTTGCTCGGGCTGCAATTAACACTTTCGCAATCTCTACGGCTTTACGATCTACTGCTATATGCAGAGGAGTCATATCGTGGTAGCCTTTGGTGTTGACGTCTGCACCAGCCGCTACCAGAAGCTTCACAACCTCAAGCGCATTTTCCTGAACTGCAATGTGCAACGGAGTTTCATTCAGGTAGTTCTTCGCGTTGATATCGGCACCTGCTGCCAGCAGAAGCTTCACACCCTCAACGGTATTAGACTCTGCCGCAGAGTGAAGAGGTGTCCATTTGCCACCGACAGTAACATTCACAGCCGCTCCAGCTTCCAACAACAATCTCAGAACCTTCACCTGTCCAAATCTGGCTGCACTGTGCAGAGGCGAGAAAGATATCTCGCTTATCACATTCACATTCGCTCCGGCTTTTAGCAAGATTTCCACGACCTCCACGGCGCCCTTCTCCATTGCTTTCTCCAATGGTGTGTAATTTCCCGGGAAAGCCCCAACCGGATATTTGGTTACTGCATTGACGTCGGCGCCTGCTAGGACCAGGACACGTGCGATCGATGGGTGGCCATTTTGTATCGCCCAGTGCAACGCTGTCATTTGGTTTTTGTTCTTGGTGTCTATTCTGGTTCCAGCTTTAATTAGCAATTCTGCGCTCTTGAGCTGCCCGGATTCCGCAGCCCAATTCAATGGAGAATCGCCATCCTGGTCCGTCGCGTGCAGATCCGCCCCTGCACTCAACAAGATAGGGATGATGTCTACATGTTTTGTAGCGTAGTGCAGCGGGGTCGAGCCGTGATCAGTTCTTGCATTCACATCAACCCGACATGTATCCGCTAGCAGGTTCTTAATCGCTGTCGCGTCCCCGTGATATGCTGCTTCGTGCAAAGGCATCCATCCCTTTGCGAGCTGAACTCGAAGCTGTACCGGATAGCCCCACCGCTGGACAATTTTCAGAATGGCATCTATCTTTGCTACCCGTCCGAATGGTGGTTGATCGGCTGTGATCATTCCTATAATGTTCGAACTCTCGTCCAGTAAAGCGCCGCCAGAATGACCGACACTGATAACCGTCGATTGAACCATCACTTGGTCTCCAACGACCTGAGCGACCCGATCAGGGACAGCTGGCATGACCCATGGCATCCCATTCGGGTTACCCACTGGATAGACCGCGTCGCCGCGTTTCACATTTGTTTGCCCCAGGCGATCCATCCGTAATGCACAGAGATCAATTTCGTCTGTAGTCGTCCCTTCGACACTCAATACCGCGAGATCTAACTCCGAATCGACTTGTTTCAGTAAATTCGCTTTAAGAAGTTTTTGTGGCAAAGATTTTAGTCGGACCTGTAGATCTCGAGCTTCCTCCTGACCTTTTCGGACAACATGGTTTGCGGTTACAATGTAGAGGCGATTTTTCTCCCTGCCGAAAATAATTCCGGCCCCAAAGGTCTGTTCTGATCCAAGCTTCCCAGTGATCATCACAATCAGTTGCGTATCTGAATCTGGCTCCTGAGCAGCCACCTGTGCGCAGGCCATATCCACTCCGATCCACAGGAGGAAATAACTAAATGCAAGCGCGCTAACTCCCATCTTCGAATGTGAGCCCCTCATCCTCACACCTCCCTGAGCCACACTGGCTGGCCACAGTTTCAAACCATCGAAACTAGCTACATACGCTCCAGATGAAGATTTTTTTGATTGTACCCATCGCGATCAATCGGATCATCATTGCCGACCCCACCACCGCACACTTCCCATCACCAACAGACCCAGATATGACGCGATAGTCACAAGGAGGAGTATCCGGTGCTGAGCCCATAGCCACACGAGCTGTGTCGGCATCACACTTTTGCACACACCGTTGGAACAGGTTGTCATCCCCTTAATCCGTCCTTGGAACTGGATCCCCAAGCTGCCTTCATTCAATTGCAGCGTCCGGATTTCTCCCTGCGATTGTTCAAACCGAATTTCCTCCCCAGAACGTAAGGTCACTACCTGGCCACCCAGCAATTCAAAGTTGACCGTTCCTGAACGCACTGTTGATATTTCTCGGATAGCTGTTCGCTGAGCTTCAATCCGCTCATCGACTCGAAAGAGTGCGACCTGACTCAGAGCGAGAGGGGCCGGCAACAGGTTCGTTAACGGCTCTGGAAGGGTGATATCCAGATCAACGCCGCTTGCGTCTGGCTGGAGGAGGATTGGTTTGGGTGAGTCAAAGTCAATGGCTTCATTGGGATTACCGGCAAGCAGCACCTGGAGCAGCCCTTGGACGTTCACTCGGAGTGGGCGGGTGGACCCTTTAATGGATACTCTATACTGGTAGGGGTCCGTTCCAAGACGGACTGTGACGTCTGTCCCACTCGGAAGCAACAGTGGGGCAAGGGTTATCGTCCCCTGGCGAGACGAACTATCCGAGATGAGTCGGAGGACCTTTCTGCTCTCATCTGCTTCTCTCGGCTGGTCAGGTCGCCCCCGTACACGGGGGAGCTGGATCCCCTTGAATCCGGATGCTCCGAATGTCTTGAGGATCAATGAGTCGGACAGTTCCTGTTCCTTTGACAAGACGAAACTGAACTCTGAGAGGTTGGCGTCCAACGCAATCTCTGTTTCACTAATCGGGATGTAGGACAGAAGGATTCCTGCTAGCAAGGGAGATAGTGAAATGGTGCGCAGCAACCACCGCTTCCACAAGACTGATGGGGAAGGGGGCAACGATGGAGGCGGAGCCGGCTGTTCGAGTTTGGCAGCAATGCTTCTGACCAGCGCATCGAAGTGCTGATCTGGCTCGACTCCTCGCCAATTGGTTAAATCGGCTGCCTGAATCAGATTAAACGGGGGTGGAATCTCGATCTTTTCCAGCAAGGCGGGGACAAGAATATTTTTTTCCCGACCTTTCTCTGCTTCAGCACGAACCCAACGAGATTTTATGGAAGCCTTTGACCAAAGCACAACCACACATTTGGCTTCGTTCAAGGCCCTCTCAATGTCCTCATCCCAATACGTGCCCGCCTTGATGTTGGAATCCCACCAGACTGACCACCCCCGTGCGCTTAATGCCTTTGCGAGGGACTCAACCTTTGACCGATTCCCTCTTTTGTAACTAAGAAAAATGTCGATCATCTTACTATTTGATGGCCGGTCAATCTAAAGAGATGATTCGCCCTCCCCTCCGCAACGCTATCATCACCCTGGATGATGGAACCAGAATTCGACTGTGGCAGAGCCTCCAGTTTTTAGTGTGGCACCGATTTCCAGGTAGTAGAGGCCCGGGGCCTTGAGACCAGAGATTGAAATATCAATCGGCCTATCAGCAGGATAGTAATTGTTGCCCAGTGCGATGCCATCGCGAAGAAAGTTCTCGGGATGCCCATTTGTTCCGACTGTTGCGAGGCTGACATAGACTTCGGACAATTCGACTCCAGGGAGAAGAACGGCCGTATAGATGCCTGATTGGCTCACGGCTTTTGTTTGATTAATCCGGAGAGGAAGATAAACCTCCTTTTCAACACCCCCTATCGAATAATGAGTCCACCCAACTACACCGATACTCTGTCTTGGGATTGTTAAAGCAGCTAGGAGGCCTACTGGCCAATTGAATATTTGGGCCTCTGGAGAACGAACGGTATCCATTCGGTAATAAAGCTTACGCTTCAACCCATGCGCTCGAAGTCTGATCTGTTTACTGCCGAAGGTCCTCCATTCCACCACCAAATCCTTGTTCGAGCTATGATCGAACTCTCCAAATGCTTCAGTAAAAGAAGCCACCAATAAGGTCGTGCTGGCAACCTGTTTGATGTACTGGCCCTCGCAACGGTCTCCCCGCTGTCGATACCCATAGGGGTTCTCGTTGGGCTGTTCAAGACTGGGATCGCAGTCATCGTTTTTGGCGAATGCGACAGACATCGTGCTGGTGATCGACCAAATCAGGATCAAAAGAAAACCTGCGGCGAGACAAATCGTGCACCTCTTGGGCGTGCAAGGATGAAAAACCGCCTTGACGAGGCGTAGGACAGACTGGAGAGCCAGCACGAGTTTACCAGTGATCATGTTTGTTCACGAAGCCATGGTGATGCGTGGGAATCATCTGGCTATATGCGCCAGCGCAGCTGGCGCAGTTGTTACTCCGGCAAAAGATGAAGATGCCAGCCATCATTCAGTTCCGACAAAATTATTCTGCTGTCCTATTGCTGCTCTCCTCAGCTACCGTCGAATCGGGTACCGATCCCGCAGCGTTCGCATGATCTCCTTAAAATCGTCTCGATCCGGTGCTAAAGCAGCACGCTTCTTAAACGCAGATCGTGGTGCTGGTGCAGGGGGTACGGGGATGCTCGGGGTGTCCTGCCGAGGGGTTGCGCGGAGCACCATCGATATATCGTTTGCGGCTGCCACACGTTCACCCAAATCCGGGGGATTAGCGCTCATGAACCGCCGAGCAATCGTCTTGGCGATCGACGTATGATCGAACACCACGTCGCTCACCGTACCTTGATCCACCCATGGGGAAATGATGAGGGCCGGGACACGCACACCATAATGATCGATACCCGACACTGGTTTGGCATTGGTTCGATAGCGAGGGTCCAGTGGGTTGACATGATCATAGAATCCGCCATGCTCGTCATACGTGACAATGAGTAGCGTCTTCTGCCAGTTCGGCCCACCAAGTACTGCATTTATCACTCGACCTATCAGATTTTGTCCTGCCGTAATATTGGCAGGCGCTCCGTCGTCATTGTCCCCACCGTCTGGCTCGTCGATGAAGTTCGGATCGATAAACGACACGGCCGGTAAGGTTCCTGCCTGCGCACAAGCGAAGAACCCCTTTACAGGATCATCCGCATCAACGATGTAGTGATCATCTAGGGTATACTGCTCGTACATCCGTAGGGAACAATAGCGATGTTCATAGAAATGCCAGGAGACAGCATGGTCCGTGAGATGGTGGAAGATGGTCTTCGTCGGCACCGGCTTGAACTCACTGCCCGTGAAATTATCGAATTGAAAGTTACCAAACGAGTCGCGATTCAGCCTTCCCGTCAACGTATAAAAGCGATTGCAAAATGTGGGGCCGGGATGCGCGGCAAACCATCGGTGGCAGATGAGAAATTCCCGAGCCACGGCGTCATACACAGGCACATGGCTCGCCGTGTGATACCCCATAATCCTGCCAGGACTGTCGACCGTGGGGTACTTGCCGATGAAACTTTTCACGAAGCCATCCATCTTGCCACCGTTGATCTGGTTCTCAACGGGAAGGTGACTGTGATCGGGACTTTCATTGAAGGAGGTGTCTGGGAGCGGGAAAGATTGGTAGCGGTGCCCCCTATCGTCATCATTGACCTCACCTCCACGCAGTCCGTCAATATCGATGCGCTTCTTACCATTACCATGTCCCTCCTTGCTCAAGTAGCCAAGCATGTGATCGAAGGAGCGGTTCTCCATCATGAGCACTACGATGTGATCGATGTTTGCGAGACGGCCCGGATCGAGTGGAGGCTGTGGATGTTCTGGAAATGGCTCGAGTTGACCCGGTGGGATAATGTAGCTAATAGTGAGTGCCTGTTCATCGCCTGTGACTCCCAGAACGGTGAAATCTCCGCCAACGAGCCACCGTGTTGCCATACGATTAAGGAATTCGCGGTTTTCCTCCAGAGCATCCGCGATCTTGCCATTAAATTTATCTTCGACTCCTGAGGCAAACACCCCATCTGGCAAGCCAGACACATTGACCGAGACATCTGTCTTGATTAGGCCCTTGTCTGTTCTAACATCAACCAAGCCAGCGTCACGATCGTGTTCTAACCGAAACCCAACACGAATATTGAAGCCATCGAAATCAATATCCGGAAAGTTATTGACGATCATCTCAACGCCATCGACCTCGAAATCGATCCTTACTTGTATGCCAACTGGTGAGCCAGGAACAACATTCGCTGCCAGAGTAGTGCTGTTTACGTCAGAGAAGTGAAAATCGGGATCGGGAGCCAAAGGAAGAGACACTTCGAGCTGCCCAAGATCCTTAGGTTGGCCATCACGCAATTGAGACGTGTAGCCTTTTGACGGATCATCGAACAGGACATCGACTGTGCTATGACGGTGATCACCACTCCCAAGGTTATGGAGCCGTACCTTAAACAATGGTCGGGACCGTTGATTGAAAAATATGTCGAGTTTACGCTGCAAAAATTCCGATGACAGCACTTTCTTCTTGATAGCAGAAGGGGGGCCAACATCCTCGCGCACGAATTGCGCTGGTTGAAAGGTACCATCGCCATTGCTCAGCGCGACCCAAGGCCCGTCATCGTTGCCGAACGCGATGATGTCCGCCTTGCCGTCGCCGGTCAGGTCGGCGAGTAGCCGGAGATGCTGATCCACCCGCCACCCCTGCTTGACGCCGAAGCCCTCGAAGAACTTTGGCTCCCCAAAGGTGCCATCGCCCTTGCTCAACGCCGTCCAGACCCCGTCGTTGCCAAAGCCCACGATGTCTGCCTTGCGATCGCCGGTCAGATCCGCGACGAAGCGCGGATGCTGCTCCACCCGCCAGCCCTGGTTGACGTTGAAGCCCTCCAGCACCAGTCTCGGCGCTTGAAAGGTCCCGTCCCCGTTGCTCACGGCAGTCCAGACTCCATCGTTACCGAACCCCACGATATCCGCCTTGCGATCGCCGGTCAGATCGACGACGAAGCGAGGATGCTGCTCCACCCGCCAGCCCTGGTTGACATTGAACCCCTCCAACACAAGTTTCGGTGCTTGAAAGGTCCCATCGCCGTTGCCGAGTGCTGTCCACACCCCGTCGTTGCCGAACCCCACGATATCGGCCTTGCCATCGCCGGTGACATCAACCACGAACCGAGGATGTTGCTCCACGCGCCAACCCTGATTGACGCCGAAGTTCGTGAGCACGAGTTTCGGCGCTTGAAAGGTCCCATCGCCGTTGCCGAGCGCCGTCCACACCCCGTCGTTGCCGAACCCCACGATGTCCGCCTTGCCATCGCCGGTGACATCGACCACGAACCGAGGATGCTGCTCCACCCGCCAACCATGGTCGACGCCGAACTCCTCCAACACTGGCTTGTCCAAGGCGAAAGTCCCATCGCCATTATTCACCGCCGTCCCGACCCCATGGTCGCCGAAGCCGATAATGTCCGCCTTGCCATCGCCGGTCAGGTCGACCACCAACCGGAGGTGCTGTCCCCTGTGCCAGCCTTGGGAATTGAAACTTGTCAGGACCATGTGCGGCTGACTGAACGTACTTCCATCTATATTCACCCCGACCCACACCCCGTCGCGGCCGAAGCCCACGATGTCCGCCCGGCCATCGCCAGTCAGATCCGTGACGAAGCGCAGTTCTTCGGGGCTCCAATTCTGACCTGTCCAACTCATTGGCCTCTCCTCCTCGGTGAAGTCATGTGCGATGCCCTCCATCCTCTCATCGCCATCGGTCGCGAACATGCTCATTGCATGACTGATACTGCTTGAAACAACAGACCTCTCTCCGGTAAGGCAAGGCATGTGCCCGACATATCGAGACGGTCTGTCTGCTCATTTTCAGTCCGTTAGGACCATGCGTAGTTCCACATGGCCCTGCATCCTACATGGACACCTGTATCTAATTCTACTTGTACGTATCTATTTGGATACACCCGCTCAGTTCCGATCGAAATCGTGCCTTCGCCCAGATTGCCTAGACATCATAACGAGGAACGAGGGTGTTCTGCAGGGTTAGACACAGCCATGTGTGGGAAACACTCAAACAGGACGTGCATTTATGGCGACGCCTATGGCATAGCTCCTGGAACGTGGTTTACTGATCGATTGGGTTGGGACTGGAGGGCTACGTTGGAGCGGAGGCTACCCGCGTGTCGGTCGTACAGCCGCTGGTTTTTCTGATGAGTAGGATCCCGGCTTGTCGAGGAACGTCGGTCCACAGAGCATGGCTTCCACGTTCTGGTGCGTTATGCCGAATTGATACATCCGAAACTCAACATGACAGAGTTATGAGCACCGAAATTACTGATGAGAATGTTTACGGAAGAACTCTGCAATGACTGATTTGTCGATCTGCCCTTGAGCCGCCTTCAAGACGAGCGATTCGAAGGGGGATTCATCTGCATCCAAGGTGTGCCCGTTGAGTTTCAAAAATACGAATGCGGCCATGGTTCCCGTTCGCTTGTTCCCATCGATGAAGGGATGATTTTGAACAATGTGGTACAGATAGGCTGCGGCCATTTCAAAGAGGTCGGTATGGAGATACTGACTCCCGAAACCCGCTTCAGGCATTCCGATCGCGGATCGCAGCAACTCAACATCACGAACGCCAAGACTTCCTCCATACCGTTCAATCTGGTCGGCATGGATATCAATGACATCCTCCACCGAGAGAAATCGCGGCTCACCCATGAACTACGCCAACCTTTTCAGCATCTTTCCATACCGTGTATTGCCTTCGTCCAGCGCCGCACGGAACCTCTTCTGGCGAGCATTGCCCTCGGCAGGTGTGACAATGAGGCACTTCCCGTCTGTTTTAATGCTGAGCGGCGTCTCTGCGTCAATGTCCAGCAACTCAAGCACGCCTCGATCGATCACGAGAGCCAGACTGTTGCCGTGTTTGGTCAATTTTTTGATCATCTTCACACCTTCCATCAGTAACACAATGATGATCCATCGTATCACCATGTTCAAGCAGGGTAAAGCCTGAACAAAGAGACGATTCGCCGCCCGAGGAGGCAGACTGCTCTTGTTTGATGAGGGGTGTGAATACAAATATTTTCAAGCGGCCATGCCGATGAGACTCTCCAGCGGGATGTGCAGTTTGCGGTGAAGCCTATGGATTGTTTCCTGGAAAGCGGTTGACGGAGTTATTGGATCTCAACGAGATTATCTACGCCGGGGTGGAGGCTACCCGCGTGTCGGTCGTACAGCCGTCGGTTCCTCTGATGGGTGGGATCCCGGCTTGTCGAGGAACGTCAAGAGGCCGATCAGAAACACACCCGAGATCAGCCATGCGCAGCCAACGAGCCATCTTCTTTGGCAAAAGGACAACAGCCCCATGAGAAACACCACGGTTCCCACGAGTCCGGCTAAGCCTGTACCGAAGGAACTCATTGCGTCCTCCGTTTGAGTTTCGCATTCTGGATGCTTCCGCACTCAGAATGCAACCGCGTTCCAATCCGCGCTGCCTGTTACCGGCAAGCGAAGTGACAATATTCGACCGGGCTGGGAGGAGCGCTCATGGCCATTGCAATCGTGTCAGGATCATAGCCGATGACTTCTAAATCCTTCTGCGCGCGCATAAGTTCCTCCTCACTCAGATAGGCCACCGTGTCGGGGATACCGGTCTCTTTCAATGAGCGCAGAATCGCCCCCAAGGTCTCCCGCTCTTCCGGTGGAATATTGGTGCCGAGCGGAAACACAAGCCGACGGTGATAGGGGCTTTCGAATGTTTCGTCGAGCGCTCGGATGGTTTTCAGAACAAGACGGTCCTGCTCCCAGGCTTGGAGTTTCGGCCCAGCGGACGGATGGGTGGCTAAGAGATCCATCAGCGTGATGACGTTCGCGTTCAACGATCGCCCCACAAATTCCCGCTGAGGCTCCAAGGTTGTCTGCTTGAAGCCTAGGTGTTTCCCCACAGCCTCGACCAACGCAAAGTTGATCATAAAACTATATTGTCCACCGAACTGCCCGTAACAAGGTTTCTCCGGGTCGTTAAGCACCTTCATGTCACCCGTACCGGCATCGAACACGCTGAGTCCGACTGCGTCCGGAGCCAACAATCGTTTGGCCTCCTTCAGCGTGGCAAAAGCCCCGAGATTCACCGGCACTAAGACTTCCTGATCGATGGCCTGCAGAAATTCCACGATCGTTTTGCGGTAGGGCACATCCTTCCACTCAGTTTTCCGGTACTCCTTTTCCCAGACCAGTTCATCCAAGAACGGCGGGAAGGTCTTGAGTACCTCGAGATCCTTCTCCTGAAACGCCCGGACGAACCCAGACCAATCCTGAATCTTGGCATGGAGAAACTCGCTCAAGTTGGGCCGGATATACTCTTCCTCGATCTCCCCTCCGTGTTTCGCCAACAACTTCGTCGGCAGATCGTTCCACAACTCATTACAGAAGATGCGATCAACAGTCCCATCTCCCAGGCCCGCCAGATGCTCAATTGAACCGCAATGGCTGTCTACGCGATCCCGGTGGGCAGCCAAATCAGGATGGGCCGACGCGCCATCCAACACCGGCTGTTCCCAATCCACCATGACATACCGCACACGGGGGTAGATTGTGCCTTGTGTATCGAGAGTTTTGAGATGACCGAGAAAGCAGGCGGCCAGATTCCCATTGCCTGGACCGAGTTCCAGAACTGTTAAAGGTGAGGGGTGAGGTGCGAGGCCGGAAGATTGGCGCTTGCCGGTTGTCTCACGCCGCCTGACTTTTTCAAAGTAGTCGGCAGCGAGGGCGTGTGCCAGACGGAAATCCGCTGAGGCGAAGGTCTGATAGTACGATCGGAGCTGGTCTCCCCGTAACCCATAGAAAATCTGGTTGAGATGGGTCTGCCACTGGTCGAGTGGTTTGTATTCACCAATCAGTTGCGGAAGGGCGTCAGCGTCTTGCAGCATATTGTTCCATCACGATCTTGAATGTTGTCGAGCCATCGGACAAAGAGTGGCCGAAATCCTAACAGATGGTTGGAAAACGCCGCAATGGGCCGCTCACTTTGTGTTTTCTTGACAGCACGACAGCGAGGGGTGTAGCAGACAGGCATGGTCACTGAACGATCGACCGTTGCCGTCATCATAATCCTGGCAGCCTTCCATTGGAGCACGGCTGTGACAGGCGAAGACCTCCCGCTCACGGAAAATGTGCCGATCGCCGAGTTCCAGAACCGAACGGAAGACATCAAGACCTACGACTTTGACGCTCCTCCTCAGGGTCTGTTTCGTTCGATTACCCTGGCGGAGGATTTTGAGGAGCGCTTGGGTTTCCAGCGCACCCATGAGATCGTACCGCTCAACCCGACAGAACGATTCGCCACGGATACGGCCGCGGTTGTGATTGTCTTCGCCCTGCATCAACACTATCAGGCCTTTACGGTATTCGGCCGTTGTATGCCTGAACGGGTAGCAGGGCTCTCATCGGAGACCGTTGTGAGTGAGGATGCCATGCACATCGCCTTAGAGGATGAAAGCGGCTACCTCAGATTGTCACCACCCAGTGGAGGATGGAGGCCCGGACGGTACAAAGTTGAAATCCACACCGGCGAGCAAATCAACGAGATGAGCCTGATGGGCACGATGCGTTTCACCGTCCTGTCTCCCGGTCAATAACCCCCGTTCCTTCCACATCCTTGGATCATTCTCTTCTAGAGTTTGACCCCCTTTCCCCCTTCCGCTAGAATGCCCTGTCCAATAAAATTATTGCCTTCTCGAGTTTGTGCGCACTATGACCTCACCATCCCCTTGGGCCTCTGTCATCATCCCGATCAAGGATGAGCGGGAGAACTTGTCTCCTCTCATGGCCGGCCTGACGAACGTCATGGATTCGTACGAGCTCTCACACTCCCGTCCTTACGAAATTATTTTCGTCGATGATGGGAGCAGCGACGGCAGCAGTGAGGAATTAGACCGATTGGCCAAAGAAGACCAACGAGTTCGAGTCTTTCACTTCGACCGCAATTACGGCAAAACCTGTGCGCTGGAGGCCGGCTTTCATCAGTCGTCCGGCAAGATCATCATTCAGATCGACGGCGATCTCCAACAGGACAGCGAAGATATCCTCAAATTGCTTCCGCACACCGCGACGCACGACGTGGTGTGTGGGTGGCGACAACAGCGACAAGATGGTCTCGTCAAAAAACTCTCGTCGTTGATCGCCAATCGATTCCGAAACCATTTCACACACGACGGGGTCCATGATACAGGATGTCCGCTCAAGGTGTTCCGACGTCCGGTGTTGGAACGAATCCGGCTTTTCGAAGGCATGCATCGATTTTTCCCGGCCCTCGCGTTGATGCATGGGTTCACGGTCACCGAAGTGCCCGTTCGTCACTATCCCCGCATCCATGGAGTGTCGAAATATGGCATGGGCAATCGTTTATTCAAATCGTTGTACGATCTGATCGCGGTGCGGTGGATGCAACAGCGTGTGATCCAGTACAAATTCCGGAGCCAGCCACCGAACCCCTCCAGACTCAAAACGCTGCTGCAAGAACAGACCATGAGCATCTCCCTCCCAACACCTCATGACGACTGAAACCATCTGGATCGGGATCGGCTTCTTCGGCCAAGCCCTGTTTTTCGGCCGCTGGGTCGTGCAATGGATTGCGTCCGAGCGAACTGCGGAGAGCCGTGTGCCTACTTCATTCTGGTACATGAGTCTCATTGGAGGGCTGATTACGCTCACCTACGCCATCTATCGGATGGATCCTGTGTTTATTTCCGGTCAAGCCATTGGATCAGTCGTCTATGTGCGGAATCTTGTCCTGATTCATCGCGCGGATCAAACCAAAAACCACTCTCCGTCGCAGACATGACGGGTGGGGAAACAGACCACTTTTGATGCCTCTCTTCACCCACTGGTAGCGGCCACCCTCACAATGGATCGACTCTCACCCCAGCCCATGCCACTACTGCTCCTACTCCTTCTGTCTGGCCTCCTCTTTTTCATCGGCCTCGGAAACATGGGCTTGACCGATCGTGACGAGGGTCGCAATGCCGAAGCCGGCCGCGAGATGTTCGCTTCCGGTGATTTCGTCACCCCCACCTTCAACGGAGAACTCCGCGTCGCCAAGCCGGTCTTCGTCTATTGGCTGATGGCCATGTCCTACCACGTCTTTGGTGTGAATGAGTTCGCAGCCCGATTTCCATCCGCGCTGTTCGGAGTCGGCTTGATCGTCATGCACTATCTGTTTCTCACCCGACTACGCGGACCGACGATCGGATTGTATGGCGCCCTCATGCTACTGCTGAATATCGAGATCTTGGCGCTGGGGCGTATGGCCATCACCGACAGCGTGTTGATCTTTTTCACCACTCTGTCGCTCTATAGTTTTTGGCTCGGCCTTCACGAACCCGGCGCAGGTCGGCACTGGATCTGGGGGTTTTATGCGGGCATGGCCTTGGCCACCTTGACGAAGGGACCGGTAGGATTTGCCGTTCCGTTGATCACGGTCCTCCTCTATCTTCTCGCCACACGGAGGTGGCAGCTCTTTTGGGAACGGGGCGCACCTCTAGCCGGCATGCTGATTTTTTTCATCCTGGCCGGTCCTTGGTATGCTGCGATGTTTCTGATCCACGGAGATGCATACTCGACGGAGGCAAAAGTTCATACCGTGGGACGATTTCTCGCTCCGATGGAAGGACATGGAGTGGGCTGGTGGTTCTACTTTCCTGTGTTACTGCTCGGGTTTTATCCATGGAGTAGCTTTTTGCCAGCCGGGCTCTATCGCGCCTATGTCAGTTGGCGCACATTCCGCACTCAACAGAGCGAGCTCCCTGCACCAGCCGAATCGGCTTCTGACGATGAACTGGACTGGTTTATGGGGTTCTGGATTGTCGGCGTATTCATCTTCTTTAGCCTCTCGTCCACTCGATTGCCCCATTATATCGGCCCGCTGTTTCCCGCCTGTGCGATCCTTGCGGCCTCCTACTGGGCACAAGGATTACAGGATCCGGCAACGAAATGGCTGCGCGCCTCTATTCACGGTTTGATGGGCATCGGATATCTCCTCGCCGTTGGATTGGCCAGTGCTCCTGCCTTGTTCGCCAAATTCTCAGGAAAAATGGTGAAGGAATTCCCTCTCGCCGCTCAGTTTGATCTTGGTCCAGGGCCCTACGTGGGCTCGATGATCGTCGTGGTCGCCATGGGGTTGGTCGGATATTTCGGCCTGAATGACGAAAAGCGGGGGCTCGCCTTCGGTGTGGCTGGAGGGGCCTTGGCCAGTGTCTTTCTCGTAGCCATCCTGACCGTCGTTCCAGGGCTCAACCGGTATGCCATTGCGCCGCCGCAAGAGCTGGCCTATGCCGCCGGGTTGAACCTTGACGCAAAGGATCAACTCATCGCATTTGGCTCAACTCGCCCTTCTTTCGCATTTTACGCACGACGCACCCTGAGCTTCATCCCGTCCAATGAGCTGGACCGCTTGCGTACTGCGCTCGGCAAGAGCGGCCGCACCATGATTCTGCTGCCGGAATATCTACAAGATACCTTGCCAGAGGAGGCAGCAGGATTTCAGCCCATTCTCAAACGGTATGGCTTTCTCCTGCTCAGCAATCAGCCTGTCGTCGCTGCGCCTCAGGGCGTCGATACCGGTCCCCCTCAACCAGCCAAGACGTTGGGTCATTAGCCTTTCGCCGAATCGGTGATGAAAAGCTCTCTGAAGGGCATCGACTCCTCCTCACTGTTTGACCTGAAGCATGCTCCAAACGAGCAGTGCATGGTACGAGGATTACTGAAACGGCAACACCCCTCGTGCCCCCACAAGCATCAATAGGGCAAGAGACAGACTTCCCAGAATGGCGCCTTCTCGCAGAAGAACCCATTGTGTGGCCTGCTCGCCCGATTCGTGAGAGTGCTGGTGATTCCGAATCCAAGTCCCCGCACAGACACAGCCCACTGACGCGACCACGAGCGGTGAGGTTGTCATGGCGGCAACCCCAAAGACTATGAGTGGGATAGAACCGGTCGCCTGCCAAGAACTGTTGTCGGAACAGTCGCCCTTTGGCCAACGGTCTTTCCTGGCCCACAATCCCCCAGCGACAACGATGATCCCCACGGCTACGAACACGAGACCAGTCATGCCATCGTCCATTCGGTGAGACAGGGTCCACAACACACCGAGCATACTTGCGGCGGCAATTGCGGCATAATAGAGCCCCTCCTGCAGTGATGTCCGCCATTGTCGCAATGGAGCCAGCGCGACGAACCCGCTGAGGATTCCGATGATGGCCCCTCCCATCACATCCGTTGCAAAATGCGACCCCCGTAGTACACGGCTGATCCCGACAAACAGCGCGACGGCCAGACAGAGCGGTCCAGCCAGCGGAAATCGTTTCGCTAGTACCGTTGCGACAGCAAAACTCGCCGTGCTATGGCCAGACGGAAAGGAATCGAGGCCGGAGACCAAGGAGAAACTCATCTCCCAATCTCCCGCGTGCACAAATTTCGGACGGGGCCGGCCGATGACGTGCTTCAGCACATTGGCCAGCAACGCCGCAATACCGTGGGCAATCAGGGTCTGGATCGCCACGCTCTTGATATGCGGTTTTTCAAAGGCCCAAGCGATGGCGAGGAGGAACAGGCTCAAGAACACGAGCCGCCACCCTTGGCCGATCCAGTCTCCCAGGTTGCTGGTAAACGCCATCCAGGGGATGGTCAGTTGATCCCAGGGCAGGTGAATCGTCACCGAACGGACATACTTGGTGATCGGCAGATCAAAGCGGGCTAAACCGAACAGGCTGATGCCCAGTGCCAGGCAGGAACAACCAACCTGGGCGAGTACTGCCGCCGTCTGACTGGATGATTGGGACGGAACACTCATCGAGCTGCGAGTTGAACCGAAGGCTCTGAAGTCCTGAAACTCCCTACCGCTCGCTCATTCCGAATCACCGCGGCTTACGGAACCCAATCGGCTAGAAACACGTTGAATTCACCCGGTGCCGTCGCATGTCGATCGGAGACCCAGACGAGTCGCTTGCCGTCCGGTGAAAACATGGGGAAGCTATTGAAATGCCCTTCGGTGGTGAGACGTTCAACCCCCGTCCCATCATCACGCACAAGGTACAGATGGAAACTGGGGCGACCGCCGTCCCCTCTCGTTTCGAGATTGGAGGAAAAAATGATGCGTTTCCCATCGGGGTGAAAATAGGGAGAAAAATTCGACGCGCCGTTTGATGTGACCTGCTGCTTGTGCGAGCCGTCGGCGTTGATCACAAAGATCTCAAGCTGTCCCGGTTCGACCAGCCGCTGGGCCAGCAGGTCTTTGTATTTGGCCACTTCAGCTGGATCGCTCGAATGGGCCGCGCGATAGACGACCCTGGTACTGTCCGGAGAAAAAAATGCACCACCGTCGTAGCCCACGTCATTCGTCAGTCGTCGCACATTGGTCCCGTCCACATTCATCGTATAGAGGTCAAGGTCCCCGTCCTTGACCGATGTCCACACAATGGTCTTCCCGTCGGGCGAGATGGTCGCCTCTGCATCATACCCAGACGAAGAGGTCAACCGTTGCATCTGTTGCCCATCGAGTCGAACGGAATAGATATCGTAATCGTCGAGGGCCCAGCGATAGGCACCGTCCCGTTTCGGCTTCGGTGGACACTCACTCCCCACGGCATGGGTTGAGGAATACAATACCCGGCGATCACCCGGGAAAAAATACCCGCAGGTCGTGGCTCCCTTCCCCGTGCTGACGAGACGAACCGTATCACTTTCCAGGTCCATCACGTACATCTGATAGCAGCCCAGGCCGCTGTCCGCCGACCTACGCGTGGTCGCCTGTGAATCCTTCGACCAATCGTTGGTCGATTGGAAAATCAATTTAGTCCCGTCGAAGGAGAAATAGGCTTCGGCGTTTTGTCGCCCAACGGTCAATTGACGAATGTTGGCCAAGTGCCGCTCGGCAGACCGAATCTGAGGAGCCGAATCTTGAGATCGCTCACCCGCCAAAGCACATGACGGCACCCCCATCAAGAGACAGAGCCCCCATAGACAAAGCCGTTCGGTACTACGACGTCGCATCAACTCGTACCTCCTTCACATCCGGTGTTCCGTGCCAGAGACCGCGCTTTGTGACGGCCCCATCCTGGAAGAGCACGTAACTATGCCACCCATAATAGAATAGAAAGCGTGACAGTTTCTCGACTGCACCTGGAGTCACGCCATACAGAACTGTGATCACGCTGCCCGATACCTGTGCTCGGGGACAGGAGAAGAGGACGGCCATCTTCGGTCCTTCATACGCTTGGCTATCAATCTGGAACCCCGTCTCCCTGAGATCGACGCGGTCTCCGCAAGAGTCTCGTACGAGTTTAGCAACGGCCTGAGGCTGACCAGCACTAGTTAGGACGAGCACCGATCCCTCTTGAGGAAGCGAGGACTCCTCTGACACGATACTCGTCGCCCGTTTGGATCCCGGCAGTTCATGATCGGCAATGCGCGAGACGACCTGTTGCAAGGGAGAGGCGGCATCTGAAAACGCCCGTAGAACGGCCTTGTGTGGATCCGTGACATAGCCGTTCAGCACCGGCGGCAACTGGTGTCTTGCCAAGCGGCGAAACGTCATCAGGTCTGGATCCAGTTCAACCCTCAAGGGCTGATCGGGAAGGACAAATTCAGCAACGCTCGACTGCGAGAGGCTGAGCCGGATCGACCTGCTCTCGGTCGATCCCTTCGTGGTGATGCGGATGGGGACCGTCATCCGAAAGGGTCCCTCATTCTGATGAATCTGGACTGTCAGCTGCCAGGCTTCTGTGCCGCCGTCCCCCGTCACCGGACGAGCGTAGGCGTCTCCCAACGATATGACCGGTGCACCGGACTGCTCGACCCATTGTTCAAAAAACCATCGGAGGTTCCGATCACTTTCCCGAGAAAATACCTTTTCGATCGCCACCCAATCAGCCGGCTGGTTGCGATACTCCCTCACGAACGTCTTAAGGCCACGCCAGAACGGTTCCTCCCCGATCTCTTGCCGGAGCAGATGAAATACAAACGCGGATTTTTGGTACCCGATGGCGTTATCCCGTTCGTCGTGTTTTCTGAGGAAGCGGGAGATCGCGTAGTCATCCTCTGGACTGACATAGAGATTGTAGCCTTGCAGCATCATGCGACGTTGCTCCAACGCTTGCCGATCGTCACGACCCAGTTCATACCAGTAATAATTCGCCAAATACGTGGTCAGCCCTTCGACCCAATTCCCGGAGCCATCCCGATTAAATACGGAATTGCCGATCCAGGAATGGACGATTTCGTGCCCTAACGCATAGGGCTGCACATAACGCCGCTTGATGCTGCCACTGCCAAGAAGGGTGAAGGAAGGCATCCCCAAGCCACTGGCGAAAAAGTTTTCTACCACGGCAAAGGCATCAAAGGGATAGTTCCCCAAAATCCTGACATAGGCCTCCAAGTACTGTTCGGTCGCATCAAGATACTCATCAGCCAACGCAGCATTGTCTGGAAAGAAGTACGTCTGGAGGTCGATCCGTTGCCCGGTGCCACTTTGCCATACTCGTGACTTGGTCACAAAGTGGTTTGCCACAAGCGTGAAGGCTTCCGATCGGTCCACTGCAACCCAAGTGGAGGAAACCTTCCCTGCGGTCGCCACCTCGCCTTCCTTCCGACCGGACGCAACAACCGTCCATCCCTGTGGAACGTAAGCCGTCACGCGATAGGTCCCGAACGATCCGGGCAGGTCAGGGTACCATTGAGTTTCTCCGCTCAAGTAGACCCCTTCCTCCCCAATATGTCCCGCCGTTTCGCTCGGCGTGACGAAGCGCAAGTGGCGAGGTTCCTTCGGCGGATCATGGATGATCCCTCGATAGGTCCAGGTCAGTGTCATCTTTCTACTATGATCCGTCGGAAGGGCCACGATCACTTGCTGACCCGCAGCTTCCCCGGAACGCATCCTGGTGAATGATACGGCCATACCGGCCGTCCCTTCTGTACCTATGGTTGAAGGCGTTTCCATTTTGATCGATTCGATGCGCAACGTCGGTGCAAGGGTGAAGCTGAGAGAGGAACAGGTCGGCTCAACCTCCAGTTCGATCTGATCGGTTGCCGTGATTTCATGCGTACCTGGTGCCAACCCAACTGAGAGGTGATGACGAAGAAGTGCACTATCGTCATCGACAGGAGAAGCCCCAACACTCTGTGCTTCGGCGGCGCCAGGCAAGACCAGTGTAAGGAGGCAGAAGAGAAACGCTTGTGTCCTGATGTACATCAGGAAGCGTTTTAACACTCACGGCAGACGAGTACAAGCTGGATCGCCATCAAAAGACGATCCAGGTCAACCGGCTTGAGCAGCAGTTCATGGGGGCCTAGGCTCCACACCTCTCCCAGCAACTCTTCGTTGTGACTTCCGGTCATGATGATGATGCCACCAGGATAGCCCTTATCCCGTAGGGTTCGAAGCACATCGATCCCCGCCATCCCCGGCATGATCATGTCGACCAACACGACATCCGGATGCACCTCGTCGACCATTCGGAGCGCATCCTGTCCGTTTCTCACGCCAAATGCACGATACCCGCGAAGACTTAAGAACTGGACGAGCAGATCGCAGATGAGGGATTCATCGTCCACCACCAGCACTGACTCCGCGCTCTGCTGTCCGCTCTCCCCGTTCGGAATCGGGGGCTGTGTGACCATCGCTGGCTCTGGAAGCTTCGAGACTCGATTGACTGCTTCAACAAGAATATCCAGCGACAAGCCTTTCCGTATAAAATCGGTGGCCTGCAGCGCTCGCGCTTGATTTTCATGCACCTCGGTTGCGCCGCCTCCCAAGATGATCACCCGCGCGTGCGGATCGATGGCTCGAATTTCCTTCAACAGCGTCAACCCATCCATCTCCGGCATACGGAGATCCAGCAGCGTCACTTTCGGATTGGATGTGCGGAACAGATCGAGTCCCTCCCTCCCGCTCGTTGCGATGATGACATCATAGCTTTGACGGCTGAACAACTCTTGCAGCAGATCGCAATTCATTTGATCGTCGTCGACGATCAAGAGCTTGGTCATCATCCACCCTCATGCTCAGGAACGGTCGGTTGCCACGAACAAGCCTAGCATGAGTGTGGGAATGAGAGAAGACAATGCGCGGTTTACGAGCGGGTTTCAGTCTGCCCAAACAGTGCTGCCACAAAGGCCTCGGCATTGAAGTCTTGCAGATCCTCCACGCCCTCTCCAACACCGATCAACCGGATGGGAATCTTCAGCTCTTCGGCGATCGCCACAACGATCCCGCCCCGGGCCGTTCCATCGAGTTTCGTCAGCACAAGACCACTGACTCCCACCGCCTCGTGAAACTGACGTGCTTGTGCCAGCGCATTCTGCCCAAGCGTTGCATCCAAGACCAACAGCACATCATGGGGCGCACCAGGTAACTCTTGACCGATGACCCGTTTCACTTTCCGCAACTCATCCATTAAGTTTGATTTCGTATGCAGTCGTCCGGCGGTATCGATCAACACCACATCAACCTTGCGAGCCTTTGCTGCAACAATCCCGTCAAAGGCTACTGCCGCGGGATCGGCCCCATGTCGCTGACGAACCACCTCCACGCCGATACGATCCCCCCATATTTGCAGCTGTTCGATCGCCGCTGCACGAAAGGTGTCTCCCGCAACCAACAGGGGCCTCCGCCCCGATTGCACCAACCGTTGCGCCATCTTGGCGATCGTAGTGGTCTTGCCCACCCCGTTCACGCCGACGATCAAGAGCACAAATGGTGTCGGGCCATCAGCGATGAGACGATCCAACGTAGCATCCGCAACGGGCTTCAAGATTTCGTAGAGCGTTCGGCTCAAGACCCCCTGAAGCCCCTCCGTTGTTTTCGCCTCAGCTCCACGTGTTTCCTCGTTGACCTGCCGCATCAAGCGGTCAACGACCCGGGCTCCCAAATCGGCCGCCAGCAATGCGGCTTCGAGGTCTTCCAGGAGTTCTTGGTCAGGTGTGCGTCCGAGAAAGCGATCAAGGGATTGCTGAACCACATGCCGTGTCTTACCAAGCCCGTCACTCAGTCGCTGAAACCATCCCATACTCAGTTGCCCCTTCTCCGTCGTCCTGCGCGGAGGGTCACAATATGAGGGATCGGAGAGATACGACGCATCACGGCCCGCTCCCGACGAGACATTCGCTCCGCTTCTTGGACGCTCCGTTCATGGTCGTAGCCACACAGATGAAGCACCCCATGTACCAAGAGTGTCGCTAACTCATCATCAACGGATCGGCCCGCCTCACCGGCTTGGCGAATGGCCGTCGGCAGCGAGATCACGACATCACCGAGCAGGCCTGTCGGGCTTGATAGCCCCGTCGGCATAATGGCCTCGCGTGTAGGAAATGCCAGCACGTCCGTCGTTCGATCCCGTTTGCGAAAGTCAAGATTGAGCCGTTGCATACGACGATCACCGATGAGTTCGAGACTGAGTTCCGATCGCGATTCTCCAGCCGCCAACAGCACCCGTTGAGCCAATTCGATCAACCGCATCTGCCGTATGAGGTGCCGCGTGAGACTCACGCGAAGATAAATAGCCATCAATCCGAACTTCCCGCATCAGCTGACGCCGCTGACTCCGTCGTGGGGGGCACGCGTGATCGGGAATTGTGGCGCTGGGAGGATGGGCGCGGTTCTCGCGACTCTCGAGGATCACCATTCTGCACGGTCTGGTGACGATCATAGGCCTTAATAATCTCTTGCACCAACCGATGCCGTACGACATCCTTCTCATCAAAGTAGACAAAGGCAATCCCTTCAATGCCACGAAGGATGTCCTTGACTTGGATCAGTCCGGACACTCGGTCATTCGGAAGATCCACCTGCGTGACATCGCCGGTGACGACCACTTTCGAGTGAAATCCGAGTCTCGTCAGAAACATTTTCATCTGTTCAGCCGTCGCGTTCTGGGCTTCATCCAAAATCACGAATGAGTCGTTCAGTGTTCGTCCGCGCATGAACGCCAGCGGCGCAATCTCGATATCGCCCCGTTCGATCAGCCGATTCGCCCGCTCCATCTCCAGCATGTCGAAGAGGGCGTCGTACAAAGGCCGTAGATAGGGATTCACCTTTTCATAGATATCACCAGGCAGAAAACCAAGCTTTTCCCCCGCCTCGACCGCAGGCCTGGCAAGGATGATTCGACTGACTTCCTTATTCAGCAGCGCACTCACGGCCATGGCCATGGCGAGATAGGTCTTCCCCGTCCCAGCCGGCCCGATCGCGATAACGATATCGTGCTGCTCGATCGCTTCGATATAGGATTTTTGTGTCGGGGATTTCGGGCCGACGAATCGTTTCTTGGTGACGATCATCGCCGACTTATCAAGAAGGTCTCGGAGGGATGCCTCAGGCGTTCGACGCAACGCGGTGAGCACATGAGTAACATCCTCTGCCTGGAGGGTAATGCCTTCGTTCGTCAGGGATGCAAGTTCGAGGAGAATGCGCTCTGCTTGGCGGATAGGTTCGGGCAAACCGTCGAGCGTCAGTTCTTCTCCCCGTGCGGAGAGCCGTACGCCCAATTCATCTTCAATAAGTTTGAGGTGCCGGTCATGATGACCGAACAGGACGGCAGTATTGGTACCTTCTCGTAGTTTGAGTTTACGCACGAGCGCGAGGTGGTATCCCTCCCTAGAGACCTGCACAAAATCTTAACAAACGGCGAGAAGCTCTGGCAAGAACTGATGTCTCAGTCCATTCGGCGAACTATGTACCATTCGAATTCGCAGGCGGCGGTGATGGAATGTTGAGGTCGAATTCTTGGAACGCCCGACCTCCGCCTGCATCTTCCACGACCACACGAACGTGATGGGTACCCGTGGACGCTTGTGCAACTGGCCAACGAATATGCCCAGTCGCTTCGTCAATGACCATCCCTGCAGGAGCCGTTTCGAGCCGATAACTCAACTGGTCCCCTTCTGGATCAACCGCCGTCACTCTGTACTCGAATGGTGCTCCTGCACTAGGGACCGTCGGTGTCGAGGTAATGGCCGGACGGCTATTGGACGTGAGGAGCCTGCCAGATTTCACGCTCTTGCCCGCAGCCTTTTGATCCCGAGCAATGGCCTCCACTTCCACCTGATCGGTGTTTAAAAAGCCATCCGTGTCAAGTGTCGGGTCTTCCCCCTCCTTCACAACTGCCCCATTCCGCCACCAACGATACATGATATGTGTCGGATCTGCATCTGGGTCAGTCACCTCGACGCGCGCCTCCAGCTTGTCTCCCGGAACTCCAGGCTGAGGACTCACCAAGAGTGACGAGATTATCGGAGGAGTGTTCATCACGGTCACAACCTGGGAACGATAGATTGCACCTTTTGCCTTTCCATCGCCGGGGAGAATCTCCACGCTGACTTTATCACCTTGTTTGAGAAGCTGTGGCGGCAAGAGACCACCCGTCTGCCCTTCAAGCGGGTGCCCATTGACCACCCACTTATAAGCAAACGTCAAGGGATCCCGTTCCGCATCGTCTGCAGTAACATGCACGGATATCGGCGCATCAAGTGTGAGGGGAGCCGGCGTAATCGTGGCCTCATGAATGACAGGGACATGATTGCCCCGTATGGGTGAGGTCACGGCACCTTCATGCGGCGCTTCAGCCGTACATCCGTTGATCAGTGGAACCAGGATCAGCAGAAAGGACACCCTCATCATGCCTCCAAACAGCATAGGCGGAAGGATTCCCTTCCGCCTATATCGTGACCACCTAGGATGGAATCCATTCACTCCTTGGTCCCGTCTCTACTCCCGCTGGTTAATCCAAGATACGTATCTGCTCCGCACGTTGGAAGCCAGGCCCGCACAGGCCTGCACAATGTTTCCGGAGCTGGTGTTGATAAAACCTCCGACGCCGCTCTGACAACCACCGCCGCCACCACCGCCACCGCCCGCACCCCAGGCACCTTGTCCACCTGAGCCTTGACTTCCAAGGTGGATCGCCATTTGAGCGGCAAGCCCTGTACCAAGACCGATTGATCGATTGACGACCTGATTGGTACCCGAGGTCGTGGTTCCGATAACCGGTGATTTATTCGCGCTGCCGGTGCGATAGAACAGCGCGTAAAGATTACTGCTGCCCGAAGACGTGCAGAGATCATTGTCAGGGGTGAACGATGGGAAGAAGGCGATCCCTCCGATCAACGTAGGATTCGCCAATGCCCGCTCTCGCGATCCTGGAAGCGTCGTGAACCACCCGTCCTTTTCAGGGCTCGTTCCCTGCGGTTTGTTAATCAAGTCATCTAACCCTTGATAGGTTGTGGTACTTCCCATGCCACTTACCTGACTTGAGGTCGTACAGCTCCCAACTCCGGTCACACAGACCTGTGCATTGGAGACATTCACTAAATCGTTATCGCGACAATTTGTATCGTTGGTCTGTGAGCAGTTCCCGCTTAGGACGGAGTCTTTAATGCCGAAAAAGAATTGTGTTTCTGCGTTAGTCTTATCGGCCGCACTGAAGTAGCGACCCGTTCCGAAGTAGATCCAGACGTTGCCTGCATCATCGAGTGTCGTGGTTGGTGCCGATACAATGGGACCCATGTAATACGACGTACCTGACGGAGGGAAGGTGTCAAGAATTTCTGTCGGTACACGATTGCTCCCATCTTGAACCCCCCAGGTCAAAGTCGAGCAGGCTACGGCACCACCGCAAGACCCCATCGTGAGCCGATACATTTTCCCGGTCCACGGGATGCCACTCCCTCGCCCGTTTGATCCGTTCGGATCGATCGCCCTCCCCACATAGACGGAATCCGATCGAAAGTCTAAATCCTTATCCAAAGTAATGAGATCAGCCATGAAGGAGGTCCAATCGCCCACCGGTAGTTTCTTGACCAGACTGTTGTTCGCCCCAGGACCGGATATCAGATCCACCGCAAACAGACTTGCCGATTGGCCGTTCGTTCCGCCGGTCTTGACAGCCGCGTCATAACCGGTGGGGCCTGAGCCGAATACTACGTACCATTTGGCGTTCGTATGGTCCGCTTTAGCATCACTAGCGGGACTCGTCCGGACAATGGAGGGATAACTCGTGGAAAGCCCAAGATCGGCCGAACTAAACGACCACAGTAATGTTGGTTCTACTTCTGGATTAGTAATGTCCAGCACGAAATAAGCTGTATAAAAGTTCCTGGGCGTCCCGGAGATGTTGACCGTCATCGTGGGAGCACCGGTCGAGGCCACACAGGCCTGGCAACTCCCTCCCATGCGGAACCCACCGATGAGAATCGTGCCCCAGCCGTTAGGGTGGTCATCATCGGGTGTAAAGATCTTGACGTCCGTGACTTTCGGCTTGAGGTCCACATAATAGACATGGGTATAGTCCGCCTGTGTGAGCCACTTGAGATGGGGCAGCAATTGATAGGGGATGAAGCCCCACAGTTCTTGTCCCAATTCCTTGCCGCTTGAGTTACCAGTCTCCGTCTTGGTGTACCACCCATGTTCGACGCCAGGCGATCCAGCTGAGGCATCGTCTCCCCGGTGATAGTACCCGCCATTAAAGGCGTGCAGCATCCCATCGTTGGCACCAACATAGGCCACCTGACGACGGTTCTTGTACTTCTGAAAGAATGGCGTGTAGGTAGCATCTCCGTAGAGGAAATCGAACCGTTCCCTCGGCGGACCAACGATGGTCGGCGTCGAGTGAATGGGGTCCCCGTATTTCCAGACCACTAACGATCCATTGACCGTGAGTTGCCGATCTCGCATGCCGGCCACCTGGGTGCCGCGAATGAAGTTGATGATATTGTTCGCCGTATACGGAGCTGTTCCCGCTCTCAGGAAGGGACTCAAGGCTGAGGCATTGGCAGTGGTGAAAGCAATTTGTTCTCCTGATTCGACCACCCCGTCTCCATCATCGACCCACGTCAAGAGCTTCCGATCGTCCGGATTCGTCAAGGCTAACTGCTTACCGGCCTCCCAGATACCGTTGATATCGCGTAGTCCGATTGTTTCAAACGGCGTCGTACTATCCGCCTTTCCATCTCCGTCATTGTCGTGAAACCGATCGACCAAGACATTATTCGTCGCCGCGTCGAACCTGGTCCGAATGATCTTATCTTGGTTATAGATCAACCGCCCATCGTCGTTCGTGTCTTCTCGTAGATTTCCAAAGGTGTCGAGAAACAGCCCTTGCGTATAGCCGGTCCATTTGATGTCTCTCGTTCCTTCGTAGATAAGAGGATAGAAAAACGATTGATAGAGGGACCCATCACCCGTCGAAGATGTCGCAAGTACCGACACCGCGGTTCCTGAGGCGCTGCGCTGCAAGATACTGGTGATCGCAGCCAACAACTTATCCCGAAGATCATCGGCATCCGCTGACTCGAAGTAGGTATCAGGAAGCCCATCGGCTCCCTGTGCACCGGTGTAGTTATTCGCTCTATCATATTCTTCGACTAGATCCGGCTGATTATTATTGTTACGATCCTCAAACCCTCCGGTCTTGGCCGCTGTTTTCAACAATTCTCGTCCGATTGGTTCCCCAAAGGCATAGAACGTGTACACCGTGATGTTTTGAAACCCGGCCAAATCTTTCCCCGCGATGTTCAACACCGGCAAGGTGGCTTGCCGCAGATCGGTCGTGTGGGCATAGTAGGCCACATCATCAAGATAGTGGTTGCCGTTGTCGGAATAGTTGGTCTTGTGGCCCGTGCAAGTTGCGCTTGTAGTGATCCCGACGCAGTGGACTCCGTGATGACCATGCGCAAAGTCTTGCAAGGCGGACGGGACATTGGTGTCCTGTGTCGAAGCCCCGTCCGTAAACACCATGATAAAGCTTTTGCAGCACTTCACATATTCACCGGGGCTCTTCGTGCTCCAGTCCGGGGTTTTGAAGTAATAGGGATCTTTGGCTTCGACAGTGTACGAGTAGTCTGAATTGCTAAAGGCAGGTTGCACCTGTGCAAAATAGCGTGTCGCCTCGTACAGAGACTCGGCCAAAGGGGTCCACGTCGCGGCGTCCGTATTTTCGATCGCATTGACCATGCTCACCACATTGGTGCCGATCTCGGCCATAATCTTTCCGCCATCCCCAGCGCTCTTGAACTGCATCAGGCCAAAACGTGCCTTGTTTCCGACGGCCTGGATTACCCCAGCGGGTTCAGCCGCAATTTCTGTTTTTAACGTATAATCAGTCGATCCGCCGCTACATCCTGAAGACCGCACCTCGAGTGAATTCCCGTCTCGCCTAAAACACTTGCTCGATGAATAGGGGCTGATTCCGGTCCCATCCATCGTGATGCCGTCGACATCTTCCGTTGTTTCAAAATTCAAGGTCCCGCCGGGATAACAGGTTCCATTGGTCGCGCGAGGAGCACACTTGCCGCCCATCATGATCAATTTGATGATCTCGTATCTGGTCATCGCGAGATAGTTCAGAAAGTTCCCCAGCCAGGGTGCGCCTGACGCGCAGGGGTTTCCCGTAGTCGCTCGATCTGGACCGGGCGTGAATTTATTCGACCCGTAGCTGTAACACTTGTCGAACTTGAAATAGCCTTGGTATTCCTTCGTTGGGACATAAGCCTCGCCGGACAGGTGATAGGCCGAGAGATTCATACTGCCTGAGTTGTCCATCAGGAGAAGCACGTTCGGGGGGACGGCGTCGGCGATAAAGGGCGGCATCGCCGTATAGTCCGCCATGTTTTGTCCATGAGCCGACTGTGGGACACAGAGGGCACCCAGGACGGACAGGCATCCTACTCCTGCAACAAAGGAGGTCTTCCACCATTTTTCGTATTTTTTCATGTACTCCTCCCGTTCCTATCGGCACTCACCCAATGGAGGATCGGTTCCTTCACTGGGGTTGACAGGCACCGGTCTCTTTACCCTTATCTTGGATTTCTTACGATAATCTTGGCGACGGCTCCCTCTTTTAACCAGAACTGAACGCCATGTCCGATTTGAAGATCCTGCACCCCCAACGGCTGGCCACCTTCGCTTGTGATGTTGAGTTTCTGATGGAGGCGATAGAGACGATTCTCAATCTCGATGGAGGTCGGTCCGACACTGGTGATTTGGCCCTCGGTAGGAAATCCCAATTCCACCTTGTCCATGACTTGCGCCCAGACCTGGCTGCCGGACAACACCGGTCCTGCCACGCCAAGCAGGACCACCAGACCCCCAGCAAGGCCCCATGATCCCCACGAGTGTGTTCTTGTTTGGTGCTTATCACGCTTCGTTGGAATGTCCATGGTTATAGTCATCCTCCTACCATTCCTCTTATTTCTGACAACTCTCTCCACTACTCGTACAGGCATAGACCGCCGTTACCCGAGCCGATGTCCCCGTCGTTGTATTACGTGCAATGCAGTCGACTCGATAGTAGGCCTGGGCCGTGCCGACCACTGAATTACCTGTCCCTTCATACCCGGCGAATTGTTGCATGCCTGAACCGGCGGGTGGCTTGAGATAGAGCCGGTCTATATCTCCGTTGACGGTGTAGGAGCCGACGCTGAGTACAAAGTTGGGGGCCGTAGTAGGGGAGTCGGTGTTGTTATCGGAACCGCCCATAATTTCCGTGGTTAAGGCTCCCCGACCTGCTGGAGAAACCGGCCCTGCGGGGACGGCATCGCTAAGAAAAGCTGCAGGTACGGTACCCGCCCCACCATCCGGGTCGAGCGTTTGTTGAATGATATTCACACCGACGCCCGTACAGGATTCAGCGGCCGCAGTTGCGCCTTCAATCGAACTCATGGATCCTGCTATACGATTTTCAAGGCCTGTGGCTGTAAGGGCCGCAATACCAAGTGCCGTCATCATCATCATGACGAGCAAGACAGTCAGCATCGCGATACCCTGCTCATTGTTCAAACCTTTTACACTTCTGCTGTTCGATCTACACATAGTCATTCTGTCCCTAGGATCGCTGATTTCTGGTCTCCACCGTCCGTGTCAGCATCCTCCTCCGGTACTGTGTATAGGGTGGGTTCATCGTTGTCAGATCTCCGGCAGTGAAGAGGCCCTGAGCATGGTTGTGGTCACTGACCTGCAAAGGCGCTGAGGACAAGGTCATGGTCGTCTGTTTCTCGCCTAGCCCTAGGTCGGCATCCGTTTGGCGGGCGACCACGGTGATTTGCACCAAACGGATCTTGTCGGCCGTCATGGGAGCCAGCGTCCATTGGTTGTTCGTGATAAAGTCGGCTTGATCGAAACCGGTCGCTCCCCCCTGATCGTCAATGATCCGGTCCGCCACTCCAGAATTCACCGTTGCTACACAACCGTCGCACGCGTAGGCAAACTGAATGTCCTCGACTCCGTCGGCAACCGACACACCGTTGCGCAACAAACAGGGCCCAACACCTCCGCATGCTGCCGCCGTGGTTCCGATTGAATAGGTGACACACTGCGATAGATAGACCGGTATCCCAATTGAATAGGCCGGGAGAAGCGTCGATGCAAAGTTAAGGATACTGGTACTTCCGCTCGTAGTAACGCCTGTCACCGTAACAGTGGAGGCTCCTGCAATCGTAACGACCGATCCATTCAGGCTCCCTCCCGCCTCAGTTGCCATATTGGCGACAGCCCCGGCGGACATGCTCACGCCTGTAATCTTGACCTTTCCCAAGACCGCATTGGTCAAGGTCCAGGCCGGCGCGATCGATGACCCGATTGGGACCGCAAGACGAATGCTGTCTGGGCCCATATCATTTCCCGTCGGATTCTTGTCCAGTGGTACAATGGGCGTCGCGCAGGTCGTCGACGCAGGACCCGGCACCGGCCCTGCCCAACCAAACCCAGCATTTTTGATGTCTCGAGATAACAAGTCCATCGCAATCCGCACGTTCTGCTGCGTCTCCACAATCTGATCATTAGCATGGGTTGACTTCTGGCTCGATGTAAGGACGGCATAAGCTCCGGCCACCACTAACATCGCCACCACTGCGCCCACCGCCAGCTCAATGAGCGTCATGCCCTGTTCACCCACAAGTACCGACGGTGACTCCTTGCGAGCGCTGCTTTCATCCTTCCATTTCTGTCCCGTATCCATCATCATTCCGGAGCCACCATGGCGGTGATCGATAGACTTCTTGCCGTAGCCAACTTTTGCTCTCCTGCATCTCCCATCCATGACATCGTCACCACGACCCGATTCTGATTGAGGGGAGGCAGCGTGGGACCCACGGTTGCAACGACGACTTGACCACGGAGATTCTGCAAACCGGTTGCAAGTTGACCAGTGAGCAAGTTTCGCCACTGATCACAATCCCCTCGAGCCATCGGCTGAGTCGTTGTGTTAATGGTGCACACAACCGAAGTGTCGATCCCGTTATACGCAAGCGCATTGCGCCGGTTGAATTGGATCCGCTCTATGATCTCGACGGCAAAGTTCGTCACGCGTGTCTTTTCATTGGCATCGCCGTTGCGCCCCATCGCGATCGTCTGCATACTCGCCAGACCGAGTAATCCGGTCGCCAAGAGGACTGTTGCGATCATCCCTTCGATCAGCGTAAACCCCTCTTCACCATACCCTCTCATTCGATGAGGCCGCTCCCTCATGCCACCCTCGCCTGATTTCTGGTTACGTGCACGTTGCAGCAGGACACCATCGAACAGTCCCTCGAGGTGTCACAAGAACTGAGTATGAAAGCCCGTGACTATTGGAAATCACGATTAGTTGATTGCCTGTTCCGCCACCTGACCTGATTCCCAGTGGAGAGAAGGTCACCCCCGCAGGCTGAGGGGTTACTCCTATGACACCGCCTGGCAGGGTAACCGGTTGGACCACCGATATCCCGGACGCGTCTGTAGCCGTCAGTACGACTTTCCCACTGCTTGCTGATACATTGACCGATACGACAGAGTTTCGGCTCATGGCACTGACACGTGCAAAAGACAGCTGGCTTTGAATCTCCGTGGAGGCCTGTCGAAGCTGATGCCTCGCATTCCAACTTGTGTAATTTGGAACGCCCAGCATGCTGACGATCGAGATGATTGCTACAACAATCATCATTTCCACCAACGTAAATCCACGCTGGTTGTTCTTGCCTTGCCTGTCTAGTAAGAAGCGATACCACATGGCGGCTTCTAACCCAGCAAGGGGCATGCCGCTAGAGAAAGGGGGTCATGTCTCTCTAACTAGTTGATTTTATGAGACTCCGGCTATCAGGCGACACGTTTGAGTCGGTCATTTTTCGCACTTAGGAGCAACAATTTTCGGCAGAGAGGCTGTACAGTTCCGTACAAGCTGATCAGAGATCTAAAAGAATGGCGACAGGATCATGACGAGCGTACCTGCTATCTCATCAGGAGGGAATGTTTGACGCTTTTACGGCAACAGATCGTCCACCTGTATGGCTTTAATGGAAAGATCTAAAGATGTCTCGAGACAATCGACAGCTATTACGATTTGCCGTCCAACTGCCATGCACGCTTAACAGCCGCACCTACCGATCAGAAGGAACGATTCTGAATCTCTCGAAACAGGGCTACGCCGTGCTGGCAGCACAACCGCCAGCAGTTTCGTCCTAGTCTGACGCTGTGGATTGATTTACCGGACAGCACTACGCCTATCGACATTGAGCTTGCTGGAGTTCGGTTGGTTTCTGAACAACGTTGTGGGCTCGAGTTTATCCGGATCTCCCCAGAGATGCTGAGCCGGTTGGATTCCTTTGTCTTCGTGCTCGAGCACACTCCTTGACCACACGCCGAAGAGGTCGGTTACTTTACAGCCACGGCGCGAACTTGTCGGTACGTCGTCAGTCCCTTCAGTACTTTCTGAATGCCGTCTTGCAATAGAGTGACCATCCCTTCCCGCATGGCGACATTTAGAATTTCTGCTGTGCGCGCTCGGCTTTGAATCAGCGTTTTGACCTCTTCTGAGCCGACCAGAAGTTCGTGCAATGCGACACGCCCTTTAAATCCTGCGTGATTGCAGGCTTCGCAGCCTTTTCCGCGATACAGTTTTAGGTGATCGGAATTGCTGATACCGAGCTTTTCCCAATGTCTCGCCCCATAGCCCTGCACAAGCTCGTCATATTCCTGTTGGGTCGGACGGTACTCTTCTTTGCACTGGGAACAGATACGTTTACAAAGCCGCATGGCGAGGACGCCCAACATTGCATCCGCAAAGTTAAACGAGTCACACCCCATATCGAGTAACCGTGTCACGGTTTCTACTGCGCTATTGGTGTGTAGCGTGCTCATCACCAGATGGCCGGTGAGTGAGGCTTCAATGGCAGTATCCGCTGTTTCTTTGTCACGCATCTCTCCAATCATGATGACATCCGGGTCGGCACGGAGGAACGCCCGCATCGCTGAGGCGAAGGTAAACCCAATCTTTGGATGCACTTGTACCTGCCGCAGCCCTTCTTGTGTAAGTTCGATGGGATCTTCTGCTGTCCAAATTTTTCGCTCATCCGTGTTGATGTGTTTCATCACGGCGTGCAGCGTGGTAGTCTTCCCTGACCCGGTCGGCCCCACGCACAGGAAAATGCCATACGGCTGTTCTGAGAGCTCTTTCACGGTCTGCAACACACCAGGGGGGAAATCCATGGCTTCCAACGGCATGGTTTCCTTGGCAGTCAAAAGCCGTAACACGACATCCTCATTGTTTCCCGCCGTCGGGAGGGTTGCTACCCTCACTTCAATTTCACGGTCCTTCGCCAACTTGAAGCGAATCTTCCCATCTTGAGGCTTCCGTCGCTCGGCAATATCCAAATTGGCCATAATCTTCAAGCGCGAGACGATGGCACGCCGATACGTGGCAGGAATCCGCATGTAGGTAAAGCAGGTTCCATCAACCCGGAACCGTACGGCGGTTTCTTTACGATCTGCATAGGGCTCAACGTGAACGTCCGAGGCCTCCAGTCGATAGGCCTCCGCGATAATCTGATTGACCAGCCGGACGATGGCAGAATCGTTTTCGTCGATCTCTCTTCGCTCTAATTCCACATTCCTTTCGATGCTGGCTTCGTCAACCAGTTCTCCAAGGATATCCGTGATTGAGCCGCCATTCGCTTGACCTGTTGCCACGAGCAGGTATTGTTCGATATCCCGCCGAAGCCCGACCAAAAATCGGATCGTGGTTGCAGGGAATGCCCTCCGGATATCCACGCCTTTCTCTAAATCATGCGGGTCATTAATGAGAATGTCGAGCACGGTACCCTGACGTTTCAACGGAATCCATGCGTTCCTCCTGAGATAATCGAAGCTCAGGTTTTTCAAGAGTTCCGGATCAATGATCGTCCGTTCGTCGTACGGAACATAGGGACACTGATAGAACTCACTCAGCGCTTGGCCGAGTGCCGGCTTCGGGACACGATATGTATCGATCAGGACAGTCTCCAGATCGATTTCTCGCGAAAGCGACTCTTCTACTGCCGCATCCAATTCGACCGGACCGACGAGCTCCCGATAGGCGATACAATCCAGGAGACTCCTCTCCATGGCCTTTTTTCTTGAGGCCTTGCTTATCTGGGGTCTTTTCAGGCTCGCAACGGAAAGGATTTCTTGCTTATTCTGTGGACCAGTGGCTTGTGCAATCATTGTAACTCTTCCTTGTTCCTCGATAGCTAGAATGTGTTTTTGGATTCGTTATGGAAAAGGAGCGCACTTTGGCCGATCAATATTTGGCCACCCATGTGCCTGGAGCGCGATAGACGACCGGCAAACCACGAAACCACCCTTGTCCGAGATCATGGGCGTACCAGACTTCGAGGGTTCCCCGTGATTCTGTTGCCAAAATCGTCCCACCGACGACCACCGCGCCATACACCTTCGCCTTTCCTGTCACTGTGATATTGCCGGTGGCATAGAGCACACCGTTGAGCTGAATCCCTGAGAGCTGAACGGGCGTTCGAACGCCAGTGCTCTCTGGATCAGTCCGCGGAGGACTCAGCGCCTTGATGGTAGCCCCCGATCCACTGGGATTGAGGTGGATATGTCCCTGCATCACGACCGTACCTTCAAGATAGGGGGCCTGTATTCGAAGAACGCCGAGATTGTCCGTGCGCGGCGGCAATTGGTCGAGGGTATCAATGAAGATCAACCCTTGTTGATCACCCGGTATCTGCGACTTCAACACCTCATCTGGAGACAGTCCTCGTCCCGGCTCAACCATGCCTTGGGGATATAACAACCCCTCTCGGTCAATTGCGAAGTAGCGCCCGAAACGTTTCGCCATGCGCTTCAGATCTTCATAGGTCCATTGATCCAGCCGGACGCCAGGAATCGGCGATTGACTTTCATGAAGATTGGATGGAAGTCCCGGTGCCTGCTCCGGAGCAGGTTGCGTCACCAGAACCGATCCCCCGATCCACGCCTCCACCCAGCGATCTTCGCGCTGAGCCGTCTCGTCATAGCTCTGCGCTGTTACTGGCGCCATCAGGCTCTTGGTCGGAATATCATCCTGGTGACTGAGGACGAGGGTTTCCCCCACACGCAAATCCCCCCAATGAACTCTGACCGGCGATTCATTCCCCTGCCGAAATTCCCCCAGGTGTCCCGTCACCTGCACTGCGGCCGTCAAGGGCCGGAGGTTCAGCGCACCCAACTGGGCCACGACCGACTGTCTGACCGGTGGCGTCGCGTGGGTCACAATCGTGGCCTCAATGGTACACAGCAGGCCTGGATTCGATGGTGCATAGACCTTGAGCTCTTCAATCTGCCCTAAATGGCGCATGGCGCGAAACACCCCGACCTCCGGATCATTCAAGAGTCGCTCGTCCGTCTGGTTGCCTGCCAGAAGCGTGACATCTGGCTGGTCACTCGTCCCGACAAACTGAGAACGGCCATTGGGGTCAAAGAACGACGGGCCTCCTTGGGCATCGCGATGTCTTCTCTCACGGAAGATCCCCAGCCGTGGGTCACGAGCCGTCGACTGTGGGTCATGAAACCAGGCAACCGCCAGTTCACCTGCCGCATCCGCAAGCTGCTGAGCGACAGCCGCCTCATTTCCGGCACGAGCACTTACGATCTCCTGCCCGGATAGATTGAGGAGCGTTGACGCCAGGAGCGACAGGAGCAGAACGATGATCATCGTGCCAAGCAGCGCGATCCCTTGCTGATTTCCTGTGAAAGTCCGGTACGACATGGTGTGATTCCTCGCTTATGATTGAATAGAGACATCCCGCAGCATCTTGTGACGGGATTGTTCGGATTGAATCTCTACAACGATCCGCTTCATGTGGGATATCGTGTCCGCTCTTTTCCCCGTCTCGTCCCAATACGAGAGCCGGAGGTTCTGAAGCCCACCGATCACCACACTGGCCCCTCCATCGACCATACGCATCAGCTGCAAGGTTCCGATTTCATCACGTTTGGCGTAGTACAGGACCCGATTGCGAACCTCCACGGATACTCCCGCCGAGAAAGTCGATTCGACCGGCTCCACCAATGTCAGCTGATTCCGTTGGCCTGCTCGCGCAAGCCGGTGTGACTCGCATTGTGTCGAGCTGCAAATCATGATGGTCTTCCCCGCACCCCACCCGGTGCCATTCTGCACGGCGATCACTGACTGACCTGGCAGAAGCGTACCCGTCGTATTGGTCCGAAAGGCGCCGAGATTCGCATAGAAGAGAATCCGATCTGGATCTGCAGTTTGAATCGTTTCGGCCGTCGCAAGTCGAACTTCCTGCTCAAACACCTCTAGACCAACTCGCATATCTTGCTGCTGTCTCACTACCGTGAAATGTTTGTCCGCATGGGTTTTCGCCACGGTGAAGATGTCCAGAGTGGCGGCCAGCACTGCGGCGCCCATGGACAAACTGAGCATCAGCTCGATCAGCGTGAGCCCGGACTGACCCGGGAATAACCCAGGAAGAGGTGGCTGCTGAACTTGTCTACAAAGAGCGTTGCTGCGATTCATGGTTGCCCCACATAATTGGGATTCGCCCGCATTGTTGCCATCTGAACCTCCCGCTTCTCCTTGTTCCGTCCCAGATAGGTCGCCATTGCCCGAATTCTCACCATACTGGTCGCACTCAAGGGTCCTGGGTGATCCGTCTCGATCGTCCAGACCACGGTGATTCCATTTTGTTCATACATGGCGCTATAGATGCCATCGCCTGGCGTAACGTCGATGCTTGTGCCGTCATCAGTCATATGGATTTCAGCCACACCATCTCGATCAAGATCGTCCTCCAGCAGCAACTGCCACCGAACTGAGCGCTTCGCTTCCACCCGTCCCTGCACGAACTCCAGCGCCCGACTGTTCACCGCACCCTGCTGTGCATATCGCGCGGAGATTTCCACCGCACCCAGGGTCCCCATCAGGGCAATGCCGGAGATCATCATCGCCACCATGACTTCCACCAAACTGATGCCGTTATTGTTCATCAGCCGTCTCATAAAATGGATACCCGCCCTGTGATACTCACGGTCAGTTTCTGGCTCTGACCCTCTTGGCTCCGGAGCTGGACCGTCGTGGCCGTGGCAGACCGCCCGCTTGGGTGAAACAGGATTTCTGGTCCTGCGCTTGGCTCTTCGATCACAAGATGTTTGTCGCTGTAATGATAGACATGATGCGTAAGTCCGCTCAGGACGAACTGGGTGACAAGCTCCCGCCGGTCCAGGTCGACGAGAATACGCACGCGATCGCGGTTGGTGAGGGCCAGTTGTTTGGCTAGGCGCAGTTCCGAAGCGATCTCCTCGGCGGCACAGCGAAGCTGAGTCCGAGAGTTGAGGGTCATGAAGTTAGGCAGGGCCATGCTCGCTACGATGGCCACGATACCGACAACGACTAGGAGTTCAGTTAACGTCTTCCCGTCTTGCGTCATGTCCTTCTTTCCCCTTCTCTGCGTGATCGACTGGCGCAGCGGTATCTCAAGACTCGTGCCGCTTTGAAATCATCTCGCAGGGGGGATCGTTTTGAGCAGAACCGTGTGAATGGACATGATGGAAACCGCTGATGAAATAAGAGAAACCTCGGCCTCAGGCAGATTAAGCAGGGGCGAATCACGGCAGGGTAGGATTGATAGGAAGGACGAGAACCACTAAACAAAAGAGATACAGTTCATGACAGAAAGGATACAGCTGGTCAGGCTGAAATCGGCCGCCAGAGCCATTATCCAGCCAACAGGCTTTGATACCAATCCAGAAGTGACTGCCCAAAGAAGAGGGAGACCAGGGCGCCACAGACAAGAAACGGCCCAAAGGGGATGTAGTCTTCCCGCCTCATCACCTTTGCAGCGATGAGAGTAACGCCGACGACCGAGCCCAGGAACGATCCCAGCATAATCGTCATGACAGCCGGTTTCCACCCCAGAAAGGCTCCGACCATGGCAAGCAGCTTGATGTCTCCCCCACCCATTCCCTCTTTGCCGAAGAGATAGGGACTGGCCCAAGCGAGCAGCCATAGAATTCCCCCGCCAACGAGCAACCCGATGATCCCATTGACAAGCCCGAGCGGCAGAATCGTACCCGCGCTGATCAAACCGATCACAATCCCTGGGAATGTAATCGCATTCGGGATGATTTTATGGGAGAGGTCAGTTCCCGCCACGACCAGGAGGGCGGAATAGAGCCCCCAATAGACCACGGTGCTCCAGGTGAGTCCAAAAAACCACAAGATGCTCACATACCCGAGACTGTTCAGTATTTCCACCGCCGGATATTGCAATGGAATGTGTACCCCACAATGGCGGCAACGTCCGGCCAATGCCACATAACTCAGGATGGGGATATTGTCATACCACGCAATGGCCTGCGAGCACGTCGGGCAATGTGATCCAGGCCAAGCCACGGACTCACACCTCGGCAAACGATAAATGCACACGTTGAGGAAGCTTCCCACCACGGCGCCGAAAAACCCACTACAGAGCAGCAGGAAGAAGTCATGACCGTCATGCATAATTGCCCAGAGTTCTTTCCCTACCTAGCAACCCTACTAGGGCCGAATTGCCTTTCTTTACTTTTAGAGATAAACGCCCCATAATCGCCGCCGCCTGAAGACGATTGCCTTCGAGTATACCTGAAACTGCTTACGATCAAAGGAGAACTCAACATCATGGCCAAGACAAGTGCTAAGACTCGCCCTCGGAAATCTCTTGCCGACCTTCAACCTCCGCCACGTCCGCGCCGACCAGAATCGCTGACCTCGCGGGAACAGGAAATTCTGGAGTTGATTTGGGCTGGGTTTAAGAACAAGGAAATCGGGCAGCGGCTGAAGATCAGTGTGAAGACAGTCGAAGCCCATCGTGCCAATATGATGAAGAAGATGCGCGTGTCCAACACGGCTCAACTACTGAAGACGGCTATCCAGGGGGGGGCGCTCCGAGTCCGTTGAACTGCCTGCCCTGTGGTTGGGCCGCCCACGTTGTCGCACTACCTCGTACAAGACAATTGCCGCAGCCGCTGACACATTCAGGGATTGGACGTTCCCCCGGAGCGGGATACGAACACATTCGTCACAGTGTTGGACCACGCCGGATCGAATGCCTGCCCCCTCGGCCCCCAGTACGAATCCGACTGGTCCGCGATAGTCAATGTCCGTATGGATCTTCTGAGCTGACGGGGTAACCCCGTAGATCCACACGCCGGCTGCCTTCAGGGACTCGAGGAGTCTGCTGAGGTTCGTCACCCGCGCCACTGCCATATGGTCAATCGCCCCAGCGGACGCTTTGGCGACCACAGAGGTCAACCCAACGGCCCTTCGTTCCGGGATAAAGACACCATGCGCACCAGCGCCCTCCGCCGTCCGAAGAACAGCGCCGAGGTTGTGTGGGTCTTCGACGCCGTCCAGGATCACCAACAACGGCGGCTCTTGCCGTTGGACCGCACGATCCAGAATCTCTTCTTGAGTCTGATAGGCTTTAGCCGCAGCAAAGGCCACGACACCTTGATGCTTGCCATTGGGAACCAGACGATCCAGTGAGCTGAGAGGCTGGATATGAACGGGAACCCGGCGCGATCGGGCTAATTGGACAAGATCCGTGAACTGTTTGTCGGTCCGAAGAACAAATACCCGCTGGAGGGGCCTCCCTCCGGCTTTCAGCGCTTCCCTGACAGCATGCAGGCCATAGAGAATATCTTGGGTGTTAGCGCTTCCATCGGCTGGTGCCATCGGGTTTGTCCTCGATGATAATGCCGTGATCGGCTAGCGATTGCCGAATTTCATCAGCCCGCTTGAACTGTTTCTTCCCGCGTGCTTCGTTTCTCTCCCGCAACAAACCTTCTACTTCATGATCAGAGAGTCCTGACTTCTTCACACCTATCGGCAATGCCTTGTCGGTCTCTTTGACTTGCCCGATTGGTACAACAATCAAACCAAATTGCCATTTGTCCGACTGGAAGAGTCCGAAGATATTCCCGAGGGAACGAAACTCCTGTCTGACCTGTTTTCGACCTTCGCTCGATAGACCTGTTTCCGTTAATTTATTCACATCGCTTCGCAACCCTTGTAGCGCGGCAATCGCCACGGGCGTATTGAGGTTATCGTCCATGGCGGCCCTGAACGCAACTCTGCAACGATCTAGTGCCTGGCTCAAACTCTGATCCGGCGTCGTATGTCCACCTGGCTCAGCTAGTCGCCCAAAGAGATCATAGAAGCCATTCAAAGCGTTTTTCGCCTCCTTCAAGGCTTGATCGGAAAAATCCAGTGGCCCATGGTAATGGGTCGAAAGGAGAAAGTATCGAAGCATCTCTCCCGTCACTTCCTCCGACCATTCTGACTTCTCAAAGATCTCCCGGATCGTGAAAAAATTTCCAAGCGACTTCGACATCTTCTCTTTATTGATCTGTACAAACCCGTTGTGCACCCAATAGCGTGCAAACTCTTTTCCAGTCGCACCGCAGGATTGAGCAATTTCATTCTCATGGTGCGGGAAAATGAGATCCATTCCGCCGCCATGGATGTCGAACGTTTCACCGAGATGCCGGATCGACATAGCCGAACATTCGATGTGCCAGCCTGGACGACCCGGTCCCCAGGGACTTTCCCAGGCGGGCTCACCTGGCTTACTACTCTTCCACAAGGCAAAATCCATCGGGTGACGCTTCCGCTCATCTACGTCTACCCGCGCACCGGCTTGTAAGTCCTCGAGTCGTCGTTTTGACAGTCGTCCGTACTCCGGATATTTCGCAACTTCAAAATACACATCTCCGCCCACGATATAGGCTAACCCCTTGTCGACTAATTGCTCCGTGAGCTGAATAATGTCGACAATATGTTCCGTGGCCTTTGGCTCTTCCGTCGCCACACGGATTCCCAGTCTACCCATATCCTCGTGGTAGGCCTGAATGTATTTGGCCGTCACGACATCACAAGACACACCCTGTTCGTTGGCCCGCTTGATGATCTTGTCATCCACATCCGTGAAATTCTTCACAAAGGTTACGGCATAGCCGCAAGATTCCAAGTGCCGACGCAGCACGTCAAAGACCAATGCGCTGCGCGCATGACCGATGTGGCAATAGTCATAGACCGTCACTCCGCAGACGTACATACGGACCTTGTTCGGTTCTATCGGCTCGAAGACTTCTTGTCGGCCGGTCAGAGTATTGAAGAGCTTGAGCATGAGGATTACGCCCCAGGACTTGTTCGTCGTCTCGGCCAGTGAGACCAGAGGAAATAGCCAATGGCTGCAGCTAGGACGAGTCCGATGACGATATCAAATTGATGAAAGTAATCCCGCAGATGTTCCCACTGTTCTCCCATCCGAAGGCCGATGTACGCCAACAGATAGCACCAGGGCAGCGCCCCCACAAAGGTAAAGATGACGAATCGCGGAAAGTTCATCTTCGCGATACCGGCCGGAAGCGAAATGAAGGTGCGCACCACGGGGAGCATTCTGCTGAAAAAGACAGCCGCTTCGCCATACTTAGCGAACCAGCGATCGGCAACATCGAGATCGTGGTGAGAGACCAGGAAATAGGGACCATAGCGTTCTGCAAACGGTCGCCCTCCCCATACCCCTGCATAGTAAGCCACAATGGAGCCAAGCACATTGCCGATGGCACCCGCCAACGTCACCCCAAGCATTGTAAACTGCCCGCTCATGACCAAGTACCCGGAGAATGGCATGATAATTTCGCTGGGGAGAGGGATACAGGCACTCTCAACCGCCATGGTGAAGAGAATCCCGCCGTACCCAAATTTTGAGATACAAGCGATGATGAATCGACTCAGTTCACTAATAATGGCCTCAATCAGCCCTCCGATCATCTTCCCACCTGCTTCCTCGGACGGCGGCTTGATCGCAAGACACGACCGTTCCCTGCACCTCGCGCAATGAGTGGCTCCCACGCTCGGAACTGGTCCACCACTCCGTGGTGGGTGATATCCAAGCGGATCGGCGTAATCGACACGTACCCGTCCTCAACTGCCTCGTGGTCTGCATCCTTACTACGACTCCACGAGACACGTTGACCGGCGATCCAGTAGTAGGGGCGCCCATGGGGATCGATCTTTTCGATGATCGGATTATGAAAACGCCTACGGCTCAGACAGGTAATCCGTACTCCTCTCATTTTGGATGAAGTCCGATCTGGAATATTGATGTTTAAGAGAGTTTCGTCCGGGAGGCCATGTTCCACCACAAGCCTGGCCACACGAGCGGCATAGGTCGCGCCGATCTCGAATCGAAAGGTATCCTGCCCTTCTTGCGAAACCGCAAGCGAAGGAACGCCCAGAATGGTGCCTTCCATCGCGGCCGACACGGTCCCCGAGTACATCACATCATCACCAAGGTTGACACCCTTATTGATGCCGGATACGACAATGGCGGGAGGTTTCGGCATTACCTTGAGGACGGCGAGGTTCACACAATCCACCGGCGTTCCGTTCACGGTATAGGTGCGTGGAGCCACGTGGTGCACACGCAACGGTTTATGCAACGTCACTGCGTGAGCCACCGCCGTGCGTTCCCGATCCGGGGCTACGACCCACACTTCACCGAGTGCAGCGAGCGCGTGCGCCAAGGCCGTAATCCCTGGAGACTGAATGCCGTCGTCGTTGGTCACTAGGATACGCATGGGAGGACTGCAATAAAAAAAGCTGCCCGAGGCAGCTTCGGCGGAACTGAGAGATCCGGTCTCTTCCCTCATCCCCTCAAGACTCTGCACACTGGTCGGGGCGGCGGGATTTGAACCCACGACCACTCGCACCCCAAGCGAGTGCGCTACCGGGCTGCGCTACGCCCCGACGTGTTCTCACTTTCGAGCCGGTTATTGTCGCAGATTCTTTCGTGATTGTCTTCGGTGAAATGCACCGGCTCTTCGAATTTATGATGAATGCGAATCGATGATCTTCAGAATAACTTGGAGATCCCCTCTCAGCTTTTTAGCGATCTCCCTTGGCCTCAGCCGGCGGGTAGCAGCCCTCCCACGACGGACCCAATACCGCTTCACCCCCTCGAGCGTATGCCCTTCTTCATACAGCATGCGCTTGATCTGCAAGACCGTTTCGATATCTCGTTGAACGTACAGTCGTTGATTTCCACGACTCTTCTTAGGCTTTAAGAATGCGAATTGAGATTCCCAGAAACGGAGTACGTACGAGGGCAGCCTTGTCAGCCGACTGACCTCCCCGATTTTATAGAAAACCTTGCTGCCCAGCCGGGGCTCAGTTCCCATGACCGGCCTCACGGTGCGGTCGACAATGTGGGTGAAGTCGCCTTACGAATTGACGTACTTCTTGAATACCTGGCTTGGACGAAATGTAACGACTCGTCGGGGGGTAATCCCAATCTCTTCTCCGGTCCGTGGGTTGCGTCCCTTCCGTGCGCCTTTGCTCCGCACGACAAAATTTCCAAACCCTGCGATTTTTACTGATTCTCCCTTCTGCAATACCGACTTGAGGAGATTCAGCACGAACTCGACGATATCAGCCGCTTCATTTTTCGAGATACCAACCTGTTTAAAAATTTCTTCAGCGATATCCGCCTTTCTCATGCCACCCCCCTACGTGACGACGACCACTCGCCGCGCTACAATCCCTTCGCGCAATTACGGTGAGTTTGTCTTAAGTTACGTGAGGTTATGACACCTGTCAAGAATAAATTTGGAGACTGCTTACGAAAATACTCTAGTTTTTTGACAGCAGTTTATATTCGATGCTATCGGCGAGGGCTTGCCACGTCGCTTCCATGATATTTTCAGAAACTCCCACCGTTCCCCACTTGTCTTTGTGGTCACCTGACTCGATTAACACACGCACCTTTGATTCGGTCCCTCGATTCGCCGCTAACACTCGTACCTTATAGTCCAGCAATTTCACCTCTCGAAGCTGCGGATAGAATTTTTCCAGGGCTTTGCGCAACGCATGATCGAGTGCATTCACCGGTCCCGCCCCGATCGCAGCCGTATGCTCGACCGCGTCCCCGACTTTAACCATCACCGTCGCTTCAGAGAGCAGGGAGCCATTCTCCTGCTTCTTTTCAACAATCACGCGAAATCCGAGCAATTGGAACGACGACTTATGGCTCCCCATCGCCTTTCGCATCAGCAATTCAAAGGACCCCTCGGCCCCTTCGAATTGATAGCCCTGGCTTTCTCGCTCCTTTAGCGTATGGACGAGCTCATCGACTTTCGCATGGTCCTTGGAGAGCTTGATCCCATAGGTTTCGATCTTGTCGAGCAATCCGCTCCTCCCGCCATAGTCGGAAATCAACATTCGCTGTCGATTGCCGACACGAGCCGGATCAATATGTTCATAGGTCGCCGAGTTCTTCAACACGGCATGAATATGCACCCCACCTTTGTGGGCGAACGCGGAATCCCCCACATAGGGCTGATGCTTATTGGGCATCAGATTGGCGACCTCCGTCACAAATCCGGACACATCCTTGAGATGGCTCAAGGTATTGGTCAAGGCCTGGCGCTTCATTTTCAGCTCGAGATTCGGAATAATGGAGCAGAGATTGGCGTTTCCACACCGCTCCCCGATTCCATTGATCGTCCCCTGCACTTGGAGAATCCCCGTTTCGATGGCGACCAAAGAGTTTGCCACGGCCATTTCACAATCGTTATGGGCATGGATACCGAGCGGCACCCCACACTCGCGTTGTACCACGCCGCAGATCTCGCGGATTTCCCACGGCATCGTGCCGCCGTTGGTATCACAGAGAATGACTCGCTCCGCACCGGCTTCGACCGCTTTCCTGATCGTATTCAGCGCATAGTCCGGATTGGTCTTATAGCCGTCGAAGAAGTGCTCTGCGTCGTAGAATATCCGACGTCCTTTCCCTCGGAGATAGGCGATGGAGTCACCGATCAACTCAAGATTCTTGTGGAGGGAGATACCAAGCGCATCGGTGACATGGAGCGACCAGGTCTTCCCGAAGAGCGTGATGATCTTCGTGTCGGCGGCGAGTAGCCCCTGAAGATTCGGATCCTTGCGAGCCGTGTTGCTGGCTTTCCTGGTCGACCCAAAGGCGATGACCTCCGCATGCTTCAGCGGAATCGTCTTGATCATCCGGAAGAATTCAATATCTTTTGGATTCGCACCCGGCCATCCGCCTTCAATGAAATGTACGCCGAGACTGTCCAGCTTCTGCGCGATAAGCACCTTATCTTCCGCCGAGAAACTGACATCCTCCGCCTGTGCGCCGTCACGGAGCGTGGTGTCATAGATTTCCAATTTGGCCGCCTGCTCGGCAGACGGTATAGTGACAGAAACCGGAGCCTGTTCACGGACAGCGCGGGAAGTACGTGATTGTTTGGTATTACTAGCCATAGGAGAGAAAGGGTATCAGGAGAGGGGCTCCCCTGTCGAGCCGTTATGCTTGGAGTAGGGAGGATGGGTTGTACGGAGCGGTTATATGGTCAAGGCCGAAGCGCAATCCGATCATGCAAGATTCGAGATCGAATCTTATTATTCGCCTTGGAATAATGCGTGGCTCAAGAGAAACCATTCCGTCAACATTCTGAGTAGCGGTGCCTCATTCAAAGATCCATCGCCGCCCCATTCTTCTTCAGCCACTCTTTTCGTTCTCGATAACATGGCATGACTTTGTCGACTTCATTCCAGAAGCCCTCTGTGTGGTTGAGATGATGAAAGTGACAGAGTTCATGTACCACGATGTAATCAATAATAGTCGGCGGCGCCATCATGCACTTCCAATGGAACGCAAGATTGCCTTTTTGTGAGCATGAAGCCCACCTATGCCCGAGCTCTCGCACATCAACGTCGCGAGGCATGACTCCAGCTTTAGGCGCGTAATACTGCACTCGTTGAGTAATCCGCTCGTAGCCACGCGCAATGAAATAATTCCGAAAAGCAGCCTTTGCGGTCGCCATCTCTCCTCGATCTACCAAATCGCGACGCAAGCAGAATCGTCCGTTTCTTAGCAGCAAGAGTTCGGCTTGGTCCGCAACCAGAGAAAGTCGATAGGAACGTCCGAGATAGAGGAAGCCCTCACCGTTGCGATACTCGCGCAAGACCCGAGTAGTATTAAGATCTCGCCACTCCGCAAGCGTTTTGTAGATCCAGTATTGCTTCGACTGAACAATACCCTCAATGTGCTCATCTGAGAGCGCAGCCGGCGCGCGCACGATCACGCGACCATCCCGCTCGACCACGATATCCGCCGTTGTGCGGCGACTGCGCACGACTCCATACGAAATGTCTGGATCACGCGATGCCTTCATTTCGTCAATTCCTCGTGGCGTTTTTCGGCAAGCTTGACGATTTCCACCGCGATCCGCTCGTGTTGTTCAACGAGTTGAGGGATGTTCGAGAGAAGAATCTCCGTATCGATGTTGCCTCGAAGCCGTTTGATTTCGATCGGCTTCTTCCAGAAATCAATGATTCCGATTGTATCCTGGAGCATTTCCACAATGCGGAGCATTAATTGCTTCAGCTGTTGGCGATACTGCGGCGGAACATCACCTGTTCCAAAAGCGAGCTGTATCACATAGTCATAGAAGGTCGTGGCTTCCCTGGTGAGTCCCTCAATAGCGTCCGTGCGCCCCGCCTGCGCTTCCGCTCGAAGCTGTTCATACCCTTCTGCCAATGCTTCCCAGTTATTCTTGTGCTCCTGAATCAGATGTTCCAATTTATCGCTGAGCCGCTTATAGAAGGCCGGGTCTTCGTCAAAATGCACCGTGCAGTGCTTGCGAATGGCATGTTCCATTTCGCTGGCTTTGGCTTCAGGATCCCCGGATGCGTGCTTCTGTACCTGAGCCATAAAGTCGGCAGAGAGCAATTCAATAGGCGGAATCTTGGGATTAATACCAAGATCGATCAGATGTTCGTTAATCAGCGCCTTCACCTTTGCGCCCGCATCGGCAAGATCGAGTGAATCGTCTTTGTACCGTTCTTTGACCATACGCAGCAGATAGCCGAATCGCCTCGCAGGGCCTCGATATGGGTGGCCCGCATCGTGCGGCAGAATCAGGTTCAGGCTCTGAAGAAAAGTCTTCAGATAGACCTCAAAATCAGCCCGTCGCTTGAGATCCTGCATCGCACCAACCGCCGCATGCACCACCGCCACTTCCTCATCAGGCGTCGTTAAAGCCCCCGTGACGAATGCCTCGATCTTCGAAATGCCGGCCGATTGGAAGTGTTGCAAAAGCCGCTGATATCGTTCGTCGAGAATCGGCACTTCAGTCAAGAGATTCTTCAGCCCTTGTTGAATATCCTGCGCATCTTCCTTGGCATAGATCGACAATGCATAGGCAAGGTGATTGGCAAGCCCGATATAGTCCACGATGAACCCCCGCCCCTTCCCCTTTGACACACGATTCACACGGGCGATTGCCTGCAAGAGATTATGCTCCCGTAAGCGCTTATCGATATACATGACCTGCTCGACCGGAGCATCGAACCCAGTCAACAGCATGTCGCAAACGATCAGGAACGCAATGCCTGTCAGATCCTTATCCGGGTCATCGAAATCGAACGGTTTACAGAAATTCTCCACCGCATTCCAGCGCTTCGCTTCCTTCCTAACTTCTGTGATGGCTGCTAGCTCGTTAGTTGCATCGGCTGACACGACGACCGCCGCTTTCAGAAACGCAATACGCCGAATTAAATCTATATTGGGTGTTGGCTGCTGCTTCTCACGATCCAATCGCTCGGCAAGCGCAGTGCGAATTGCTTTTTGATAGCGAATAGCTGCCAATTTGGAATGACACACCACCTGCGCCTTGAAACCATCCGGCACAATGTTCTCGATATAGTGATTAACCAAGTCACGCGCAATCGCCTCGATCCGTTTTTCAGCTTCGAGGATGTCTCCGGTCGCACCATATTTTTTCTTGATCGCCAGCAACTCTTCCTCAGAGCGTTCCTTGAAGAGGTCCTCAAACTTCGTATCGAAACCATGTTTATCTTTGAGAGCCGTCTCCGCCGTTCGACCTTCGTAAAGGATTTGAAGCGTCGCCCCGTCGCGCACCGCATCCATAAGCTTGTAGGTGTCGATATACTCCCCAAATCGTTTCACCGTCCGTTTCGTGCCATGCGGTTCGGTAATGAGCGGCGTTCCGGTGAAGGCGATCCGGGTCGCGTTGGGAAAAGCTTCGAACAAGTTGTCGCCGAGATCCGAACTTTGAGTCCGGTGCGCTTCATCGATCATCAAGAGGATGCGCTCCGACCGGTTCACCACACCGAATGTTTCAGCCTGTGGAGGCTTGCCATATTGAGCTAACGTTTCGGCAACCATGAGCGGCACATCTTCCGTCCGCTCCATGAACTTGTGTACCATCACCATATTCACATCGGACGCATCTATACCGAGATGTTCCCGCAGCTTGGCAGTGCTCTCAATCACGTTGATCTTCCCACCGATCAAACGAGCAGTCACAGACAACTGCGCCTCGAGATCGATTCGGTCGTTGACCATCACGATCTTGAAATCGGCCAAGTCTGAAGAGGCTCGTAACATCCTGGCAACGAAGACCATCGTGAGTGATTTGCCGGAACCCTGTGTATGCCAGACGACACCGGAGCGTTCCTCCGGCGTCTTTCCACTACGCAACCGATCGACAATACGACGCGCGGCGCGGTATTGCTGATAGCGACAGACCACCTTCACACGCTTCCCGGCATCGGTATCCATAAAGACCGTGCAGGTACGAAGCACATCCAGCAACGTGTCCGGTACAAGAAGTCCCTGAATCAGACGCTCCTGTTCACGCTCGACCCCAAGCGGAGGTTTGTAGGAACGGCGTTGCTCCGGCCAGATATCCTTCCAGGCAGAGAAATGCTCATGGCCGGCCGTAACCGTGCCGAACTCTGCCTTCTCGCCGCAGGTACGAATGAGCAAGAGATTGGAGAAGAACAGGCGCGTCTCGCCCTCTCGCAAACCAGCAGCAGTAGTCTTAGGCCGCCCATTGCGGTAGCGAAGCAACTGCTCAAAGGCGGCATGTAAGGGATTGGCTGTGTTCGCATCGCCGATCTTGGCCTCACCCACGACCAAAGGAATGCCGTTTACGAAAAGGACAAGGTCCGGGATGATGCAGGCTTTCACACAGCCGGGCGTATCGATACGGAACTGGTTGATCGCATGAAAAACGTTTCGCTCCGGGTGGGCGAAGTCGATCAACTGTATCACCGGGTCTAGCTCCCCGGTGAGTTCATTCACATCCACCTGAGCCTTGAAGAACAGCGCCTGCACCGCCTCGTTCGCCTCCAGCAGCGTACGACTGGGCTGACGGATGATTTGGTCTCGGAGATCGTCAAGCTGCCGATCCGTGAGCCACGCCTGGCCATCTGTGGTGAGATTGAGCGAGCGAATCGACGTGCGAAACACGTCCGGCAAGAGCCACTCACGGAAACTTCCGCGCAGACTGGCCGTGGGATCCGAGGGGATAAGGCCATGCCCCTGATCGATGACCGTCCAGCCCAGCGTCGCCAGCTGGTCAAGAAACGGTTTTTCGACGTGGAGGTATTCGGACATCACATTCGCTTCTCTTGGTCTAAGCGATCAAAACTTGCCACCCGTAGACTATTCCTAAGTCATTCATATTTCAGAACTTGGTTGACCAGAATTCGATGCGGAGGACTAAAAAGAAAGCTAAATGTTCTGATTGGAGTCCTGTTTAGCTAACCTCCAGATTGCCGCCGGACCATGGCCTTCGCAAGTCAGCGTACCTTCGCGCCGCATCTCTTGCAGCAGATTTCGAATTCGGTTGGTTTTCTGGTCTAACGAGAGCGCATCGGAAATCTTCTCTCGCAAGAAACCTTCGATGTCTCCCCTTACCGACTGCTGGAATTTCTCCAAAAAAGAAACTACCAACGCCTTGTAGTGCGTTTTGTCCAGCCCGCGATGCTTGATATACGCCGCCTTGGTTCCGGTAACAGCAGCAATGTGCGCGGAGATGAAGACGTTCGGGCGGCGACCTTCGATCAACTTCCATTTCTTGAGCCTAGCGAAGGTCTCGTCATCAATCGGGCGCTTCTTCTGGATCTTGTCCAGGGCAATAATCGTGTCCAAATCAAGGTCCGTATGGTCTATCAACATCCTCGTATACTTTTCATCGAGGATCTTTCCCAGATGACGCACTTTCACGCGTCCCGGCTCAGCCAAATCAAAATCCGGTAGGGGGAAGAAACGGGAACGCTGAATTGTGAACATTCTCCTGATGCCACTACCTATGGTGTCAATCATATTCAGGTTGACCATAGCCTGAGCCAGGAAGGGATTCCGGTACACCTCCGGCGGCGCATCGCGGTGAATCATGTTCTCAACTGATCCAGGGATGAACCCACCAAGATTCGTGAAGAGGAGCGAATCCGGTTCTTCGACAACATTGATCCTGCCGCCAAGACGATAATCTTGATGCGCAATGCAGTTATGAAGAGTCTCGCGCACCACCCACTCGTCATATTGCTTCACTTCCGTCGGAAACAGGGTTGCGCTCGAAAGATAGCGATAGGTGAGATTCCGCACTCGGCTGAACGCTTGGTTCACCGCTAAGATGAAGGGCGGGCCAAAATGGGCATAGTCCTTCTCTATTCCCTTCTCATCCTTCAATACCCACGTGATTTGTGCAACTGCAGGGATCAGCAGTGACGACGACTCTGGCCTTCCCAGCAGAACAAGCGCCGCATGGGTGACCCGCCCTTCAAGACAGACCTTCGTCTTGTTGAGAAACGTCATGTCGTCCCAGCCATCAACATCTTTGGCTAGTTTTGGATGTTTCTCTTTGAACTGGCTCCGTGCGAATTCGATGGCGGGCGGGTCGAGATGGGCGAGAGTCGCAGAGGAGCAGACCTGCGCGGACCAGTCCTCCCTCAAGGGAGCCCGAATGCGATCGATTTCCGAGAGCGAGAGTGGACTGACCGATTCTCCATGCCGACCATACACGCGACCGCGCCATTCCGTCGGTACGCCGTTAATGCTGGCAGGGATCTGAAAAAGCAGGACGCGCTGGTTCTCTACGAGTAACTCATGAATGGCGTGGAAGGTAAGCTGGTGATTCGTCTCCTGAGCGATTTCATGCTTGAGCTTATTCGAAGCATCGTGGCTTTCTTTGTAACGGGTTCCGCAGATCTTCTTGGGATGCTCATTCGTCACACCGAACAGCAACCACCCAAACGCTTGCCCAGCAAGACAGGCCTCATTGCTCAAGGCCGAGAAATAGCGCCCGAGGTGATCGAAATCAAATTCCCCCCTTGCCGCCTTGAACTCCACCCACTCCGTCTCAGCAGGCAAGGCCAGAAGCTCTTGTAGCTTCTTGTGCACATCCATCATCAAACAACGCCCTTCTCAGGCTCTCCCACCTTCACGCGCACGCGACCGGTCAAGAGATCGTGCATGAGGCCATGCTTTTGTTGGCGTAGTTTTGAAGCAAAAGCGATGTCAGTGTTGAGTCGCGATTGCAGGACTTCAAGCCGCTCCGCAATGCGCAGCTGTTCAACGTATGGCACCGACACGCACCGCATTCGTGCAAAACGGTCGGCGCCTAGATGTGCAACAGAGGTCGTCTGTTTGGCGATTCGCATAAAGAGCCCACAATCTAGAAACCACTTGAACAAGAACCGATAAAAGAACGGACACTGTTTGTCAAAAGGGCGAAAACGAACCAACGTGTTTTGGAAACAGAAGGCGTCATCTTGCCCGTTATAAAGAGCACATCTGCCAACCAGTTCAAGACTTTGACCTTCGTTCAGGAGAATATCTCCTTGCTTTAGGGAAAACGTCCGACGTTCATCAGGCGTGAAATCCATCTCCAAAACATCCCCGTAGTCAATGTAGCCATCGAAAACATTTGCCACACGCAGATATGGCATTGTCCAACGGCCAGACATTTGATCAGGGCTTCGCTGTCGGCCTAATTGAACTGAGCCGCAATCTTTCACAGCGACCATATCCCACTCTTTCGGAATCCAGCCGCAGTGGTATTCTCTGTAGAGATGAGGAGCTTTGGCGCGGGTAGGACGGAGTTGGCCGTCGGGAGTGACGCCACGAGTAAACAGGTCTTGCATCAGCCCCGTCTTGATCCGTTGATACTTCGCAATCAGCGCCTCTGTCTGCTCAATTGCCTCGTCCACCGTCGAAAGGATTTCAGCGATGCGGTGCTGCTCTCCATACTCCCCTGAGCCAACCGGAACCTTATACAACCAATCACAGCTAATACTGGGAACACCAGTTGCCTCATTTAGCTTGGTAAGGTCGAACGTATCCAGACTGTAGTAAAGCCATTTCGCGTCAATTCCGGTCTTTGGGATAACAGCATAGGTCGTATCGACAGGCCAGAATGGTTCGTCCACATATTGCGGGTTGCCCAGGGAGCCTTTTCGTGGCACCACAACAGCTGGTCCGTTATACATGGCGCGGGATGCACGTCCATATATTCCACCGGTACCAATGATCGGTATTGGAGAATCTTCTGTTAGCACCTCATTTGGCGACCTACCATAATGAACTTCAGCGACATCGCGAAGACGCTTACTCATATCCCAGCTCCACCAGGAAGGCTTTTAGCTTCGCCGCTTCGGTGTCCCGTTTCGCCTCGATGGTCTTGGCGGTCACGGCATATTTTGCATGCAGATTTTCCAGCGCGGCGGTGCAGGCTCGTTGGTCGGAGCGGAGATAGTCTTCGTAGGTCTGGATGAGGATGCGATGGAGGTGGTCGAGGATCACGCGGCGGGCTTCGTCACGGTCGATCTTTTCACGCGCAGCGGCGACCAATTCTTCTTCCTTCTTTTCCGTCGCGCGCAGATCGGCCTTTAACTGCTTGGCCTCGTCCTCCAGCGTTTTGTGGCGTGCGAGCCGCTTCTCAGCCGCCTCGGCGCGAGCTAAAAACCTAGATTGGTCGCGCTTTTCTTTCTTCGCCAGCTTGGCCTGAGCCCTCACTTCTTTGATTTCGGCTTTGAGCGCCTTTACTTCCTCATCTGGGAGAACACCAGTATCGTCGCTGTCCTCGTAGTCCTCTTCATCGGCGGCGGCAAAGAGAGCGGACAGTTCGGCGAGACGCAGCCGCTTCTGTTCCATGGCGGCGAGGATCTCAGGAAACTGGCTCTGTAGAATCTCATCGTCCGGGATGAGTTCCGGTCCCCAGCCGCTGAAGGCGATCGATTTAAAATCCGGCTTGAAGAATTCGAAGTAGCTGGCCAGTGCGCCACGGACTTGATGATCCGTCAGCAAATTTTGTTTGGCAAGCGTGGTTGCAATGCTCGCCAGCAGTTGGCGACGCAATTCGTACACATTGCCCCGCTTGCCGTTTCTCGGCGCAAGGGCTTCGATGAGGGGAAGATGCTCGTTCCACCACCGCTCCAGGATTTCGAGAAAGAGAGCGTGAGCCTTTGCAACGCCAGGGTCAGTTTTCACCAGCTCCGCAATCACACGCCGATCGGTAACAGCGAGAGCAAAGTCTGAATAGATCTTGTCCTTCGCTCGCGGCACGAACACCCGTTCGCGCAAACCCTGGTAGTTCTTCCAGAAATGTTCGAGCGCGTCAATCTCCACAACCGGCACACCGCCGTGCAAGTGTGCGCGCACATCATGCGGCTCAGGCGGCGGGGCATTGTCCACGTAGCGACGGATGTTGCAGTTGTACTCTTCCGCTTCAATCTCTTGGACAGGCACAAGCCTGGCGTATCCTTCGACGTGTTTTCGCTCTCGATAAACATGCACGATCTTTGAGATGTCCTCGGGGCGGAGAAGGTTCTGCGCTTTGCCCTCACGATAGTCCCGATCCGCATTGATGAAGAACACGTGCTTGCGGTCTTTGGCCCCCTACTTGTTCATCACCAGGACACACGCCGGAATGCCCGTCCCGTAGAACAGTCCCGCCGGGAGGCCGATGACCGCTTCCAGCCAGCCACGCTCGATAAAATGTTTTCGCGCTTCCTTTTCCTCGCCGCCCCGGAACAACACGCCATGCGGCATGATCGTGGCCATCTTCCCATCCGCCTTGAGTACGGCCAGCATGTGCTGGACGAACATGAGATCGGCCTTCTTCCCCTTCTCCGGCATCCAGACGGCAAAGCGGCCCGCGTACTCAATATCCTTCTTGATGTAGTTCTGGCTGAAGGGGGGATTGGCGAGGACGCGATCATACCGCTTGAGTTCGTTGCTTTCAGCCTTATGTTGCGGGCGGCGGATCGTATCTTCCTGGCGAATGTCGGCATGGGAAATCCCGTGGAGCAGCATGTTCATTTTGCAGATAGACCAGGTCGTGCCGATGCTTTCCTGCCCGAAGAGCGAGAGGTCACGCGGATCACCGCCGCACTCCCGAATATAGTCACGGGTTTGAATGAGCATGCCGCCTGAGCCACACGTCGGATCATAGACGCTCATGCCAGGCTGAGGATCGACAATTTCGACGAGTGTGCGAACGACATCCGCCGGCGTGTAGAACTCGCCAGCTTTTTTGCCTGCCGAATCCGCGAAGAACTTGATCAGATATTCGTAGGCCGCCCCAAGCAGATCAGGGAACTCGAAGTTCTCATCGCGCAGAGGAATCTTTTCAAAGTTCTGCACGAAATTGGCGAGGGTGTCGTCGTCCAGCATCCGCTGACCGATTTTGCGATTGAAATTGATGTGTTTAAGGACATCCTCAAGAGCTTCAATGTTCGCATCTTCCAACGCTTCAAGAGCCTTGTTCAGTCCGGTCCCGACGTTCGTCTTTAAATGCCGCAGCTTCGACCAGTGGGCTTTCTCCGGAACAAAAAAGGTGTACTTGTCCGGATTGGCAAGCTGAGCTGCTATTTGCTTATCCGACATCCCTCGCGACTTGAGATCTTTGCCAAGCTGCTCACGCTCCTGATCGAACAGATCGCTCATCCGTTTCAGAAAGAGCATGCCGAAGATATATTCTTTGTACTCCGACGCATCCATGTTCCCGCGCAAGTCGTCGCACGCACGGAACAGCAGGTTGGAAAGCTGGATAAGGGTGAGTTTTGTCATGGACGATATCCAACTGATCGCGCCGAAGCTTACTCGTTTCTCATTGAGAAATCACGCGAGATTCTGCGGACTACAGGCAAAAAAGTCTGTTGGTCGCGTAGTGAAAGGATCGGGCAGGAATGTAGGAGACCTACCCAACAGAGCTAAGAAAAGAGCGATGCTTGTTAGGCCTTGGCCCAACCGTTTTAGGCCTGCGCTTGATCCAGCCCAAACGCTGAATGGAGTGAGCGCATGGCCAGCTCGAGGTACTTTTCATCGACCACGCAGGAGATTTTGATCTCCGACGTGCTGATCATCATGATGTTCACCCCCTCGTGGGAGAGGACGTTGAACATCTTGGCCGCCACGCCGGAGTGTGACCGCATACCGACACCGATGAGTGACACTTTTGCAATGGCCTCGGTCACGGAGACCGACTTGGCCTCGATGTCCTTCGCCACGCCTTGGATGAGGGGTACGGCTTTTTTCAGGTCTGCCCGCGGGACGGTAAAGGAGAGGTCCGTGAGAGCCGCTTGACTGATGTTCTGGATGATCATATCGACATTGATGTTCGCTTCGGCCACCGGCCCAAAGATCCTGGCGGCAATGCCCGGCTTGTCAGGAACCCCTATGATCGTGATCTTCGCCTGGTTCCGGTCTCCCGTGACTCCGGCAACCGCCGCCGCTTCCATATCCGTATCTTCCTTCGTCACGAGCGTTCCCTTTCCTTCTTTGAAGCTGGAATTCACTTCGACCGGCACGTTGAACTTGGCCGCGAATTCCACCGATCGGGTCTGTAGCACTTTGGCGCCAAGACTAGCCATTTCGAGCATCTCTTCATAGGAAATTTTGTCGATGCGCTTTGCCGCCGGCACGATGTTGGGGTCAGCGGTATACACCCCATCGACATCCGTAAAGATAATACAGCGATCGGCTTTCAGTGCTGCCGCCACGGCAACTGCTGAGAGATCGGATCCGCCTCGTCCCAGCGTCGTCACATCAGACCGTTCGTTGATACCTTGAAACCCTGCGACCACAGGCACGACTCCCTGATCTAAGGCCTCGCGGAGCCGTCCGGCCGTCACTCGCGCGATCCGCGCCTTGGTATGGGCACTGTCGGTCATGATGCCCACCTGCCGTCCCGTAAAGGAGCGGGCATCGATGCCGCGGCCACGTAACTCCATCGCTAAGAGGGCAACGGTCACTCGTTCGCCGGTGGAGAGCAGCATATCCATCTCCCGATCATCGGGCGTCGCAGTCACTTCATGAGCCAGTTTAATGAGACGGTCTGTTTCCCCGCTCATCGCGGACAGCACGACGACGACGTGATTGCCGTCTCGCTGTGTTTTCTCAACACGATCGGCCACGCGGTGGATACGTTCGATCGTACCGACTGAAGTCCCTCCGTATTTTTGGACGATCAGTGCCACGACGGTCAGCTTTTGGAGAAGAACTTGTTCACGAACTTGGTCGCGTCACGGGCAGGCATATCTGCGGCTTGAGCATCCACCTCGGTGAAACGGCGATTGGCCGACCCAGCACCCTTCTCACCCCCCTCACCGAACGCATAGAACGGCTGACCGTTCGCCCCGCGTCCGTGCTCGCACACGACCAGAAACCGATAGGGCCCTTGCTTAGCCAGCCCCTCAACGAGCGGGCCAACCAGGTGCTGATCGAACTCTTCGATACCCCGTACTTTGGCCTTGATATCGGTGCCGTGAATGATTTCGTCCGTTAACCGGGCATGAACATACACAAAATCTTTCTTGGCAAACTCGGCAAGCGCTACCGAGGCCCTGGTGCGAAGATTGCCGTCGGCGAGTCGTTCCGGCTCGACGGCCTCAAGGCCGGCACAAATCCCGACCCCACGATAGACATCGCTGGTCGCCACGACGGCCCCGGTGATGTCATATTTTTCGGTCAGACTGGGCCACGGAACCGCACGTCCTTCACCCCACAACCACACACAGTTGGCCGGCTTCTGTCCCTCCGCAATCCGCTCATCGTTCACCGGATGATCGCGCATAATCACATGCGCGGCATCCATGAGTTTGCGGAGAATGTCTGCGCCGTCTCCCGTAGGCAGGGCATCGGCAATGGATTGACCAAGGACGGACTGGGGATCGTTACAAATAGCCCGCGGTTTGCCATTGACCCAAACCATGAGATGACGATGCCCGGCGCCCGGGAAGAACTGAATGGTTTCGGAACCGAGCTGCTCATTGATTGCCTCGAGCAGCTCGCGAGCCTCTTCGGTTTCAATCAAGCCGGCGGTCGCATCATCCATCATGACATGCGGCCCCAATTTCTTGATCTCCGCACCCTTCCCGCCCTCCGGACGCAACGTGACCATGGTACAGCGATAGACCACGTCGTGTTCCGTCACCGAGACGCCCAGACTGGCTGCCTCCAGCGGACCGGGTCCTTGATAATATTTCTTCGGGTCATAGCCGAGAATCGCCGCACCGAGCAACCCACCTCCATGCCGAATCCCCTCGCGTGGAATCACCAGCTGACCGAGTTCTCCGATTTGGGCGAGCTGATCGAGATGGGGAGTGGCTGCCGCTTGCAGTGGTGTTCGACCATTGAGTTCTGTCTGTGGATGGTCCGCCATCCCACCAGCATGCACGATCACATATTTCATCGAATCTACACGCCTTTCACACGTTCAATAAACGAGCAACATCCTCGCGTGTCGCCTTGACAGTGAGGGGTTGTTTGGACACGGAGATGGCCGTATCTGCATCCTTCAGGCCATGTCCTGTCAGAGTGCACACCACTGTGTCTCCCTCTCGCAACACCTTGTTCCGCTGAAGTTTTGCCACACCGGCTACTGATGCAGCCGAGGCCGGCTCGCAGAAGACCCCCTCCGTGGCGGCCACGAGTGTATAGGCCTGCAGAATCTCCTCGTCCGTCACCATATCGATCGCCCCAGAGGACTCCTCCACGGCTTTCAACGCCGAGGACCAACTGGCAGGATTGCCGATCCGAATAGCAGTCGCAATAGTCTGTGGTTGCTCGACGACCTTGCCCAAAACAATGGGAGCCGCACCTGCCGCTTGAAACCCCATCATACGGGGCAGTCGTGTGACCTGACTGGCGGCACGATACTCCGTATATCCCTTCCAATAGGCCGTGATGTTCCCTGCGTTCCCCACCGGCAAGACGTGAAGGGCCGGAGCATCGCCGAGCTGATCGCAGACCTCAAAAGCTGCGGTTTTCTGACCCTCAATCCTGAACGGGTTCACGGAGTTCACTAACTCGATATGAAGTGAAGCCGATAAGTCTTTGACGAGGGTCAGGGCCTGATCAAAATTTCCTTCTATTTGGATGACCGTAGCCTGATGCATCATCGCCTGTGACAACTTGCCGATCGCAATCTTGCCGGCAGGGATCAAGACGTACACGGACAATCCAGCTCGAGCCCCATACGCCGCGGCAGAGGCTGATGTATTGCCCGTCGACGCACACATGACGGCCCGTGCCCCACCTTCCACGGCCTTTGAGATGGCTAAGGTCATCCCGCGGTCCTTAAACGACCCGGTCGGATTGACCCCTTCGAACTTGAGATAGAGTTCAATCCCCGGCGCAATGGCCTTGGCCAACCGTGCCGCACGAATCAGCGGGGTATTTCCTTCACCTAAGCTGATGATGGGTGTCTTCTCAGTCACAGGGAGGAATTTACGGTATTCCTCTATGATCCCACGCCAACGATTCATCGGTTATTCGTCTTTGCCTTCCACGCGGATGAGCCTTGTCGGTTCAGCCACGAACGCTTGCCGGTTGATTTCGCGAAGCGCCGTTTGCACATCACGCTCCTTGGCCATATGTGTCTTGATGACCACCGGCACGGTCTGCCCCTCGCGACGCCCCTGTTGAACCATCGAGGAAATGCTGATACTGCAGTTCCCCAATTCACCGGCGATCTGCGCTAACACGCCAGGCCGGTCCACCACGGTAAACCGGAGATAATAGAGCGAGCTGATCTCCTCCATCGCCCGAAGCCGCAGCGGTCGCCGGTGGTCCTGTTGGAAAGACGCCACCGGCACCCGACCGATCGCTCCCTTGAGAATATTCCGCCCGATGGCGATGACATCGCTGACCACCGCGCTTCCGGTCGGCATGGACCCCGCTCCACGTCCATAGAGGACGACATCACCGACCGCATCCCCAACGAGTTGAATGGCATTGTAGACATCTTCGACTTGTGCAATGGGAGAGGTGGAGGGCAGCATCGTGGGATGCACCCGCGCTTCGATTTCTCCGTTCACAAATTTTGCAATACCCAGCAACTTGATCGTGCAGCCAAACTGTTTGGCGTACGCGATATCAGTCGGTGTGATATCCGTGATCCCTTCCGTATAGATTTCCTTGAAGTTGACGGGAGTGCCGTAGGCGAGATTGACCAAGATCGCCAGCTTATGTGCGGAGTCGACCCCGGCGACATCGAACGTGGGATCGGCCTCTGCATAACCGGCCTGCTGGGCGTCCTTGAGCACCGCCTGAAAATCGTGGCCTTCCTGGGTCATTCTCGACAAGATGTAGTTGGATGTCCCATTGATGATCCCGTAGATGGACTCGATCGTGTTGCCGGCCAACCCTTCTGTCAGCGCCCGCAGCACCGGGATGCCCCCACCCACGCTGGCCTCAAACCCCAGCTCCACACCCTTCCGTGTGGCGGCAGCGAAAATTTCTTCGCCGTGCAGGGCGAGGAGTGCCTTGTTCGCCGTGACGACGTGCTTCCCGGCAGCGACGGCGTCCAGTATGATTCGTTTCGCCGTATCGTACCCGCCGATCAGTTCGATCACGATATCGATGTCGGGATCCGTCAAGACTTGCTTGGCATCGGGTGTGAGGACTCCTGGAGCCATCGTCACCCCACGATCCTTTACAATATCCAAGTCAGCGACACGAACCAATTCGATCGGCACCCCGACGCGGCGGCGGATGAGACCGGCATTGTCGAGAAGTGTCTTAGCAACGCCGGTTCCGACCGTCCCAAACCCGACGATCCCCACTCCAATCCGAGCCTTCATTCCTCGCCTCCCTCAAGCTTGAGGGTTTTGCGGATTCCCCGCACCGCTTGACGCGTGCGATGTTCGTTCTCCACGAGTCCAAATCGTACGTATTCATCTCCCCCTTCGCCGAATCCAATGCCCGGAGAAACCGCGACCTTGGCTTCTTTGAGCAGGAGCTTCGAAAATTCCAACGAGCCCATGTGGCGATAGGGTAAGGGAATGCGTGCCCATACAAACATCGTCGCCAGAGGCTTGGCAACCTGCCACCCGATTCGGTTCAATCCACCGACCAGCACATCGCGACGTTTTTGATATCGGTGCACGGTTTCTTTGACACAGTCTTGCGGCCCGTTCAGGGCGATCACACTTGCGATTTGCAGAGGCTGGAAAATACCGTAATCGAGGTAGCTCTTGATCTTCGCCAACGCACCGACGACTTCCCGATTCCCGACGCAGAACCCGACTCGCCACCCCGGCATATTGTAGGCCTTGGAGAGGGTATAAAACTCCACTCCACAGTCTTTTGCTCCCGGAGCCTGGAGAAAACTCGGCGCCTTATATCCGTCAAATACGAGATCGGCATAGGCCAGGTCATGGATGACGATGACATTGTGTTCCTTGGCAAACGCCACGATCTTCTTGAAAAATCCAAGATCAGCCACGGCAGTCGTAGGATTGTGCGGAAAATTGATGACGAGGATTTTTGGCCGCGGAAACGTTTGCCGGTAAACACGGGTGAGGTCTTCAAAAAAATCACTGTCTTGGCGAAGTTCTATGCCGCAGACTTCTCCACCGGCAATGATGAAGCTGTACATATGGATGGGATAGGTCGGTGTGGGAGTCATGACCACATCGCCAGGACCGATGATGGCCAGGGCGAGGTGCGCGAGGCCTTCTTTTGATCCGATCGTGACGATCGCTTCCGTCTCCGGATCGAGATCAACATCGTAGTTTCGCTTGTACCACCCACAAATCGCATGCCTGAGCTTGGTGATCCCTCGCGATGCAGAGTAGCGATGATTCTTCCCTTTACGTGCGGCCTCAACCATCTTCTCGACAATGTGTGGGGGGGTAGGTTGATCGGGGTTTCCCATACCGAAGTCGATGATGTCCTCACCTCGTTGCCGTGCCTCGAGCTTCAGTGCTTGAACCTGCGCGAAGACATACGGCGGCAATCGTTTAATTCGATAAAACCCGTCGCCCAACCCCATGAAGTTCCTTTGACTATTCGTACGAGAGAATTCTCACCCGACGCGCCGCGGCAACCGAGCGGGAAGGTGAAGAAGTGCCTATTTTAATGGAGCAGTCTAGCCCAGTCAATTTCCTGATTTTTTAAAGACTTCTCCTCATTCGGCTAAAAACTGCGACGGAAGACTCTTTACCCCGACCATTCTTGCCCCCTCTCCCTCCTTTCTGTTACTAATAGCATTGGGGTTGTCTCACTCGTCTGACTCTTATCTGTAATTTTATCCAGTCGCATCGTTGTGTAAGGAGGGTGAATGGCTCGGCTCGGCGTGAATATTGACCATGTAGCGACGTTGAGACAGGCTCGCGGAGGGACCGATCCTGACCCGTTGGCGGCCGCCGTTCTCGTTGAGCTGGCAGGGGCCGATGGTTTGGTCGTTCATCTTCGGGAAGACCGACGCCACATCCAAGATCGCGATCTTCATCTGCTTCGTGAAATCTCCCGGACAAAGCTTGACCTTGAGATGGCAGCGGATCCTGAGATGGCAAAGATTGCGCTCACTATCAAGCCGGACCTGGTGACTTTGGTACCTGAAAAACGTCAGGAACTGACCACGGAAGGCGGGCTCGACATTGTGGGCGAACGAGAACGCATCCAACACATTGTGAGCATCCTCCGTAATGGTGGAATCCCGGTATGCGTCTTCATTGATCCGGATTTGAACCAGATCAAGGCCGCACATAAAATTGCGGTGGATTTTGTCGAGCTCCACACCGGCCGTTATGCCAATGCCACGCGCTCGAAAGAAGCCGACACTGAATTTGAGGCGATTAGTCTTGCCGCGAAGCTCGCGTATAAACTTGGAATCGGCGTGAATGCAGGACATGGCTTGAATTACCGTAATATCAAGCGGCTCACCCATATTCCTGAAATTGTGGAATACAACATTGGGCATAGCATTATCGCACGTGCGGTCCTTGTGGGGCTGGTGCAAGCCGTCAAGGAAATGAAAACGCTGTTGAGTTAAGAGAGCATTATCACGGATCACGGACCTCGGCCCAGTTAACCGGCGATCACCATCGCGCCATGATCAAGATCATCACCGCCGCACAGATGCAAGCGCTCGACCGCCGAACGATTGGTGAAGCTGGTATCCCTGCAACCACGCTGATGGAACGTGCGGGATCGGGCGTGGCTTCGTGCATTGAGCAATGGGTGGGTACCGTCAGCGGCAAAACGATTACCGTGGTCTGCGGGAAAGGGAATAACGGCGGTGACGGATTCGTCGCCGCACGCCTCCTCAGACGACGCCATGCCAAGGTCCGTGTCCTTGCAATGACTCCCGTATCCGAATTGAGTCGCGACGCCGCCTTGATGTACAGGCAGTTTACCAAGACCGCCGGTCGATCCTCCGTCCTTCCTTATAAATCCAAGGATATGGCGCGAGCACTGTTGCAGGAGAGCGACCTGCTGGTTGATGCGCTGCTTGGGACGGGACTATCCTCAGTAGTCACGGGTCGCTACGGTGAAGTCATCGAGAGCATGAACGAACTCAACCGTCCCGTCGTGGCCGTTGATGTGCCTTCTGGCCTACACGCTGATACTGGAATGGCTCTTGGCCAAGCTGTTCGTGCCTCGCTCACCGTCACCTTTGGCCTCCCCAAGGTCGGCCTGTACCATAATCAAGGGATCGACTTGGCTGGAGACATCCACCTTGTCGATATCGGAATACCCCCGGCCTATGTCGATGCTCTAGAGACTCCACTCACCTTGATCACCCCGCAGTGGGTTCACGGGTGTCTCCCGCGACGTGAACGATCCGGACACAAGGGAACATATGGACACGCCGGCATCATTGCAGGATCCCTCGGAAAAACTGGCGCGGCCGCAATGGCTGCACAAGCGGCGCTACGGGTAGGAGCCGGACTCGTTACCGTCGCGACGCCCTCAAGTGTCAATGACGTATTAGAAGCCAAACTCCTGGAAGTCATGACGGTCCCCATGCCGGAGACGAAGGCAAGAACGTTTTCGCGAGCCGCGTTCGATCGTCTTCTCGCCTTCATGGCGACTAGAGATGCGGTGGCGATCGGTCCTGGGCTATCCACTCATCCTGAGACAGTTGAGCTCGTCCAAGCCTTGACCGCACGGCTCGACCGACCAGCCGTGCTTGATGCTGATGCGCTGAATGCCTTGACCGGACGTGCCGCGATCCTCGCTTCATGCAAAACACCCCCCATCATTACACCCCATCCTGGAGAAATGGCTCGATTGGAAGCAGAGGCAACTCCTCAGACCGTCAATCGCGACCGGATCGGCACTGCGACTCGCTTTGCGCGAGAACGTGGCTTGTTCGTCATTTTGAAGGGAGCGAGGACCGTTATTGCACGACCAGATGGCGTCGTGGCGATCTGTCCAACCGGCAACCCCGGTATGGCCACCGCTGGAACAGGAGATGTTCTGACGGGGATGGTGGCTGGTCTGTTGGCCCAAGGCCTGCCATCATGGGAAGCTGCTTGCACAGCCACGTACCTGCACGGGGCGGCAGGCGATCTGGCGGCAGCCGGGAAAGGGGAAATCGGTATGATCGCAGGGGACCTCCTTGAACAGATTCCCACTGCACTGAATAGGCCACTTGAACACTCGACTAGTCCAGTCCGTCCGGTACGAACAAGACCGATCTAACGGCAACTCTATGGTTCGACCAGCTTGGTCACGCGGTCTCGTCCTCTCTTCTCGTCGTGAGACGGAGTCGATTGGAAGAGCCATTGGGCGGGTCCTTCACGAAGGGGATGTCCTTGCATTGATAGGAGAGCTGGGAGCTGGCAAGACCGCGTTAGTTCACGGAATCGTCTCTGGCCTCGATGCGCCCTCTACCGTCGTGACCAGTCCGACATTCATGTTGATGCGCCAATACCATGGGCGACTCCCCTTGACGCATATGGACCTGTATCGATTGAAGAGTTCCGCGGAAGCCGAGGCCATCGGCCTCGCTGAAGTCTTTACCGAGGACAGCGTGACGGCGATTGAGTGGGCTGACCGATTTCCGAACCTCCTCCCTTCCGACCATCTTGAAATTCGGTTGACTCATAGAACCTTTACGACTCGCTCCGCTCAGCTCATCGCGCACGGAGTACGATCCCGTTTGTTGTTCACCCGCATCACGAGAGTCTTGCCCTCCGAAAAAAAGCGCCGCGACTTGCCGAATCCTAAGCTCAGAGGAAAGAGAAAGGCTTCTCATCGATGACCCGATTGATTCTTGTCGGCATTCTCTTGCTCCTCTCACTGGCATTTGTCCTGCAAAACCAGGAGCAGGAAGTCACACTTCGCTATTTTTTTGGCCTACTCGAGGCTTCAACACCAATTTATAAACCCGTCATGGCCGGGTTTGCCGTGGGCCTTCTGGTTTCCGCTATTCTCCTGTGTCCTCCTTGGGTGCGCAGCCGTATTCAGCTGCGCCGAAAGACCAAAGCCTTGCAACAAGCCGAGGTAGACCTGGAGCGACTTCGACAATCACTGGAGAAGGTGTCGGGAAAGACTCCCGCCCAAACAGAGTTGGAACCCGCGAGACATTTCGCTGATGAGTGACACAACGCTTAGTCCTCTCATGCGTCAGTTTCGAGACATCAAGCAGGGATACCCTGACGCAATTTTATTTTTTCGTGTCGGGGATTTTTACGAGATGTTTTATGAAGACGCGCTGGAAGCCTCCAGACTCCTCTCTATTGCATTAACCTCTCGCGACAAGAACAGCCCGCACCCAATCCCACTCTGCGGTGTCCCGTATCATTCGGCCACGGGGTACATTGCAAAGCTACTACAAGCCGGACGTTTGGTCGCCTTGTGCGAGCAAGTGGAGGATCCCAAATCTGCCAAGGGACTTGTGCGGCGTGAAGTCGTCCGACTCTATACGCCAGGTACTCTGGTGGACACCGAGTTCTTGATCCCAGGAGAGCTCAACTATCTCGCCTCCATTGCCAGCTACCCCGATGCTGATTTCGGAGACTGCCTCGGCCTCGCGTACCTTGAGGTATCGACCGGAGAGTTCTCCGTGATGGAGTGTCGAGGACCACAAGCAGTCGGCCAGGTTTTGAACGAACTGGCTCGGCTCGACGCTCGGGAGCTGATCTTCCCAACAGGCTCCGACCGTCGCCGCTTAGGATGGGTGAAAGAGATCACTGGCCCGCGGTTATGCGAACGCCCATCTGCCTCATTTGAACCACACCATGCGTCGCGTGTATTGACGACCCATTTCCGCTGTCATTCGCTTGAAGGGGTAGGTTGTCAGGGACTTACGGCTGCTGTCGGCGCTGCCGGTGCGGTGCTGGATTATTTCCGTGAAACGCAACCCGCCGTGCCTTTGGATCATATCCGTCGTCTCGTCATTCGTCGCAATAGCGAAGTGATGCATCTGGATGGGACGACCATTCGGAATTTAGAACTCCTGAAACCGGTGGTTGCCAATGAGCGTGCATCCGCGACGGATCCCTTCACACTCTTGTCCGTGTTGGACCATACGGTTACCGCGATGGGATGTCGGCTGCTGCGTCAGTGGTTGGTGATGCCTCTCATGCGCTGTGATCTGATCCAAGCACGTCTTGATGCGGTTGAGGAGCTCAAGGAGACCTTGTTCGTCCGAACTGCTTTGCGCAGGGCGTTGCGGGAGGTTCAGGACATCGCACGATTGGGCACACGTATCACGCTTGGGTTGGCAGGGCCACGAGAGCTGCTGGCGTTGAAACAATCTCTCGCAGCCCTGCCGGAGATCTTCGCCCAGCTCACTTCACTTCGCAGCCGACTTCTAAGTGAATCTTTAGGGACTTGGGATGGGGCTCAGGATCTGTACGATCTAATTGAAGAAGCCATCCGCCCGGATGCCCCACCCTCTTTACGCGATGGCAATATCATTAAGGAGGGTTACGCCCCTGCTATCGACGGACTTCGAAAGGCCAGCAAGGAAGGCAAGGAATGGATTGCCTCCCTGGAAAGCAAAGAACGCGAACGAACAGGTATTGAGTCGTTGAAGGTTCGTTACAATCAGGTATTTGGGTATTACATCGAGCTTACCAAAGCGAACCTGAGCCGTGTGCCACCAGACTATATTCGGAAGCAGACACTCGTCAATGCAGAACGGTTTACAACTGCGGAGCTCCAGGAACTAGAAGAGCGTGTGATTGGTGCCGACGTGAAACTCCTTGCGTCCGAGCAGGAGGCTTTCATCGCGCTGCGCTCCCGGCTGGCAACAGAAGCCCATCGACTGGATAAAATGGCGACGCTCCTGGCTCTAGTCGATGTCCTGGCAGGTTTAGCCGAGACAGCAGCACTCTATCGCTACGCAAAGCCAACGGTTACGGACGGCGGGGATATCACGGTCAGAGAGGGCCGACATCCCGTCGTGGAGCGGCTCTGTCATGATTCTGTTTTTGTGCCGAACGACACGACGCTGAATCTTGAATCTGATCGACTCCTCATCATGACAGGTCCCAATATGGCAGGGAAAAGCACCTACCTTCGGCAGGTCGCGTTGATTGTTCTGATGGCTCAGGTTGGGAGCTTCGTGCCAGCAGCAGAGGCGCACATCGGTGTGGTCGATCGTATTTTCACCCGGGTCGGTGCGTCCGACAATCTGGCGGGCGGACAGAGCACGTTCATGGTTGAAATGGTGGAGACCGCCCATATTCTAAGGAACGCAACGCAACGGAGCTTGCTCTTACTTGACGAGATTGGTCGTGGAACGAGTACCTACGATGGGCTCAGCCTTGCCTGGGCCATTGCGGAATATATCCATGACTGTACCAGGCTCGGTGCGCGCACCCTCTTTGCCACGCACTATCACGAAATGACTCAATTAGAGTCTCAACGCAGTGGAATCAAGAACTACCGCGTGGCCGTCCAGGAATGCAATGGGGATATCGTGTTTCTGAGAAAGATCGTTGCCGGTAAGGCCGATCGCAGTTATGGCATTCACGTGGCCAAACTCGCAGGGCTTCCCCCGGAGGTAGTTGGTCGCGCTCAAGCAGTCTTGTCGCAGCTTGAACGACCTGAGTCTGCCTCTCCCGTCTCGACCTCGGTTCCGTTACAACAACATGCCCAAACTCTTCCTCAGCCTCACCCACTGATAGAAGAGGTGAAGCAAATCGATCTGTTTTCAATAACGCCACTCGATGCCCTCAATCGCCTCGCTGAGCTGCAACGGATAGCCAGAACAGACACGACCGAACCATCAGTCAGTCAATAATTCCGCTGCTTCCACACAGTCAATCTACGATCCTTAGAATACGGGCTACAACGTGCTTCCCTAAAACCCTGATCGTTCATATTCTTACTTTGTCAGTTTGAACGACTGCGGTAATTGAACTGGCAACAGGCTCTCTGCAGAAATTCTTTACTGTTAATTGATGTTATGGGTGTGGTCCTCTCTGGTGGAGAGCGTGGCGTCCAGACTCAAAATAAAGAGGGCGGCACTCCCGGAAGGAATGCCGCCCTTTCTGCTGCTGTTTGATCGCTCTTCAGTGAGCCTGATTGTACTGTGCGGTCCAGGGAATCAAACCTCCGACCGTTTTCCCACCAGGAAGCATGACATCGTATTGCATGCCGACGTTGCTTCCATCCGGTGTGACCGGAGAGGTATTGAGGCCAATCTTGGCTTTGTTACAGGCTGCCTCAAATTCGTTTTTCCCCGCACATTCCTTGAGTCGAAGCGCGGACATGCTTAGGGGCTTACCCATCGCGCCAGACACTTCAGGAATCTTCTTCACTGCAGAAATCACTCGATGGTTCTGTTCTGTTTCTGTGACGACAAATTCAATCAGGTCCGTCGTACTACCGGGGGGAACTTCCTTCGCAGCAGCTGGTCCTGCGTGGGGCCGTCCCATTTTCTGCAGTTCCTGCCAAGCAGATTTCTCGGCATAAAACTTCAGGTTCTTACCGGGGTGAACTTTCTGCCAGTATAAGCCGCTCTCGGCATTACCGCCGAATACGGCCACATTAATCCACACCGCCTCATCATATGGGTCAAGGACAATCACTCGCCCCTGTATCGTGGTGGGCTTGCTCATGTCTCCCCATTCAAATCGCTCTTGAAATGACTCAATGGCCGAGGCGCTCGACGCCATACCGGCTACGAGGGCAACGGCTGCCAGGATGGCTCCACCTTGCTTCTGAACCTTCATCATCAGGTCCTCCTTCACAACAACGTGCTGTACTAAGAGTGACTAGTCCTTCAGTATTTTGAAGCCAGTGATGGTTCGGCCGTCGAGAGTGACCTCCATGGCGACCAATTCTTGTGAGGCCTTGATGATCTTATCCATCAGGGCCTTATCCTTCACGGCAAGCCGAACGGTCGTGGCTGCATGGTACCAACCGGAATAGGTTGAGTTCTTCTCCGTCCCTCCGACAAACCCCCATGCACAGCAGGTAAAGAGAGGATCCGGCGGTTTCACATCAAGCATGGTTGATGATCGACCACCCCCATCTCCAGATCCTTGCTCCCCAGAATTCCAGTACTGAACCCCGAACAACAGCTCCCCATCGGGATTATCCGCCCACTGAGACCAGACACGGCCTTGCAGACTCTTGACTGGTGCGGCAGCCTTCAGTGGCTTCCCTCCTACGACGTCATCCGCAAGACCAAGGTGCTCAATGCCGCCAGCAGCGAATGAAAATTCGGCCGCTAGCAAGCCGAAACTTGTACATACTACGGCGGCAGCTAGAATGACAGCCCTTTTCATACCTCGTCCCTCCTTCATCAAATTGATTGCCATTGTCTTCACAAATGTATTGATCACGTTCAGCTGATCATTGTCGGTTGAGCCAATCATTTCATGATGATGCACTGATAACTCAGGTCGCACGGCGCTCAAGTCATGAACCACAAACCGTGACAATCGAGGTGGAACGGTACTGAAACTGCGCTGCCCTGTCAAGGGGATGTTTTCTCATGAACAACATGCGCATCAAAATTACTACAAATATGATCAGAAAAACAATAGGTTATATGACATTATCCTCTTGCGCTTCTCCACTATGAGGCCATTGAGACTGGTAACTGTTTCTTCAATGTTGCGACCTGGCGGGCGGAGAGCGGGCCCAACCCGGTCAAGGCCATGTTCTCGGTAGTAAAGAGACTGCGTGCGACTCGGCTGACCTGTTGTTCCGTCACTGCATCAATCTCTGAAATCATTTCCTCTAAAGATGCGTGCGTGCCGGTGATCAGTTCATCCTTTGCCAGTTTGTTCATGCGGCTATGTGAACTCTCCAGACTCAGCATCAGACCGCCTTTCATCTGCTCCTTGGTCCGTTTGAGCTCTTCCCTGGTCATTCCCAACCTGGCCATTTTTTGAATTTCTCGTCCGACCAGAGCTAGGACACGCTCAACTTCCCCGGCACGGGTTCCCGCATACACGGTGACGGTACCGCTATCGGAATACCCCGACAGGAATGAATAGATTGAGTACGATAAACCGCGTTTTTCTCTGATTTCCTGGAACAGCCGTGAGCTCACACTCCCACCTAAGACGCTGTTGAGGGCATAGATCACATATCGATCCTTGTGTCCGGCGGCAATCCCCTGGAGTCCTACACAGAGATGAACCTGTTCCAAGGGTTTCTGCTTCAAGACGACACCACCACCTAATTCCGGAGGCCAACGTTTTCGAGAAATGGTTTCTCTCGCCCCCTGATGGCGCCCAAACAGGCGGGTTATCGTTTTCTCAAGCTTCCGTTGGTCAAAATTTCCAGCGACAGCAATGACAATGTCTTCTGAACGGTAGTGTCGATCGATGTAGTCAAGGAGGTCTTGTCGACGGATCTGTACGATGGTGGATGCCTTTCCAAGGATTGGGCGGCTCAAGGGATGGGTACCCATCATCAACTTGGTGTGCAACTCCTGAATGAGATCCTCAGGATCATCTTGGACCATGCGAATTTCTTCGAGCACAACCTGTTTCTCTTTTTCAATTTCCTTCTGGCTCAGGCGAGAGTGCAAGAACAGGTCCGAGAGAAGATCCAAAGCCTGGGGCAGATGTTGATCGAGAACCTTGACATAGAAGGTCGTCGTCTCTCGCGTGGTAAACGCGTTCATTTCTCCGCCGAGTGCGTCGATTTCACGGGAGATGTCCGTTGCCGACCGTGACGCCGTTCCCTTGAACAGCATATGCTCGATGAAATGAGAATACCCAGCTTCTTCGGGACGCTCGTCACGGGAACCGGCATTTACCCAGAGACCGATGGTGACGGATTTCACGGTCGGGATTCGCTCGGTGACCAAGCGAATCCCGTTATTGAGGATGACCTTGCGGTACAAGTGTTACCCACCCGCTGGATCTGGAGCGTTGCCTGCGGTCGGTGCAGGGATGGTTTCTTTCCGACTGAGGCGGATTTTCCCCTGCTTATCAATCTCAAGTACTTTGACCTGAATTTGGTCCCCCTCCGCCACCTCATCGGACACAGACTTCACACGATGATGGGCAAGCTGAGAAATGTGCACGAGCCCATCCGTTCCCGGCAAGACCTCGACGAAGGCACCAAAATCCATGATCTTTCGCACAGTCCCCAAATACACCTTGCCGACTTCGACTTCCTCAGTCAAACGGTTGATGATGTCCTTGGCCTTTTGCAAGGATGCCCCGTCCGAGGACGCGATCGTGACAATGCCACTGTCCTCCACACTGACCTTGACCCCACAATCCGCTTGAATCCCACGGATCGTCTTCCCACCCTGGCCAATAATGTCCCGGATCTTATCCTGCTTGACCTTCATCGTATAGATACGAGGTGCAAAGGGTGAGAGGTCGGTTCGCGGCTCCGGAAGTGCGTTCGACATGCGGTTCAGAATGTGGAGACGCCCCGATCGAGCTTGTTCCAACGCTTGGTGCATCAAGTTGGTCGTAATCCCACCGATCTTGATATCCATTTGAAGCGCCGTCACTCCGTTCTTCGTCCCGCATACTTTGAAGTCCATATCACCCAAGTGATCTTCAAGGCCGAGAATGTCGGACAAGATAATGACGTCGTCCCCTTCCTTGATGAGCCCCATGGCAATACCGGCGACCGGCTCCTTGATCGGAACCCCGGCGTCCATCATCGCCAACGTTCCCCCACAGACCGTGGCCATCGATGAAGACCCATTGGATTCAAGAATCTCCGAAACAATGCGCAAGGTGTATGGAAAGACATCCTTCGTGGGAATCACTGGCTTCAACGCCCGTTCAGCCAATGCTCCATGACCAACCTCGCGTCGCCCTGGTGAGCGGAGCGGCCGCGCTTCACCGACGCTGAAGGGTGGGAAATTGTAATGCAGCATGAACGTGCGGGTGTACTCTCCCTCTAACGCATCAATCCGCTGTTCATCATCCGTCGTCCCTAACGTCACGACCGCCAGACTCTGGGTCTCTCCCCTGGTAAAGATTGCTGAACCATGTGCACGCGGCAATGCCCCGACCTCACAGGTAATCGGTCGGATATCGGATGGACCTCGTCCGTCGGCCCGTGATTGTTTTTCCAAGATCATTTTCCGAACTTCCGTGTACTCCAGCTGATGAAAGACGAGCTTGATATGCCGCTCGCGCGAAGAATCTTCCGGCTTCTGGAGCTTCCGAAGAGTCTCTGCAAGGATCTGATCCAGTCGCTCCTGCCGAGCAGTCTTATTGGAAATCATAATGGCATCACGAATCGGCTGGGCCACGAGAGATTTAATTTCGGCCTGCAGGGCAGGATCGATCGACTCCTCCGCAACCGTTCGCTTCACCCGTCCAACTTTTTTCGCCAATTCATCAATCTTCCGAACAATCTTCTTGATCTCGCTGTGAGCTAATTCCAGCGCCTGCAGCATGGTTTGTTCAGGAAGCTCATTGGCGCCCGCCTCAACCATCATGACCGCATCGGCAGTACCGGCAACCACCAGGTGGAGGTCACTCTGTTCCATGGCTTCGAGGTCCGGATTGACGACCAGCTGCCCTTTAATGTAGCCGATCTTCACTCCGGCAACCGGACCATTGAACGGGATATTAGAAACAGCTAGTGCAGCGGAGGCGGCGGTAATACCGATCACGTCAGAAGAACCGGTCTTATCGGCAGAAAGAACAGACGCAATAACCTGGGTCTCAAAATAAAATCCTTCAGGGAAGAGCGGACGGAGAGGACGATCGATCAATCGGCTGGTCAAGACCTCCTTTTCTGCAGGTCGGCCTTCTCGCTTGAAATAGCCCCCTGGAATCTTGCCGGCCGCATAGGCCTTTTCCTGATAGTCGACCGTTAAAGGAAGAAAATCGGTTCCGGGTTTGGCAGTTTGCGCCGACACCGCGGTGGCAAGGACCACCGTATCACCGTACGAGGCCCAAATCGACCCGTCGGCCTGTTTTGCGACCCGCCCGGTTTCGAGCCGAAGCATACGACCGGCAACTTCTAATTCGACAACATGTATCATCTATGGTCTCCTCTGGTTAGATCCACAGATGCCCACTGAGATGCGCTCTGGTCGACGATCCTCGCCGTTCAGTCGAGCACGCGAATGGGCGATGCGTCTGCGACTGATTGTCGGACGCGTTCGTCGGACAGTGCAGCCACAGAGCGCATGTCGGTGTTCATCTGTGGGACATGTGAGCACGACATACGGCGCCGGTCTACGCCATACTTTGGGCCGACCGGTTACTTGCGTATACCAAGTCGATCGATAATTGCCCGGTACCGAGCGTCTTCCACGCCGCGAAGGTAGTCCAACAATCGCCTCCGTCGCCCGACTAGTTGTAATAACCCGCGCCGCGAGTGATGATCCTTCTTATGCGTCTTGAAATGCTCGGTTAGATAGGTGATTCGATTCGTCAAGACTGCTATTTGGACCTCCGGGGAACCGGAATCCTTCTCGTGCTGTTGATATTGCTGAATGAGTGCTGCTTTTGCTTCTTTCAATAACGCCATAACAACTCCTTCTTCATTAATGACTCGAGAGATTTAATACTTTCCGTACTCTGATCGCCCCCAGACCGGTCCGGTCATGGGTTCCAATCGCCAACAGACGCCCCGCCTCATTCTTGAGTCGCACAATGCCAGCTCCCACCTGAGAGAGAGCCCCTTCACCAACCACCGGGGATAGGGGTGCTCCGTGTAGGACCCGTTGTGCCTGTTCCTCATTGACAACCACTGTGGGGAAATCAAAGAGGAGCTCGTCAAGCGAAAGAAACTGCGACCCGAGAGTGTTCGCCTCACAGTGAGAAGCGAGTTGGGCGATCGTCAAGGCCTGCTCGATCAAGAGTGGCCCCACACGGCGCCGTTCCAGAGCAAACAGGTGCCCGCCGACACCTAATGCCTGACCAATATCGGCACACAACGTACGCACATACGTGCCCTTTGAGCAGACGACGCGCAAAATTGCATCCCGGCCATCAAAGGACACCAGCTCCAATTCATGGACGACGATGGATCGCTCAGCACGATCAATCGTCTTACCAGCCCTGGCGGCCTTATACAGCCGTTGTCCCCCAACCTTCACCGCAGAGTACATCGGCGGTAGTTGCCGTTGAGGACCCCGAAAGCCCGTGAGCACGGTTTGAAGATCGGTTTCGGTGACTCCGGTTAGATCAGTTCTGGCCAGCACTTGACCCGTTGCATCCTGCGTGTCAGTCGCTTCTCCAAGTCGCAACTGAGCTCGGTACTCCTTGTCCCAATTGACTAGATATTCCGCGATTCTGGTGGCTCGACCCACAAGAATCGGAAGGACTCCGGTGGCACTCGGATCTAATGTTCCGGCATGGCCAACTTTGCTGTCTCTCAAAATGGCTCGAACCCTTGCAACGACATCGTGCGACGTCCACCCTGTTTCTTTGTGCACAATAAGGACGCCGTCCCGAATCTCCTTTTGTCCAAGCGCTGTCGCTCTACTGGTCATGAGTTTAAGATCCTGATGCACTCGGTTCCTTACTGGGATCGTCCTGGAGTGGCCGCGGCTCTACATCGCCGTGCAATCCGGCCAATAGCTGGTGAATTCGATCGCCGCGTATTCCGCTCACATCTTTTTTGAAAATGATATCGGGGAGATAGCGGAGTGAGAGACGGCGCCCTAATTCTGCCCGCACAAATCCGCTCGCCTTTGACAGCCCTGCAAAGACCTCTCGCTCACCCTCGCCCCGTTCCATGGTCGTGACGAACACATGAGCGATGCGTAGGTCCCCCGTAAGCTCAACGTCCGTGACCGTAACATCATGCACCCGCGGGTCTTTGATTTTTCGCATGAGGATATCGGCCACTTCCATGCGAATCTGATCGGCCACTCGATCAGCCCGTTTGTAGGTCGTCTTTGACATCGCGGTATGACCGTTGTGACGAGCGGTTGTACGGAACGAAGGTTAGAGCAATTCCTGTTGAGTACGGATAACCTCGACAACCGGCATGCTCTTGATCACGTTCAGCGCCTGCTCCATGACTTGACTCACAAAACGCCCCTCACTTGCCACACAGGCCATTGCAAGAACGGCTTTCTGCCAGAGATCTTGGCCATCCACTTCGGCTACAGAGAGGTTGAATTTATTTCGCAACCGGGTTTTGAGTCCCTGCAGGACCTGTCGCTTGTCCTTCAGCGATTGACTCTCCGCGATAAACAACTCGACCGTACAGAGCCCCACCACCATAATGACTGCCTATAAAAGACCCCTTATCTCCGACCAATCTCAGCGAGAGGCTCCTGCGACGATCTCCTTCAGACCCACAGACTGCGGACGCTCATAAGCCGGATCGACATCTAGAGTTTGGCTGCTATTTTATCGATCGTATACGCTTCGACGATGTCTCCCGTTTTTACATCATTAAAGTTCTCGATGCTCAAGCCACATTCATACCCTTGCTGAACCTCACGCACATCGTCTTTAAATCGCCTCAAGGAGCCAAACTTACCTTGATACACCACCACATTGTCCCGAATCACACGAACCCCTGCACTCGTACGAGAGAGAAGTCCATCGAGCACATAGGCGCCTGCCACTGCGCCGACTTTGGGAATCATAAAGACCTGACGGACCTCCGCACGTCCGAGGACACGTTCCTTCAACGTTGGCTCAAGCAAACCTTCCATCGCGGCTTTAATGTCGGCAATGGCGTCATAGATGATCGTATAGAGGCGGACATCGACCCCCTGCTGTTCGGCCAACGCCGTGGCTTTTGGCTCAGGTCTGATATTGAAACCGATGATGATCGCCCGCGATGCTGCTGCGAGTAGGACGTCGGATTCCATGATGCCGCCCACGGCATTATGAATAACCCGAAGCTTGACCGCATCGGTCGATAGCTTTTCAACGGCCCCAGCCAAGGCTTCCGAGGAACCCTGCACATCGGCTTTGATGACGATGGCCAATTCCTTCACCGAGCCTTCTTGAATTTTTGCAAAGAGATCATCAAGCGAGACTTTCGTCGGCCCAGTCAATTCAGCTGCCCTGCGTTTTTGCGCTCGCTCTTCGGCAATCTCTCTAGCAACCCGCTCATTCGATACGACATGGAAGACATCCCCCGCCGAAGGGACGCCGGGCAATCCAATGACTTCAACAGGAATGGACGGCCCCGCCTGCTGCGTCTTCTCACCCCGATCATTGATGAGCGCTCGCACGCGACCACTAAACATGCCCACGACATAGGCATCGCCCACCCGTAACGTCCCGCTCTGCACGAGAACTGTGGCAACCGGCCCTCTCCCCCGTTCAATTTTGGCTTCGATGACCGTACCCTTAGCTTGTCGGTGTGGGTCTGCCTTTAACTCAAGCACTTCAGCCTGGAGAAGAATCATTTCCAGAAGAGTATCGAGACCCGTTTTCTGTTTGGCCGATACCTCTACCATAATCGTATCGCCGCCCCAGGCTTCAGAAATGAGTCCATGCTCTGAAAGTGCATTCTTGACACGATCAGGGTTCGCGGTGGGTTTATCAATTTTGTTCATCGCGACGATCAGGGGAACTCCGGCCGCTTTCGCATGATGGATGGCCTCAATGGTCTGGGGCATGACCCCATCGTCGGCGGCAACAACCAGAATAACGACGTCCGTGACCTTCGCCCCCCGAGCTCGCATAGCCGTGAACGCTTCATGACCTGGCGTATCCAAGAAGGTCACCTGCTTGCCCCGCACTGAGACCGTATAAGCACCAATGTGCTGTGTGATGCCTCCCGCCTCCCCCTCGGCAACATTGGTTTGACGGATGGCATCGAGTAACGATGTTTTCCCGTGATCAACATGACCCATGATGGTCACGACGGGTGGACGAGGCTCAGGTCGTTCCTCACCGCCGGTCTCCAGTACATCCTGCAACAAGTCGTCCCCTACTTTTTCAACGGCAATGTCGATCTTGACGCCACTCTCCTCCGCCAGCATCGACGCCGCATCCAGATTCATGGGCTGGTGAAAGGTCAACATCTGTCCCATATCCATGAGTTTACGAACAATGTCGGCCGGACGCTGGCCGATCAACTCAGCAAATTCCTTGACCGTGGTTCGAGGGGTAACCTTGACACTCTTTCGTCGAGGCTTAGTCACCTCGGAGGGAACACTATGATGGAGATGCTTCGATCGGTCGTCACGACGCTGCACTGGAATGGCTCGGAGATCTTGCCAGCGTGCAGCATCCTCCCTAAATTTTACATCCTGCTGATCATCTTTGGGGCGACCTACCTTTCGGACTTTCTTGGCTTTATCCTTCTGTCCTTCGGCCTCAATGGCCTCAAACGCCATGCTCTTTTTCTTACCCAGGACGGATTCAACCGTCGTAGTCGCAACAGGAGGCGGAGCGGCGATCACCTTGGGCTGTACGTCATCCGACTTGGGGGGCACCACAGGAGGCGCAACTGCCGCTGGAGGCGGCACCACGACTTCCTCCTGAACAGCTTCCACCAGTGGGCTGGGAGCGACAATCGCCTCAAGAGCAGGTTGCTCTGGAGCAACTGATGGCGGAGTGATGGCTGAGACTGACGGTTCAGGCTGAGGTATGCGTTCGATTTCCACAGTCGAGGAAGACGCAAGAACCTCCGCTGGCTCTTCTTCTTTCTTACGCTTGATCAAAATACGCCGCTTGTCCGGCTTTGGCGATTCTTCTGCCGGTTGACCCTTACTGGCCACAGCTTTGCCCTGCCCCATCCCGTGAACGGACCTGGGCGCAACATCCCCCTCACTCCCGGGTCCCTGCCCTTTAGATTGAGGAGCAAGCTTCTCCAGGACTTTCTGCACGATCCCATCATCCAGAGCACTGCTATGGGAGGTTACCGACACACCCATTTTCTTGAGCTCCGGGATGAGCACGCGATTTTCCATACCCAACTTTTTCGCAAGTTCGTATACGCGCATTGCCATCAGACGATTCCGTATCCTACTCTGATCCGCTCGTTGCCTCTTCCGCTCTCGCAGCTTGCCGGGCTTCTTCCTGCAGTCGCTGCGCCTCCGCTTCCTCCGCCAGTGCCGCTTTGATTTCCTTATCGCGCTCCACTTTTTCCTTTTCGTATTCCGTCGCGCTGATGATATCGATCTTCCATCCTGTCAAGCGTGCCGCAAGCCTGACATTCTGACCATTTTTTCCGATGGCCAGGGATAGCTGGGAATCAGCAGCGACCACGAGCGCCGACTTCTTCTCCTCGTCGATACCGACCTTTTCGATGGTAGCGGGATTTAGCGCTTCCGCAATGAACACCCGCGGATCCTGCGTCCAGGTAATGATGTCGATCTTCTCACCACGCAACTCACGGACAACCGCTTGCACACGAGAACCTTTAATGCCGACGCAGGCTCCCACCGGATCCACGGCCTTTTCCCGCGAGGTTACGGCGATCTTCGTACGGTCGCCAGGTTCCCGAACAACCGATTTGATTTCGATGATCTTCTCCATAATTTCCGGCACTTCAAGCTCAAAGAGCTTCGCCACGAATTGCGGGTGGCTGCGTGACAAAATCACTTGTACATCCTTCGGGGTCCGACGAACTTCCAGGAGCATGGCTTTGACTCGATCACCGCGCCGGTAGGTTTCACGCGGGATCTGCTCTTGGATCGGAAGAAGCGCCTCCGTCTTTCCGAGGTCCACCAAGTAATTGCGGCGCTCCATCCCGAGAATGATGCCGGTGACCAAATCACCCTGCCTCGTCGAGTATTCCTTTTGCACCGCCTCCCACTCGGCCTCGCGAACCTTTTGAAAGATGACCTGCTTGGCGGTTTGAGCGGCAATTCTCCCCAATTCGTTCATTTCAATCAGGGACCCGATTTCGTCCCCCACTTCGGCTTCGCTGTCGTATTGACGAGCTTCTTGCAGCGAAATTTCAGCTTTCGGATTGCTGACCGTCTCGACGATGATCTTCTTAGAGACGACGGAAATTTCACCTGTTTTCGGATCCATCTCAACCTGAATGTTTTCAGCCTGCCCGAAACGCTTCTTTGCGGCAGTCTGCAGAGCGGATTCGATGGCTCCGATCACGCGGGCCTTGTCAATTCCTTTTTGGCGCCCGATTTCGTCAATCACTGAAATCAGTTCTCGGTTCATACCTCACGCTCCTGCATCCGGTTTCCACTCACGGCGCCCCTGACCTCACACTTAAATTTTCACAACCAATTTCGCTTCCGCGATGATCTCGCGACTGAGCTGGATCACCTGAGAAGCTCGATGCGCGGCTATCGTCAGCACAACGAGATGCTCATCAGCTTGCATCAACTCTCCGGCAATCCGCCACTGACCGTCGAGAGGCTGGCGAAGCTTGAGATTCACCTGTTTCCCAATCGCCCGCTGATAGTCCTGAGTTCTCTGGAACGGGCGATCCAAACCTGGAGATGAGACTTCAAGCGTATAGGCGTGAGGGAACGGATCGGCCACATCGAGTGCCGGCCCTAGAGCCTTATGTGCTTGCTCACAGTCGGTGATGGTCACGCCACCCGGTTTATCGATCAACACACGAACGACGGAACGCGGACCTCGACCAACACAGACGATATCGATCAATTCGAGCCCAAGCGTCCATAAAATCGGTGAAATGATTTCGTGCAATCGGTCGATCACCGGTTGCGAACTACTCCCCGGTATCCTCAACCTCAATGTCCCCTTGGAACATGACCAAACAAAAAAGTGGGCGTGCGCCCACTTACAGAGGCGGTACCATACCATGCACCCCTAAGCAATGCAAGGGGACTAGCCCGTCAGTAATGCCCATCGAGCGGCCAAGGCCTGGGTGATTGGACCAGGGTGACCGGAGCCGATGGGTTTCCCGTCGATCTGAACGACTCCGAGGACTTCAAGCGTGGTACCAGTGAGAAAGACTTCGTCTGCTTGGTAGAGGGAGTCGATCGACAGAAATCGCTCGTCGACGACAACCTCTTCCTCTCTTGCTAGCTGCAGCACGACCGTCCTGGTCACGCCAGACAGAATGCGCGGGCTTTCGGGAGCCGTGATGATGACGCCCCCCTGAACAACCATCACATTGCTCACGGCCCCTTCCATGACAAAGCCGTCGCGAACTAGGATAGCCTCGAACACACCCGCCTTGCGCGCCTCCTCACGAGCCAGCACGTTGGCCAGTAAATTGACGCTTTTGATATCACATCGCCCCCATCGCAGATCCTCACAAGTACAGGCCGTCACGCCGTTGCGCCGCGTCTCTGGACTAAGAGGATGGAGTGCTCGAATCGTCATGACGGCTGTCGGGCGACTCTCGGAAGGGAAGGTATGATCACGCGGAGCTACTCCGCGTGTCAGCTGAACATAGATCTTGGCATCCTGATACCCAGCAAGACTTAGCCCATGCTGAATCCACTGCATCCACTGTCTTCTGGTATAAGGCTGGGGAATGGAGAGTTCCGTCGCGCTTCGATCAAGCCGATCAAGATGTGCACCCACTTCAAAGGGAGCGCCTCGATAGGTTCGAATCACTTCATAGACGGCATCCCCGAATTGAAACCCGCGATCATCGATGGAAACCGTCGCATCCTGCCACGGAAGGAAACGGCCATTAATAAAGGCAATGTCTGGCATGGAATCAATTCCCCGTGGGTGGCTGCGCCTCTATCTTGAAAAGGCGACGATCTTCTGCGGTGAATTTCCACCCCATACGCTTTTCGAACACCACGTAGTATACCCCCGGCTGTACTGCCGCAAACTCAAAAATGCGTTGTCCGTTTTCGACGGCGTTATTACTCGCGATACGAAGAAATTCGTCGCTGAGCAGCGTAAGTCCTTTGGTATCATACGAGGCGACCCATTGCTCACCTCTTGTCCGATCTTCCCACAACTGCAGGACAAAGGGTTGGTCAACCATGACCTGGCGGGAATCCCCGGCATCATACATTGAAACAGGCTCGACACCGGTGGTATTCACACCAACATCCTCTTTGCACGCGTCACGACCATGCGTATTCTCTTGGCTCTCGTCATATTTTCTTCCTCGGACCGATGAGAATCTCGGTCCCTTCCACCAGAACCTCGTAACTTCCTACACAATAACCACCCCCATCCGTACCTTGTCCATTTCGGATGTCGAACGCAAGATCGTGCCAGGGGCAGGCAATGACGTAGCCCTTGAGCCGACCTTCAATGAGAGGTCCTCCTTCGTGAGGGCAGCTGTTATGAATGGCGTAAAACTTCCCGTCGACATTGAACAGCGCGATCGGACGATCATTGACCTTGACAATCTTCGACTGTCCTGGAGGCACGTCTTCAACCTGGCCGACCTTTTGAAACCCATCCATCGTGATATATCCCCTTGGTGTGCCGCAAGGCCTAGAGGCGAAGGGCATATTTGAGTTCATCGTTTTTTGCGACTCCCGCCTTTTTAATGAATCCAGACTCCGCCTGTATCACATAGCGCGCCGCTTCAGGTGGCGGCCCAAACAATGGGCAAGGATCTTTGGCGCAGGGCTCTGCCTGCTCAAGCAAATGCACGACATGGTGACTCTCATCAACCCAGAGAATATCAATGGGGAATCGATATTCCCGGGTCGTGACCCGATGAAGACCATTTTCTTCAAAGATATACAACATGCCACCGTTAGTTGGTAATGCCTCTCGAAAGGCCAGCCCAAAGAGGAGCTTCTCAGGAGTATCAGCCACCTCAGCCTCGAGTTCGACGCCACTGGGAAACGTCACCACAATCACACTCGATTCTTTGCGCTCAACGAGAAACACCGAGGCACTCATCAATAGCAGCGCCAGCAGGACCATCATGATGATCCGCTTCTTTTTCTGCTCCCGATCACTCGCTTGACTCTGATGACTGGACATCTGGAGAAGAGTACTGACTTCGTTTTTTCCCATGCTGGGTCCAATGACCCATGCGTAGAACTACCCTAGGCCTTCTGACCGGAACTCGTTGTGTTGACTTGGAAAAGAAGCGCAGAATAAAATGCGTCCCCACGCTGTCAATCGTCAAATCGGGCATTACTATGGTGGGGGACATGGGAGCTTGTCAATATTGAATAGACGTTGGGAGTGAGAAGGAGGCTTGGGTCATGGCTCTACTGATTACGGATGAGTGCATTTCTTGCGGGGCATGCCTACCGGAATGTCCCAATGAAGCAATTTTTGAAACCAGAAGCGACGCTGAGTCCAAAGGGAACCATGTTGGTGACGGACAAGGAGTCGGCGATAATATTTATGTCATTGCCCATGACCGATGCACCGAGTGCGTCGGCCATTTCGACGAACCCCAATGCGCGGCCGTCTGCCCGGTGGATAATTGCTGTATCTCCGACCCTCTCTATCCAGAGACGACAGAGGTCCTTCTGGAAAGAGCAAAGACCCTGAATCCCGATAAAGGGATAGACCCAGCTAAGGTATGGAGTGGGGTCAGAAACTAATCAACTCGAGTCCTATCGGTGGTGAAGAAAGGTCTTGGTTCTCTTCAGAACCAAGACCTTTCGTTTTTGAGAGGATCTCGGATGCTGGTATGGCCGTTTTAGACCCGCTGAAAAACAATGGCCTCAAGGAGTTTCTCCTTGAGGCCAAAAATCTCCGCTGAGATGCTCTCTGTTCGGTACCCGCTACTATTTCAACATGAGCAACTTGCCGCCGACATGTCCCGGATGCAAATGACACCGATATTCCAGTACGTTCCCTGCCGCATAAAACAAATCGCTGGTCGGAACACCGATGTACTTCGTCTCTCCAGGCTTGAGGACCAGAGTAGTGTGCAAAACAGTCGGTGCCGATTGTTGATTCACTGCCGCCGTGAGTTGAAATCCATGCTCAGCCGTCGCCTTGTTTGTGACCTTTAAGAGAACGGGTGCACCAGGACGCGCTTTGAAATCGATGACCGTCGTGGGAGGATACCAGACCTTCGTATCTCCAATTTCGAGCGCGAAAAACGAGACATCGACAGTGAGTTCCTTGAACGGTTGCCCGACGACGGAACCGGATTCCAGATCGCCGGTTTCGACGCCGCCCGCCTGAAGTGCGTATGAACCTGAAACTCCGGCCAACACCATCCCAAGGCCGAGAAAGACCGCCAACAATGACTTGCCCATAACTACCCCCCTTGCGAGAAAAGAAGAGATGAAATAGAAGCTCGTGACCTGTGTGTATGATGCCAAACTCTGGAGGACGTGCAGGCGTTTGGTACTCTACACCCTTCTTCTATAAGCCTTCACAGAACAATCATCGACAACCGACGAATTCTAATTATGCGGAGATCCTTATAACATAGGGCTCAAAATGGAAGCAACCAATTTGGGACCACCATGGGTGGAGGACTTATCGCCAAAAGTAAAACACAACATGGTGACGACACCTTTTACTTCTGCTATCGGCAACGGTGTCGGACACGGCTCTGCGTTATCGCTCACTCTTTGGCCGAAGAACCTTCACTCGAATAGACCTTCCTTATTCTTCGCTTCAGTATTTCACCAACTCTGCCGATACAACAGCCAAGGAGCTATAGCATGCCCATTATTGTGGCAGTCAACGGGATTGCGGAAGTCTATCCGGCAAAGCTCGTGACCCCACGGTACAACCGCACGGAGGCTGCGGCAGATCGGGAGCACCATGGCCAACAGGCATCGACGTTGGACCACCCCGCCTTGATTGCACACACCGCGTATCAACAACAGGGCTCTGACCGATCACACCCTACACTGGCGGTCCTGGCCCGAGACTTGATGACGACACCTGTCTTCTCTCTCCCATCCGACAGTCCGCTGCTTGATGCGTGGACGATCATGTCTCACAAGGGATTCCACCATATCCCCATCACGTCAGTACATGGCACGCTCGTAGGAATGCTTTCCTATCGAGACCTCCTCCAGCATGTACCTGAATTGATCTCAACGGCCGATACACGACAGGCTTCCCATAAGCATGCTGCCGAGATCATGACCCCGCGAGTCATCTCGGCAACACCGACCACAGAGATCCGCGAAATCGCTCGAGTCATGCTGGAGGAGCAGATCCATGCCGTTCCAATTCTGGATCAGACCCGTCGTTTGGTCGGCATACTTTCCACGCAAGACCTGCTCCATGGCATCGCGAACCATGCTCCCCTCGAACTGTGGACCTGACCTTCCAGTCTTTTGCCTGATCGTTCAAGATCCTTTCACAAAAACGAATCGTCAATTCTGGCAAGGGCTAGCTCGTGGATTTCCTTCCCGCCAGATCAAATGAAAATGTCGCCGCTTGCCCAACGGGACTTCCGGCTAAATCGATCACGGTCCAAATTATCGCCCGGTCAACCACAAAACGACGGCCCGTTGATGAAATCCGCACTCCTGTGTAACCATCATAGTAGCCTTGGGCTCTCGCTTGCGCCAACATCCGCTCCCGCTCTGGTCGGTTATCGGCTTCAGCCGTCAGTCGCGAGGGAGTCGCGGTGAATTGCTCCCAGGAAACCTCCCACAAATCTAGGGCGACTTGGTTGCCATAATTCAAGACCGGATCGGGCTCAACACCATGCGACACCACAATACATGAGGCTTCGAACAGTCGCTGCGCTTGCGCCCTCTCATCTCCGACCCGCGCAACCAACTCTTTCCCGACCCAATGGCGATAACTGTCCAGCAAGAACTGACTCCACTCCATAACGCGCGGTTCTTTCCACGGTGCAGTTTTCACGAAGGTGGTGGTATCACGACGTGCGGTGAAGGGCAAGCATCAGAGACACCTTGTCAAGACCATGGGCCTTCTCTGTATAATGGGTCCTCACAATACGAAGCAGGAGCACCGATGGCCGGCAAGACACTGTTCGATAAAATTTGGGAATCGCATGTTGTCCGCGAGGAGCCTGACGGAACCACCCTTCTGTACATCGATCGGCAACTCGTGCATGAGGTGACATCACCGCAGGCCTTCGAAGGGTTGAAGCTTGCCGGTCGCCGCCCACGCCGCCCCGCTGCCACACTCGCGGTGCCGGATCACAATGTCCCGACGACCGACCGGAAACTGCCGATCGCCGATCACATTAGTGCGAAGCAAATTCAAACCCTTGAGGAAAACTGCCGTGACTTTGGCATTACCTTCTTCGGCATGGATGATATCCGACAAGGCGTGGTCCACGTCATCGGTCCCGAACAAGGGTTCACGCTTCCAGGAACGACGATCGTGTGTGGAGATTCTCATACATCTACCCATGGGGCATTCGGTGCATTGGCATTCGGTATTGGAACCAGCGAAGTCGAGCATGTCTTGGCCACACAGTGCCTCGTCCAGAAACGACCCAAAACGATGGAAGTCCGGGTTGAGGGAACCCTGTCTGATCGCTGTTCGGCCAAGGACATTATTTTGGCAATTATCGGAAAAATCGGCACGGCCGGCGGCACCGGTTATGTCATCGAATACACAGGGTCGGCGATTCGCGCACTGAGCATGGAAGGGCGTATGACCCTCTGCAACATGTCGATCGAGGGAGGAGCCCGTGCTGGGCTGGTAGCCCCCGATGAAAAAACGACCGTCTATGTAAAGGGGCGCCCGCTCACCCCGACGGGAGAGTTGTTCGAACGGGCTATGAAGGCGTGGCAGTCGCTCAAGACCGATCCGGATGCCCGCTATGATGCCGTCGTCACCCTGCGAGCGGAAGAGATTGCCCCGCAGGTCAGTTGGGGAACAAGTCCGGGAATGGTGACAGGTGTGGATCAAAAGGTCCCGGACCCTCAAACGATCGCCGATGCCAAAACCAAGAGTGCGACGGAACGCGCCTTGAACTATATGGGACTATCTCCCAATACGCCGATCACCGACATCAAAATCGACAAGGTCTTCATTGGCTCCTGCACCAACTCACGCATTGAAGATTTGCGATTGGCGGCCAGCCTGGCTAAAGGTCGGAAGGTAGCCGCATCCGTCCATGCCATGGTGGTCCCAGGGTCAGGACTCGTCAAGCAACAGGCCGAGGCGGAAGGACTTGATCGCGTATTTCGTGATGCAGGATTTGAATGGCGAGAGGCAGGATGCAGCATGTGCCTGGCGATGAATGCGGACGTCCTGCAACCAGGGGAACGTTGTGCCTCCACCAGCAATCGCAATTTCGAGGGCCGCCAAGGCGCAGGCGGGAGAACCCATTTAGTCTCCCCTGCTATGGCAGTCGCAGCGGCCATCGAAGGACACTTCGTCGATATTCGACATTGGAGTTGAGGTCGTTATGGAACCGTTTACTACTCTCACTGGTCTCGTGGCCCCACTGGATCAAATCAATGTCGACACCGACCAAATTATTCCGAAGCAGTTTTTAAAGACCATCAAACGGACAGGGCTCCGGGAAGGTCTCTTTTTTGACTGGAGAAAGAAACAAGATGGATCACCTGATCCTGACTTTTTCTTGAATCAACCCCGCTATCAATCGGCCTCGATCTTATTGACGCGCGATAATTTTGGGTGCGGCTCATCCCGCGAACATGCTCCCTGGGCGCTGTTGGACCAGGGATTCCGATGCATCATCGCGCCGAGCTTTGCGGACATTTTTTATAACAACTGTTTTCAAAACGGCATTCTTCCCGTTGCGCTCAAGGCAGACGAAGTGCTGGCCCTCATGAAGCACGCCGTTGAGACCGAGGGATACCGGCTCACGGTCGATCTCGCGAACCAAACGGTCACGACACCAGAGAAAACGGCCTATCGGTTTGAGATCGACCCCTTCCGAAAAGAGTGTCTCTACCGGGGGCTCGATTCGATCGGCCTCACACTCCAACACGAGCAGGCCATCTCAGCCTATGAGACTCGTCGGAAGACTGAGGCTCCCTGGCTCTTCGGTGACATTCACGCGTAACAAGGGAGATAGCTGGTGAAAGCAGTGAAAGTGTTGTCGACCCTTCTCGTGTTTCTCGGTGCGGCCTATCTCATCGTTGTGTTCAACTGGACCTATTCCGATGGGAACCGAGCCGGCTACATCCAGAAGTTCTCCTCGAAGGGGTGGGTGTGCAAAACGCATGAAGGAGAGCTGGCCATGACCACGGTGCCGGGTACCGCTCCGGTCCTGTGGCAATTTACAATCTGGGACGACAAAGTCGCCGCTCAACTGAACGAAATAATGGGGAAGCGCGTGATCCTGCACTATAAGGAATATCGCTATATCCCGACCACCTGCTTCGGGGATACGACCTATTTTGTCGACAAGGTGGAAGTCCAAGAGTAAGGCAGTCCAACCGCTTACAGCCAGTTCTTGCGACGAAACCCGATCAACATGATCGCGGCGACGATGCCCATGATGCCGAGCGCCATGGGGTACCCCCATGCCCATTTCAACTCCGGCATATGCTCGAAATTCATCCCGTAGATACCGGCGATGAAACTGAGCGGCATAAAGATCGTTGTGATCACCGTCAGTACCCGCATGACGGCATTCAGGCGATAGCTCACACTGGACAGATAGATGTCGAGGCTGGCCGAAACCATTTCGCGCAGCGTCTCAATCGTATCCACGATCTGCACCACATGATCATAAACATCCCGGAAAAATAACTTCGTCGGCTCACGCAGGAATGAGCATTCCGAACGGGAAAGACTGTTGATCGCTTCCCGTAACGGCCACACGGCTCGACGCACGAAGAGCAACTGCCGTTTCAGTGCATGGATGCTTTGAAGGGTCTCCGGTTTCGGGTCAGCCATCACCTGCTCCTGGAGTGATTCAATACGCTCACCCAGCATTTCAAGCACGGCAAAATACTGGTCCACCACGGCATCGATCAACGCATACAGAAGATAGTCCGAGCCGTTTTGCCGCAGTCGTCCCTTGCCGCCTTTAAGGCGATCTCGAACGGGCCCGAACACATCCGTGCCGTTCTCCTGGAACGAGAGCACATAATTACGACCGAGCACGAAACTGACCTGTTCAACCAGGATATCTCCACGATCGGAGGTCGTCAGCATCTTCATCACAAGAAACAGATAGGTCTCGTAGTCGTCCAGCTTGGGACGCTGATCTGTGTTGGCGATGTCTTCCAGCAGCAGCGGATGGAGGCCAAAGTGTTTGCCAAATCTTTCCAACACCTCAACCTTATGAACTCCGCCCACATTGACCCAGATCACCGTCTCATCTGCCGGTGGCTGAAGGGTCTCGACGTCCGTCACAACCTGCTCGTCGCAGTGCGTGCTAGCGTAGTTGAAGCGGGTGACGATCACGGAGTTCGTACGTGTTTCACCGATGTGGATCAACGTTCCAGGAGAGAGACCGGTCTTCTTCGAACGCTTTTGGACCAACTTCATGATAGCGAGCTTGTACGCAGATTCTTGTGGAAGGTCAAGCCAAGAACTGGCAGGGTCCTTTTCATCCGGCGATAGGCCTGGTACTCTGCAGCTATGGGTTGGACTCATGAACTTGAAACACTCGAAGCCGCGATTCAAACGGCCGGTGCAGAGGCCTTGCGATTAGCCGCTGCTGGATTCGAGACGATCAGAAAGCCGGATCAGTCTCCAGTCACATCAGCAGACCTCGCAGTCAACGATATTCTGCACACGTACCTCCTCTCAGCATTTCCCCAGGACGGATGGTTATCGGAAGAATCCCCTGATGATGCCGTCCGTCTTCAGAAGGATCGGGTCTGGGTGGTCGATCCGATCGATGGAACCAAGGCTTTTATCAACAGAGTTCCGGAGTTTTGCATTTCCGTTGCCCTCATTAAGCATGGTCATCCCCTCGTGGCAGGGATCTATAACCCTTCGACCAACGAACTCTTCACTGCTATCCGGGGCGGAGGGCTTCGACTGAACCGTGAACCGGTAGATGCTCAGCAAGTCGGCACGAGGCAACGGCCCCTGATTGCGCTGAGTCCCTGGGAGCGCCAGATTGGTCGTTTCGCCGCACTCGATTCATGCACGCAGCATCGTCCGATGCTTTCCATCGCCTGGTCCCTCGCTCTGATGGCAGGCGGCCGCATCGATGCGGTAGCGACCTTTGAACCGGAAAATGAGTGGGATGTTGCCGCCGGAGTCTTGCTGATCACCGAATCCGGTGGGACGATTACCGATGGAAGCAGACAAGCCCTGACCTTCAACCGACCGACCCCACGCTACCGTGGGATCATCGCCACGAGCCCCCACTGTCCCGCTTCACTCATGCGCGAATTGGAGCGCCTGATTCCCGCCTCTGAATGACTCGTGCAATGGAAAATGAAAATGCAGGCTCATCCCGGCTCGTGATGCGCCTGTATCATGGTCGTACCTGGACGGCACCTCACGGCGATATACAGTCCGGACTAGCTACGTCCGAGTCTGTGTCAATCTCCGACAGGCCTCCTCCAGATCTTGATCTGTCTTGGCATAACTGAATCGGATAAAACCAGCCCCAACCTTGCTCCTGAAAAAGGCTTCCCCTGGCACGCCGGCGACCCCGGTTTTGTCTAACAGAAACATCGCACGTGCTTTCCCCGTCTGACCAGGAAGATGAGAGACATCCGCTAAGACATAATAGGCGCCTTGTGGAACGGATGGAGTGATCCCAGCCTGAGACAACGCACGGCAAAACCTCTCGCGCTTCCGCTGATACTCCTGCCGCAGGCCCTCATAGAAGCTATCCGGCAATTCACGAATACCTCGTGCCACCGCCATCTGCAACGGCGCTGGGGCACACACGTAGAGCAAATCGTTCATTGCTCCGATGGCTTGTGCCCACCGTCGCGATGCAACGCTGTACCCGATCCGCCAGCCCGTCACGCTGAAGGTCTTGGAGTACCCGCTGATCGTGACGGTTCGCTCGGCCATCTCCGGCAACGATGCGATACTGACATGGCGACGTCCGTCGTAAAGGAAGTATTCATACATTTCATCCGTGAAGACAAAGAGGTCATGCCGGCAGGCAAATTCCGCCAAGGCCTCTAATTCGGACCGGCTGTAAACCTTCCCAGAAGGGTTGCCTGGTGAGTTGACGATAATGGCCTTTGTCTTGGCCGTCACGACCTCTTCCAATTGGGTCATCGAATAGGACCAGGTCGGAGGTTGCATTGAAACCGCCACCGGAACCGCTTCGACCGCCACAAGCGCACTGAGATGGTATTGGTAGTACGGCTCAAACAGAATGACCTCGTCGCCGGGATTCAGCAGGGCCGCACAGGCAGAATGGAAAGCTCCCGTTGCACCCGCACTCACGGTGATGTCGGTTTCAGGATCGGCCTGCATCCGGTTATACCGTTCCAGCTTCTCGGCAATCGCCTGCCGCAACTCCGGCAACCCATCGAAGCGCGTATAGACGTTGTATCCATCACGAATCGCCCGCTCAGCCCCTTCGAGCACGATCGAAGGTACCGGCGTATCACAAACCCCCTGCGCCATGTTGAGACCCTTTGCACTGGCACAGGCCTGCGTCATAGCGCGAATTTCTGATTGAGCTAAATCCGTCATTCGTCGACTAACTGTGCGCATTCCGGTGCTCCTTCTTTTCTACCCCAAACTGGTACTCTTTCTGGCAGAGGATTGTGCCGGCGTCAAGGCAAGGGACACTTTCTGGATGCTCAGGCCAGGGGTTGGGATTTACACATTCATCAGATAGATAAGAATCAATTGCCAGTTGATGGGACTGAAGAGATTCGGCGTATTCAAAAACCCTCGGTCGTATTCGGCACGCGTGAGTACGTGCCGAATGTAAACTCTTTTAGGCTGCTTTTCCCGATGAACTCCTGCTCTTAACCCGAACATCGACCTCACAATCCAGAACGTGCAGCAACGAGAGAAGCTGGTCCACCGACTTACGGTAGTTGGTTTGATCGAGCAACCGGTACAACTGCGTCGCCGATGTATGCAATCGTCTGATAATTTCTCGCTTTGACAGGGAACTTTTCTCGATCCGCTTCTGCGCTTCAATCGTCAGTTTGTAAAGCAACGCATCTCTCAGGAAGGATGGGTCTTGATTGTATTCCAGCACCTGCTCACTATGAATCGTCCCTTCTTTCCCGGATGCGAGAATATAGGTAAACCCCTCATCTCCCAATTCCTTATCGACAAAGACTCGGGCGACCGGGTCGGTGCTGCTTGGACGAACCTCTGTCTTTGAATAAGGTAGCAACAGTGTGCCTTTTGAGGACTTCACCTGAAACGCCTTCTTGCGGTTATTGCACATGACCGATCGAATCTTCATAGCGCTCCCTCGGCTTCTAATTTTTCAATCAACGCACGAATGCGTCTCGATGCCGTCCCGATCATCGGTTGGTTGTTGTCCAAATCCCATTTCACGATGAGCGCACAGTCTCGATAGACATGCACATGCCGGGGAAATGATCGCCCTTCCAGGTGACAAACACATACCCACCCCGGCGAACCTTCCCCATGATGAGTGTTACCTTGTGAGGTAGCACTTGTCAAGACCGGATCTAAGAGCATCCGAGTCCAGCCTTTATTCCAATTCCTCTGCTGTGTTGAAGAGTTAGAACGTAGCGGCCTGTTGCCCAAGAATAGGCGACCTGACTACACTCGCCCGTCAAGCCAAACAGTGGCGACTGATCGGATCCCCCTACGAGGCCGTATCATGCGACTCGCTCTGGTTTTCATCTTCACTCTGCTCATTGGATGTGCTGAACCCCGCCTCGATCATGGGATGGACCCAGGGTCAAGAACCGATACCGCTTCCAACCCAATGGGCAATGTGCAGACCGAGGGACGCAAGGCACTGTATGACCAGGCTCGCGAGGGGCTCCGACAGTCTCGTGAGCGGTATATCGCCACCACCCGCCCAGTTCTTGAGCGCAAGTTTCGATACGAACACCCCGATTTGACCGAGACAGAAATTGAGGCGATGATCAATGAGGCGCTGGCGACAGGATACCGCCACGAGGCGGAACCAAGACCGGAAGGTCCGGTCAGGCTCCCTCCGCAACGTCCCATGAACTGTATACCCTCCCCTGGAGGTTGGCCTTCCAATCCAAATTGTTACTAGCAGGATGCTGAAAAAGTCCGCCAGCTTTGTTCTCGCATCGCTCAGACCCTCAACGTACCCCAAAGGGTATGCTCAGCCCTTCACTCGCTGCGGCCGCGCTAAACGGACTTTTTGACCATCCTGCACGATACTCTGATCACATCCGAGATCAGTCATCTTAGTCTATGGCGGGAATGTCGAAATAGTTTCTGATTAGCCTGCCAATGAGCACACAGACCCTGGGGTTAGATCCAATTCAATGCGTCAACCACTGACCCTGATGCTGGGATGAGCAGTGAAAGACTCACCCTCACCCTATCATCGCTTCCCCTGAACGTCCTGACACCTTCCGCTTCGCTTTCCCGTAGATGTTCTTGCTATGATGCCGCCTATGCAACTTCACCGAGCAGCCTTGCTCTTATTCGCCGTGGCCATGCTATTTCCCGGCTGCGCCTCCTGGTTCATAAAAGGCGAACCGCCGGAGGTACTCGTCACCAATGTCACGCCGCTGGACGCGACGATGTTCGAACAGCGGCTTCGCGTCGATCTCCGGGTCCGCAATCCGAACGACTTCGACTATCACCTGACGGGCATCGATTTCACCTTGAATCTGAACGGGAAACGCCTGGCCCGTGGCCTGGGAAGCAAGGAGGTAACGATTCCCCGGTTAGGTGATGCCGTGATGACAATCGACACCAGCACCTCAACGCTCGACATCGTGCGACAACTGTTCCAATTCTCTCAGAAACAGGAACTGACATACGACATCAAAGGCGTGCTGCATGGTACGGAAGGGCGATTGCCGTTCACCAATGCAGGAACGCTCGTTGAGCCGAGCATGTTCTCCGGCT
>NZ_JBUBKD010000023.1:0-33688 GCF_054902215.1 Nitrospira sp. CMX1 | reverse complement strand
GAAGCACGTTGATCGATCCCTGATGGATCGAGACAGAGAAGAGAGGGACGTATGACGACATGCATCAGAACACGGAGAGTGCTTTACGGTCTTGTCATCCTGATCGCCTACACCGCGACGCTGGCCTGTGCGCAAAAGCCAGTGGTGCCATCCGGTGCGGCTCGTGTGCCCATCAACAGCGACGAGATGATCCAGCAGTACCGCGAGCGGGTGAAAAGCGACCAGCGTGAGAAGCAGGAGCGGAGTCTCCTCACCAGGCAGATGGACAGCCTCACGCAACAGGTCCAGGAGTTGAGTGCCGCACTGATGCTCATGCAACTCAACCAGCAAGAACTGGCCAAAGGTAAATCTCGGTCCGGCCTCACGAATACAAAGACAGCACTGACGATCCCCCCTGCCTCGCCAGAATCAAAAGGTCCACTGACGAGCGTTTCTACATCATCCGATGGTAGTACGACTCCGGCTCCGTCCGATCAGAGCCTATCACGGACCGAGGCAGCGCAGAGTGAAGAGGAGCCATCGACTTCGGTGGCCCCTACCTGCAGCTCTGGACCATCAGCAGCGCCGTCCCCCTCCCCTCCGTCTCCAATAGACAAAGAGCCGATCAATTCATGGAGACCACGGGTCATCGAGTTGAGTGAACGGGAACAGGTCGAACTCCACCGACACAGTATCATCTTCCGTGTGGCGGAACGGACAGGACGCTCTGAGTTTCGTCCCAGCAAGCCTCTGCAATCTCACCTGAAACAGATCATGAGCCGTGGTCCATGCCTGCACGTGCGTGGGTACACGGACGGAGACAAGGATCTGTGGATCGAACATGAGACAGCCAAGCAACGGGCGCACAAAGCCCGCGCCTATCTCATCGCGCAGGGGTATGACCCGAACCACATCGAAATCACCATCGTCCCGATAGGGCACCACGTAGCCGACAATGCAACGAAGAAAGGTCGGGCGAAGAACCGACGGGTGGAGATTGAAGTGAAGGAGCGGAATCCGTCGTCCGTCTGGCCACAGTGGTACGGATAGCAAAGAGGAAGGGACACCATGAATGAGATAGGTGTGGACGAAGCGCGAGAGACAAAGCAGAACGACGAGCCGAGGCCTGCAGAAGGCACTCAGGGCGAGAATGCAGAACAACCACGACTCAATCAGCGTCGTGATGCCGCCGATTCCTTGCGGAAGCGATTCATCGAAGCCGGCGAGCAATTCTATTACCGCACGGCGCCCGGTGAGCCGACGAAGATCGCGTTTACGGATCACGGGAAGCGTTTGGTCACGGAACATGACGACCCGAGCGTCATTCACGGGATGGTGCTGCGGGCCAAAGACAAGGGCTGGACCACCGTACGGGTGAGCGGCACGGCTGAGTTCAAAACGGAAGCGTGGGTGCAAGCGACGATCGCTGGACTCGATGTGGAGGGCTATACCCCACGTGGAATCGACTTGGCGCGAGCGGAAGACCGCAGAGATCACCGCCCGGTTCATGGCAAAACAGTACAGCCCCCTGTCGATCGCGAGATTTCACATGATCGGGCGACGGATGATTATGTCAACAAACCGGGAAAGGCTCTGAGTGCCGGCCAACAGGTCGCGGTGACGGCACTTGAAGCCATCCTGAAGGCACGGGGCGATTCGCCCGCCATGATCGCTGCGGCCATCGAAGAAGCGAAATCGCGTCTGCAGGGCGAACGAGTCGTGGTGGGCACCGTCGTGGACCATGGGATCGACCACTATGACCACGATGTCCGGAATGCCAAGAGCTATTTTGTAAAGGTGGCGACAGACCGTGGTGAACGCGAGATCTGGGGCGTCGACCTGAGCCGCGCGTTTGAACAGAGGAAGGTACAGCGTGGTGATGCGGTGGCACTTGTGCAGCAAGCGCATGAGCCCGTGACGGTCAAGGTTCCGGTACGGGATAGTTCCGGCGCCTCGATTGGCACGGCACCACAACCAGCGATTCGCAATCGCTGGGAGGTCATTAAGCTGGAGTCCCTCGGGAGCCGTGAACAACATCACCTGAAAGATGCCGCACGAGTTGCAACTCAGGATCCGGTCGTGCCTCGGTTCGATCACACAGCCGCGCGGGCCGATCGAACGCCGAATGCCACCACGAGCCCTGTCTTGGAGCGGACCAGAGGTGGGCGATGACTCCCATCGTCGAGAACATTCCTCTAGATCGTACGGAGGTGACCCCATGAATTCGTGGAAGAAACGTGACTGGATCGTGGTCCTTGTGGGAGTGGGCCTCCTCGTCATGGCCCAGAATGCGGCGGCGCAAACGGCGCTGAAACCGTCCTTTTTGGAGGGCGACACCAGGCTGGCCTGTGAATGTCTGCTATGCTTAGCAGCGGGCCCACAGGCGCCGAAAGAATGCCAAGCCGCGCTCACAAAGTACTACATGATCCAGGCAGGAACCCCCTTCAAAACCATGGTCATGCGAAGAAACTTCCTCCAGCTCTGCCCAAAACAATAGTCCATTCAACAGGGACCCATAGACAGCACACCGCGCCTCTGGCCACGATGCCGCGGAGTAGCCCTGGCCATCGCCGAGCTTCCTTCCAAAGCTGCCCACTTTTGTACGCCAACGGTACTGATGCAGTAAAACCTAATTTAAAATATGGCATTATTTATTCCTCGTTAGTAATACACATACCATCTTTCCCCTCTTGCGAATAACTTCTCCTACCTCAAGGGAATAGTCTCAAAAACTGACCTTCTTCATAACAACCACGGCGCCACGCGCCTCCTGCGTCTCCTGTCTGGGTAACCACAAGGCGAAGAGGGGCGCTCGTGTGGCGCGAGGACTTACGAGTTATCCGGTATCGCAGGAAAGAAAGGACGCACCACTATGCGGAAAGATCGATTAGCGACGCTCACGATGGACATTGTTGTCAACCATCCAACTAAGCGCACGGCCCTCGACGCGGCCTATAGTCGGCTCAGTCCCTGGGCACAGTCCGAGTGGGACAGCGCTAGTGATGGCGTGTCCATCACCGAACGAGCAGCGCGCCTTGATCACTCGATCCGGGAACAGCGGCGCTGCGACGAGAGTCTGATCGAACACATCTTTGCTGCCATCAATGGACGAACTTTCGTGGTCCTCGACGCCACCTATTGCTTCATGACACAACGGATGCTGGATCGGAAGACGGGCCGACGCATCCCTCCTGACGCCGTGCGGCGCTTTGCGTCACAACCCATCGCTAGTCTGCTGCTTAACGCCCGTGCGCACCAGGATCTGAAACAGCGGGGAGTCCATACGATCGGCGATCTCCTGCCCCATGCCTATGAATGGCTGTCGCCGAAGCGGCTTGCCCCAGGCAAACCGGTGATGAACGTCCGGCTGTCGGTCCGACGTTGTCTACGGATTCTCGGGGTGGAGATTGTCTTTCCCGAGATCAGACAGCGGGCTATCTATTGCCCGTGCTGTGCGCACCGCGAGACGGATGTGATGAAGGTCGTCGCGTTGGCGGGAGTGTGAGTCAGGTTTTCAAAAGATGTGGTCATCTATACTTCCTATGAGGTTGTGCTGACCGTACCTCCGTCCGGGAAAGGCTCGGAGACGGGCTACGATTTGTGGAAAGCATGCCGCCTACCGCTGCGCCGGTTGCTGCTGCCGGTGCAGAAAGTCGGCAGCACGTTGCGCGTGGGCTGCGGCGCGGAAGATCGCACGCTTGTCGTTCTTCAGGACGGTGAGCCAGTGGGCGATATACGACGCGTGATCCTCTCGCGGCGTCAAGGACAGTTCGAGGTCGGCGCACAGGAAGGCCGCGCCCAGCTCGGCGACAAGTTCTTCCTCGGCGTAGCCCTCGTCGCCCCATTTCTTGCGCCCGAATTCACGGGCAAGGCGCGAGGGGTGTTTGGTCCAGTGCATGGATTCATGGGCAAGGGTCGCGTAGTAGTTACCCGCATCGGGGAAGGCCTCGAATGGCGGCATCTGGATGTAATCGGGTTCCTGCGCGTAGTAGGCCTGCATCCCGCCGTGCCGGATGTCGGCCTGGAGGCTGCTGAAGAAGGTTTCCGCGTGCTCGATGCGTTGAATCGGTGAAAGGCGCGGTTCCGGCTTGGTGTAATAGTGGGCGGGCAGGCCCTCGATCTGCTCGACGTTAAAGACCGTGTAACCCTTCATGAAGTGGATTGCACGGTCGATTTCCTCCCCGGTTTCACCATTGGTTTCCTTGCGCGTGATTGAATTCGCATAAACGACGAGGGAGCCTTTCTCGCCCTTGCGGACATGCGCCTTCAGCTCCAAGGCCTGCTTAAATGTCATCCAGAGGGGAGCGGTGAAGCTTCCGGCCACGGCAGCGCTCCATAATATCAGGATATTGATGCCGGAATAGGGCACGCCATTGTGCCGCAAGGGGCGAGTGATCTTGCATGCGGCGTGTTCAGCGTTCCACGGCTTCACCCATGTACGGACGCCCCGTTCAAGATCAGCCACAATTCGGTCGGTGACGCGAGTATAAACATCCTGCCGCGTGATCCCGTCGTTGTAAGTGTTGCCGGTGCTGGTGTTCATGATGTCCTCCTTTTCGATGTTGATGTTGGCTCTCTCACGACAGGTGGAGAGCCAACTCAACCCGGCAGGAGAAAAGGAGGACGGCGCGTGCGGGCGGCGGGCGTGCCGCAGGGGCGGATTGCACAGGGTCAACCGTGACAGAACTGCTTCAGCTCTGGCGCGGCCTGTGCGGCGCCGCAGGCTGAAAAGCCCCGCCCGGCCAGCCGCGCATGAACACCGACAGCCGGCCAGTCAGGGACTATGAGGAAAAGCGACGCGTGCTCGATCGTAGGGATATGGTCACTTAGGATCGGGCAGCCGGTAATGAACGTCCGGCTTTCGGTTCGACGTTGCCTGCGGATTCTCGGCGCGGAGATTGTCTTTCCCGAGATCAGACGGCGGGCCATCTATTGCCCCTGCTGTGCCCATACTGAGACGGATGTGATGAAAATCGTCGCCTTGGCTGGTGTGTGAGGCAGGTTTTGAATGGCACGCTCCTATCGATCTTTTATGAAGCAGCGGAGATACGAGGGGAGCATCCCACGAAGATTGTGGAAGAGCTTCTAGGGATGCAGTGAAACACCATAATTCTGGTGAAAAGGCGATGGGAGAGAAGCGAAAACTTATGTCCTGATGAATAGCAGTAGTGAAGCGAGTGCGCACCAACCCCGTTCCACATTCTCGTTAAATTGGCCCCCGTTGCATCCTCCTGCATACCGGCGGGTTCAGGCGGTGAGGTTGAGCATATCCAATCCGCAGAGTTGCTCATGGGTGTATGGGGGGAGCACGAAGGCTCGCCGTTTGATTGCTACGGGGAGACATCGGTTTTCCCCGGACCCCATCAAGTCACAGAATCACCCAGGTAGCGGCTGGTGAGGACCGCTAAGCGCAGTCGGCCACACTCTTGGCCATGCGCTTTTCCCACGCATCCGGCGACGCAACGGAAAGCAAACCACCGGGTTCCTGCTTAAACCGTATCGCTCGTTTCGTTATGAGGTTCGTTCGCACGAAAGCGACTTGTTATTGTGGCGGCGCTTTGACGGCCACGATAGTGTACCGTCAAGTTCCTTGAGCAGGGCTTGATCGTCATCGTCTTCGTCACAGCGCTCGTGGGTAGATTCCATGCTCTCGTCGAACCAGATCAGCGAAAGGCACTGGTTCCATTCCCGCAGCAGAAGAGCCTCTTCCGCCAACAATTGTCGATTCCGGATACCGTCTCTGAACCAGACATGCGAGGGGAGCGTGTCGTATTCCTCGCTCTTTGAGGAGCCCTGCATTAAACGGTGGGCGACGCTCTCTTTGGGCAGGGGCACGTTGAAGTCAATCCAACCTTTCATCTCGTTCAAGAATTTCGAGCGGGAGACGTAGCGGACGTAGTTGTCTTCGCTCAATACGAACGCACAGGGTTCGTTGGCGCTGAGAGCAAAACGCGACCCGGTCGTTGTCATCGAGGCCTTGTACTTCTCCGCCAGTTCCTTTACGGCAGCCATTGAGATATCAAGATCACTCACGTCCTTAACGAAAATGTCATAGGGAAGCAGGCATTCCGCCGCGAACACATCGCAGAAGATTTCCTCCTGAGGGCGGCGGCCATAACGCATCAATGTGTTGGATGTCAGTTTCGTGCCGTGGTGTTCAGAGGGCAGCTCAAGAATGATGTGGGCGATTTCATGTAGTACAGTGAACCGTTGACGTTCCTCGCGATGATTGCCATTCACGATGATGATATTCTTGCCCTTGAACTGTGTGGTCTGACCTGATTCGTCATCGGTTAGGTCGTTAGCGACTTTGATCTTGGCATTCGCGGCGGCAGCGAATCGTTCAAGATCGATCGGAATCGATGTGATGCCGGTATTCCGGAACAATTGGCGAGCTTTCAGGATGACCTGAAATTCGTCCATTCAGCCCTCATCGTCATTAAGAAACTTGGCAAGGCGATTGAGATGTGCACGCCACTCATCTTTCGATTCCGGACGCTTTCCCCGGAAACTCATCTGATAGGCCGGTAATAGTAGTTCCAGGTCGCGGCCTTGGTCCTCGATGTAAACGTCAATAAGTTGCTCATGAACGGTCTTACCGACTAGCAACTTTAAGAGCTGCGCACGGCGCGGCGTGAGCTTCAAGTACCTTATGAATGAAGCTACGACTTCATCGGACGGGGCGGTCTTCTCATCTTTCTCCAACCGATGAATATAGGCATGGTCAATCTCGCATAGCTTCCCAAGTTCCCGAAGACTTAGGTCTCGGTCTTCCCGGAACTTCTTCAGCGCGTATCCAAACGACATCAGCATCCTCTTGACAGGGCCATAAAACGTCTATACTGTGTTGTCTGCACCGGACAACATATGTGGAATTATCTTGTTAAACATCGACACTGTAGCAAGGCAATTATTTGTCCATGTAGTCTGTACAGGCATACAATATAACTAATGAGCATCAAATTTGACAAGACAAATGTGTTCAGGCCCGCCGAGCGGAAAATAGAAAGGCTGATCGCTTGAAGAACGAAGAAGAGCAACAACTCCCTAAACGCCGCATTCTGTGCATTGATGGAGGCGGAATTCTCGGCACGTTCCCTGCCGCTTTTCTTGCGGGTCTCGAAGAACACCTACAGGGTCGCCCCATCGGATCGTACTTCGACCTCATCGCTGGGACCTCTACCGGTGGCATCATCGCGCTTGGCCTCGGCATGGGGTTGCGTGCGTCGGAACTTCTTGACCTTTATGAAAAGAGAGGCCCGGAGATTTTCGGGCAAGGGCGAGGAGCAGTCGCGGACTTCATTTTCGACAAGCTACGGTGCGGACGCTGGCTGATGATGAACAAGCACAATTCAAACCCGCTGCGGACCGTGCTTGAAGACACTCTTGGCAGCAAGCACATCGGCGACGCTCGCACACGGCTGTTGATCCCCGCATGGAATCCTGTCGCACGGTCGGTCTATATCTACAAAACAGCGCATCATGCACGGCTTCGTAACGACTACAAATGCTTGGCAGTCGATGCTGCGTTGGCAACCTCAGCCGCGCCAACCTACTTCCGCCACCACATCACGCAACATTCTGTCGGCCTCACTGATGGCGGAACATGGGCGAACAATCCGATTGCGCTTGCTACCGTAGAGGCAGTTACGCTGCTTGGCTGGCCCCGCACGTCCCTACACATACTTAGTCTCGGATGTCTTGAAGAGGCGTATAAGGTCCCGAAATGGGCAGGTATTGGATCGCTTGGCACGAAGGCAATCAAGCTGTTCATGGATGGCCAGTCGCACGGCGCAATGGGCATCGCGAAACTGCTCACCGGCCATGAGCATGAGCGTACGGCTATCTACCGAATCAATCACACCGTTCCTTGCAATGCCTACAAGATGGATGACACCCGCGTCATCCAGGACCTCAAGGGGCTTGGGTTCTCCATGGCACGCGATCGGCAGCCGGTTCTCGATCCCGTGTTCTTCAGTCAGCCTGCAGAAGCTTTCTTGCCGGTTTACGCACTCAATGAAGAGCCGGGTAATGCATCAGGAAGGAGATTGTCGTCATGACGATGGACATCAAGAAGTATTCGGCGTTTCTCGAACAAGTCGCGACAGAGATCGATATCCCGCCCGGAAAGTACCAAGACGCCGTGGATCGCTACCAGGCTGTCGGAGAGTGGCTCCATGATGGCAGATACCAAGGATGCGGGGACGAACCAAGCATCTGCGTTCAGGGCTCATTTCGCTTAGGAACGGTCGTGCGCCCGATCCGGAATGGAATCGAGACATCCTATGATATTGACCTCGTGTGCGAGTTGCCACTGCGCAAGGGCGAGACGACGCCTCAAAGCGTGAAAACCACCGTAGGCGACCGGCTTCGTGAGCACGGCACCTACAAGAAAATGCTCGAACCGGAAGGCCGCCGTTGTTGGACGCTCGAATACGCCGAGGATGATGGCGTCGGGTTCCATATGGATGTACTACCAGCGGTTCCCGAGCCGCTTGGACTACTCGACACCGCCATTGCAATCACGCACAGGTCGGGCGCTGTCTATTCGTGGTCTTCCAGTAACCCACGTGGGTACGGCTACTGGTTCGATCAGAAGAATGCGGTTGCTTTTCTGCGAGAGTCCTTAGAGCAGAAGCGGGCAATTCAGCGTCGTGCGCCGAATATCTATGCAAGCATCGACGAAGTGCCGGACCAGTTGGTCCGGACCCCGCTACAGCGTTCGATTCAGCTCATGAAGCGTCACCGCGACCTGCGTTTCAATCATCATGACCGTCTCGACTATGCGCCGATCTCGATCATCCCTACTACCCTAGCAGCTACTCTGTACACCAACGAGGCCGACATCTACTCGGCCCTCTTTGGTATCGTCCAGAAGCTTCAGGCTCATGCTGCCTTAGTTGAGGGTAAAAACATTGAGCGGTCACTCGCGGACATCGGCTTGATCCGGCGTTTGCCGAACGGTAAGTGGTACATCGGCAATCCAGCAAACCCAGAAGAAAATTTCGCAGATCGTTGGCATGAGGACAATCACGCACGGGCGCGGGCCTTCTTTACCTGGGTCGATACCCTGCAGAATGACCTACTGAACATCGTCAACGAAACCAAGCCGCGTGTGATTAAGGAGGGGTTGAGCCGCGCCCTGGGCATGGGGGTTGTGACGAAGCACCTTGATGTTCTGGTTCCGCCGGATGCGGTCATCGATACGCACCCGCGCATCCACATCACCAGCCCTCCCAAACCATGGCAGGAAGAATGACACAAGAGCTTCAGCGGCAAATTGCCGAACTTACCGACTTTCACAAAAACCTGGCGACGGTTATCACGGATGCTGCCGGAACGATTGTGACTGGTGTGCTTCCGTTCGAAGCATCCGCCGACGGCCTGGAGACAATCTCGGAGTCTTTCGAGATCGAGTTAATAGTTCCAAACGACTTTCCCGAGTCGTTACCACGGGTCCGGGAAACCGGCGGTAGGATTGAGGCCGACTACAAGCATCGCAATCCATCGGGCACTCTGTGCTTGGCGGTCCCTATTGAACAGCGCCGCATCTTCTTCGAGCAGCCGACATTGCTCGGATTCGTTAACCGGTTGGTTATCCCATACCTTTATGGGTACTGTTTCTTCAAGAAACACGGGCGTCATCCATTTGATGAATCGGAACATGGGCACGAAGGTATCCTTCGTCACTATATCGACACCCTTTGCCTGCGCGATGATCTTGCGGCGCTCGGCGTCGTATGTTTTCTTCTCGAACACGGTTATCGCGGACATCATGCTTGTCCGTGCGGGAGCGGCTTAAAGGTTCGGAGCTGTCATGGCCAGGCACTACTACAGCTTCGCCAGATTCACAACGAGCGATCCCTTCAAAGCGATTTCTTCGTGATATTCGACCTGTGCTTTGCGAAATTTCAGGATGGAAAAGTTTCTTTTCCGAAGCCATTGCAGGTGCAATTGCTGAGGCTTTTGAAGAGGTTGAAGAATTAGATAATAATGTCAGTGCGTGATCGAGGACCCATCGGAACACCAATTTACCTAAACTATAGTTTGCTGCGAATCCTCACAGCATAACGAAAGAGCGTCATACTGCAAACAGTGCCCCCATGGTTAGATTTAGGCCCGCCTGAAATCCGGTCTCTTAATCGCCGCCCTCAACATGATGGCTGGCCGTTAGACCCTGCTCGATCATCTCCATCATGAAGACAGGAAAAGTAATTGTGGTCATAGTGGCATTTCTGAGCAGTAAACCACTCCTTCGCCTTAAATACGAAATTCATGAGCGCTTCCAGGTCATTGAGACCGAGCGAGGTGCCGTGAACCAGGCATCGGACTGGTCCTTGAACGGTCTAGAAGTGGTCGTTGCGAAGATCGGTCCCTTCTCGCTGACGTTCTGCCAGATTTTCGGTTTGATGTCCCCACATCGTAGTTTGGTCACCGGTCGTTTCGATGAGTGGTTGGGCGCCATGACAGATACAGATGGGCATGAGTATCTTTCACTGTCCTTCGATTCTCAAACCGCGGCCATAGGGATTGGTGGGGCTATCGAAGCGATAGGGACTGCCTGCACCGTAAGGATTGTTGATGGAGTCAGGCGAAAACCGAGACCCGTACTGGCCGTAGGGATTGCTGGTTGAATCGGGATCATAGGGATTGGCGCTCAACTTGCCGCGGTAATTTCCCTCCTGGTCGTAGAGCCTTGGTGCATCGGTCGCGAAAGGATTCGTCGCTGATTTGTTGTTGAACGGACTGCCATAAGTGCTGAAGGAATTGTTGATTCCGTTCGGCGCAAATGGACTCCCCGCCCCGAAGGGATTGGCCGTCGAGTTCTGCTGGTAAGGATTCGCGCTCAGTTCTCCGAGATCTTTGGCGGAGGTAGAAAGAGGGACTAGGAGGAGCAAGAAAAGAAGCAGTGGCATCGTAGCCCCCTGCACAAGGATCGTTCTCGAATAGAGGTTACTCCCCCACAAGAGCCCCGCGCAAGCATCGCCCCCAGAATTGAAACAGTTCAACTTTGCTGCGGCTCAGCTGGTGCGGCTTCCTTTACTCCGAGATCCTAATTACCTCTCTTGTCCGAGAGCCTCGCTACAGCCAGCCCCCATATGATCCACACCATAAGATCGAAAGCATGTCCTGACGCATTGCCATCCGCGATGGCGTTGCGCACATACCTTTCACTCAACCATCTGTATCCCCGCCACCTGCATCGCCTATCTCAACAATCACACTGGACCTAGAAAGCATTTAGTCCTGAAGCGCCTTAATCAGACCATCCTTCCCTTCCGTGAAATATTGAATGTTGATCTTTGTGACCATATCATCGGACAAATCATTCATTTGCTTTCTAGCTGACACGGGGATAAGGAGGGTTGTTGCCCCCTTTTCGACTGCGAGCTCGGCAATACTGACAGCGTTGTACACAGGATCAATGGACCCTCCAAGGTTTAAGCCGCCAACGACGACTAGCCCGCCTTTGAGAGACTTTTGCAGGAGTGCCGAACAAAGACCTAGAAGAACGCCAACACCCACCAAAGCACCGCTCTTGGACGAGTCAAACGCCCGCAGTTGAACGGAAAATTCGTGTTCTCTGGGATCGCGATCGCCGACCAATTCCTTCGCCCGAGCATAGAGATTCTGCTCGGCACAGCGAACACTTTCTTTGAAAGGCGGGGGGGCTGGCTGATTCAGAATCTTCACGCCACTGCCAGGCCCCTCGGTGACATCAATGCGATAGAGACCGGCATTCTCTTCTTGCGAACCGGGAGATATGACCCACACCTGACCGGGAGGTAATGGATCTGTACCGATACTATCCTCGCTATAAAGCTCGGGTGTAGAGACGAACTTCTCCACACCTTCTTCGCCCAATGCGTAGCTAAATTGCGTGTTCCGGAACTCGGCCGAACCAATCCGCTTCTGCTGCTCTTTAACTCTTCGCCGACACTCAAGCGCGAGCCGCAAGGCCCATTCGAGAAGCTCGTCCGAAACAGGTGTTTCAGGATTTGGCGATAAGAGCTTGACTAGGCCGCTCACGGTCTTCTGGACAGCCGTTGCATCGCGCCCGCTTAAGGCTCCTCCAAGATGCACTCTACCCTGGATAACTGATTGTCGACCCTGACGCCGCAATTGGTTCCAGCATTCAGAGAGAAAATCGCTGACCAGCCCAAAGTGATCGGTCAAGACGTCGCGATTAATTTTTGGCAGATCCCAACCAGGCAAATAGGAATGAATGCGATCCATGAACGCGGTGTCGTCACGCATCTCCTGGGGGAGAGGACCAAACAAATGACCAACGCGCTGTTGATGTTGCACATCCACATCAAAGTTGCCGACCATCACGACTCCGCCATCGGCACGAATACTCTCCTTCCCTCTGCTGAATTCACCCGACTCCATGTAGCCCTTCATGATATTCACGCCATCCTTCTGATCGAAGGACACACCGGAGATTTCGTCAAAACACACCACGTCATACTGGCAGACTAGACCACGTTGCCCGGATGCGTTGTTGACAAACATCCGCGCCACAGTCGCCTTACCGCCGGAGATTAGATGCGCATAGGGGGAGATTTGCTGAAATAAATGGCTCTTACCAGTCCCCCGTGGCCCAAGTTCCACCATGTTGTAGTTCCGCTCCACGAAGGGAACCATGCGCAGAATGCACATGTCTTGAGCTCGAGCACTGAGCTTCTGAGGTTCCAAGCCAACGCTTCTGATCAGGAACTGTTTCCATTCATCAGAAGAGAACAACTCTCTACCTCGATACAATGTTGGCAGCACCTCTCGTTTTGAAATTTGGATCTCCCGTAACGATTCCACCCCGAAGGGCCTACCGTTCCGCTCTTGCGCAATGGTCGGGTCATACGTCAGCTCAACTTCGGCATAGAAACCGCCGGTGAGCATCCGTTCATTGGCATGTACCAACTCAGGGCTAATCCGCACATCCTTGAGCTGTAAGCTCGGCAGGGTTGCTAAAAATGAATCGCTCGAGGCATCAAGGCGGGCCGTGACCAGATCGATGAGCTTCACATGCCCTTTGTCCTTCGCGCGGGCCTTAAATAGTTCGTGCTCGCCCGCTCGGACCGTCTTTTCCCCGAGCTGGCGTTCAACAATTTGCAGCCCTTCCCGGATTTCGTCTTCATCGACCGAGGCGCAATAGCGACCGAGCAAGAATTCCGCCACATAGGTCGGCACTGGGTACTGCCCCTTAAATTTTCTGACGAGATCCTTCCGGACAACATAGCCTTCAAATGCCCTGGCTGTGATTTTGTCGAGTGAGTCTAGCTCCAGAGTCATGGGTTCACTCCTAACGTCGTAGGCATGAAATGGATGACCTGATGGGATGCATCTAATAGAATGATGGTGGCTTGTTGTCCCGTATCTGCGTCGTCGGCCAAGAAGACCGCTACCGAGCCATCTTCTCCGATCACTCTAGCTTGCTTACCTACCAAAAACGACGTGCTCGCATCCCCCTGACGCAAGCGGACGTCGATAGAATGGCCCGCGATAGATCCCCTGACCGTAATGCGGCATCGCGCTCCTGTCCAACGCGCTTCTCCAATATGCGTTGCCTTCTCAAGACTGCGTCCACGGCGTACCGTCATGTGCGGGACTACCATCTCCTGCAAAGAGACGCCACCGTGCGAGTATTCCATCCCCGCTTTGAAACAGCCGGCACCTGGCGGCACCACAACTCGAACAGCGTCATTCCAGTGCCAAGTGAACTCGGGCAGATTTGTGGCTACCGTTGGCTTGATAGCGGCACAGCGACCCCAGCGCTGTTCTGCAAGGAAAGCTTTCAGCTCCACCTTTGGGAGACCACCAGGGATAAGCAGCCATCCGTGATCAGTCACCACATGAACCTCTGACCAACCCGCATCTAATAACTGCCGAATACGAATGGCGAGGTCACGAACCTCGCTTGATACGGCCCGAGCTAGCTTCCAACCTTCGGTATGTCCTCGTTTATCCAGCGTCCCGGCTTCAGTCCACGCCGACCCGCTCGGATCACCTGTCTCTATCCCTTCGAAAATCTGCCAACCGCTAGTCTTCAATGCTTGGATAAACCGGTCCTGCGTGACCCGTTGGCCATTCTCCAAGGTCGGAGCAAACTCGTCGCTTATGTCTCCGTTTCGCAACCGCTCACCGAGAGGGGAGCACATCGGCTTCGCCGTAGCCGTCACACTAGGCAGCGGTGCCCAATCCCAATCGAGAGTCACATCTTGACCATCTTCAGCCAGCCGTTCTTTGAGAAGCGTGGCGACGTCGAACCGAAGTCCATCAGCAAACAACACAACATGGCCTGCAAAAGGTTTGTTGGGAGGATGCCGCCTGGCTGGAGATTTTCTGGTTCCTGCGAGCAAGTACTGAAGATGCCGAGCCGTCGCCTCCACCCACGGTAAATATATGGCTCGTAATGCTCCGAGTACTGGTTCATGCTGATCAATCGTTTCGCAAGAGGCCATCACAGCAAGGGCCGCAGCATCTATCTCATAGGCCTGCTTGACGTAGACCTCAGCCAATGTCTCAGCCGTTGGGCCACCTGATGCTTTTTGGCAAAGAGTTGCCACCTTCGCCAGAGGTTCCAGAGCCACGGCCAGTGGAGTCAGGCCCAGTGCACACCAAGGAGAATGGCGACGAATCCCGTGATGACTTTCGAACTCCAAAATCTCACGAGCGGCCCGATCCTGAGTCTGATCTTTCAACGCAGCAAGCGCTGCTCCCAATTGGCGCTCCTGTTCATCGTTGATTGAAGGCCATGTCTCGCCGGTGTCATACATCGAACGGCTTTGGGGCGCAGCTCGTCTGAGCCATTCAACTACACCTCGATAGTTGGCCGGCACTTCAGCGAAACGTTTCCAAACCGTTGCCCAGTGATTGCTTCGATTAGCAAGGAGCTCCGTCGCTCGGATCGGACCGTCCTTTTCTGGATCGAATCGATAGTCGGTGATGCACTGTTGACGGAACGCCTTCCATTCTGAGATGCCCATCCGCTTCCCAAAACCATTGACATCGTTGAGCCAACGCAAGATGAGCCCCGCAGCATCTGGAGCGATGAGTTCGTTGAAGAGGTCGGCATCCAGCACTCTACCGCGCAGATCATCCACCGGCTCTTGCATCAGCTTCGGTAGAGCGCGCAGCAAAGCGTCCTGGGTCGCTTGATCACGCGGAATATCAAGACTAAGACTGCCGTGACTGGAAACCAGAAATGCGAACGGCGTCCACTCCTTGCCGTTGGGATGCAACCACAGCACCCCGCGGAATTGCATCTCCGCTAAGGGGGCGAGATCGGGAGAGATCGCTTCAAGGTCTCTCAGTTGGTCAAGCTTGACATCCGAGAGATAAAAAATTGGGGTCGTACCGACAACTGGCGCCTCAGGGACGGTTCGTCCCTCGACACAGCGAAGCCATAAAGCTGGGCCTCTGCGTTCTGCCGGCGCGTATGGTCCTAGGGCAAAAAGTTCCGGCATCGACTTGCTAAGGTCGGGTATCACCGATGCCCATAATTGATCGGGATCTAGCCACAACACAGCACAAGGAGGAACTTGATCCCCTGGCGCGTAGGCTTTCGCCGTGCTGCGCAGAGTCTCTATGATCGCTGTTCCGATAGTACGACTCATGCGGTCTACTTGGCTCCTGGCAGCATATTGATCTGCTGCTCAAGCACGCGCAAGCCTTCAACGACCTCTTCCCACGAAGGATACATCCCAAAGATCATGGCCCGCATTTCAGCATAGTCCTTTCGAAGAGTGGGCAAGCGATCCTCCAGCGGAACAAGATGAAAGCTCCCTGGCCTGGCTGTCTCATAGCTGGCCCAAGCCGAAGCAAAAAACAGTCGCTTGTGTGTGACAACACGGGCCAATAGATCCTGGCGAGCCAACGCTTGCCGCCCGATGTCATCGTGTGACAATCGGTAGAGGTCGTAAAAATGTCTCGACACACGTTCCATGGGTGTCTTCTCTGCGGGGCGATGGTAGTCAGCATGAAGAAGTGTCGCTTTTTCCCAGAAGGTCCTCACGGCTTCCATGGTGTTCACCGAGCAGGAGGCAGCGACGCGAAACGCCTCGGGGAAGGCTTCGGCGGCATAGGGTCGAATGATACGCTGCTCCGCCGGCCAATTGTCTGAACGCGCACCCATCTCGAGCCGAATGGCAGGACGAATGTATGACGGACTATCCCCAGAGAAGCCGCTTGAAGGATAGGTAAAGATCACTGTCTGTGGGTCGGCAGGATCAAGGGCAACGTTCCATCCGGATGGACCGATCACGCGAACAAAATCCTTCCGAAGGTCTGGGAACAGCTTGTCCTTGATGGTGCTCTGACAAGCGGACACGAGCGCATCAAGACGACGAATCGATTCCTTTTTGCTGATCCCTGGTTCTTCTGGATCTCGTTTATCGGTAAAGCCGAGATCCTGCCTGCTCAACGAGAGGTCCACATCTTCCGAAAATCGTTCGATAAGATGATAGGCTTTAGATAGGGAGGTGCCTCCCTTGAAAATGAGCTGAGGTTGAAAGCGCATGACCTCAAAGACTCGTCGCAATGTCCAACAGACCCAGAAGTCCTTTTCAAGGATGATGGGAGACCGTGTTGGACGCAACTGAGCGGCCGCTTGTTGAAACAAATCAGCGCGATCCTTTGGTGAAGCTTGTGCCACACCGTCCATTATCTGGCCTCTCTCTCAATGATCTGATACAAGGCTGGCTTCATCCAAGCTGGAGCATGAGCGAGCGCCCGCGCAAGGTCAGCCCTGTCCCGTTTGTGGAGCACTGAGCGGAGCCGGGCAATCTTCTCAGGAGTCACGCCCGTTTTCCCGACATACCGCAGTGCCTGAAGCACGAGGGCGCTGACCCGACCTGCCACATCCATGGTCTTGGGTCCCCGATTCAGGAGGCGAACCGAGTAAGGCCCCAGTGTCAGCGTCTTGGTTCGTCCGTTTGTATAGTACGTAATTCTTGCGGGGACCTGAGTGGTAAGGCCGAGCAGGTTGGCGGCATAGGCGCCGGAGGGAACCAGCCGTAACCCATTCTTCTTGGCCCAGGCTTGGGCGAGTTCATCAGGCGATGGCACCGCCGGCCGTTTGAGCAACGCGCTGGTGCGAGGCCAGGCGTACAGGCCTCGTCGAACCCGCAGAATACGACCCTCACGGACCAACCGCGAGAGAGCTTGATCCACAGCAGCTCGAGACCCTAATTCTGTGAGGTCCTTTACGGAGACGACCGCACCGGCCGACGATTCAAGCCTGGCCAGGAGCTTGCGGGCAATGGGGTGAGAGACTTTCATGGCGATTTAATGTCAGAAAAAGCGATCGCTTTTTCTGACAATAGACTGCTCGCCATATAATTGCAAGAGAGGCCGCAACTCCCGCCTACTTAAGATTTTCGCGCGGACCGGCGCTCGCCTGAAGACTGCTGAGCCTTGCGCTTCTCGTCGAGCGTCAGGTGGTGATCGTTGATGCGCTCACCTTTGAAGACCTTGAACCATGGAGCGCTGTCTACATCCGTACCGCGATCCTTGCTCCATTTGATATTCGGCTTAGCGCGTAATATACCAGCGCCTTTCTTACCGACATCTTTGGCACTCATGAAGGGACGGATATTCAACCGCACGCCGTCGTTCAGGTCGGGATCCCAGCCGACAGACTGCTTCTCAATTGGTTTCCATCGCACAAAGATGTCGTAGGGTGGTTCACCTTCCAAAATCTTTTGCAGTTCCCCCTGTAATTCTTTGGCAGCTTGAAGCCGGGCATCACTGCCAGCGTCGCCGGCTGAAACTGCTGCTTTCTGACGACTGATCCAGTCACCGAGATACGAATAGGTCAGCTTCTCCAAGTTCCCCTTGGTGAGCTGATGATAGTTGACCAGAGCACTGAAGCCAGCTTTTTGGCCATCCCAGATGTGCCAGATGAACGGGCGATGGTGAAAGAGTGCACAGTGTTGCTCGAAGAACCCATTCCGAATCCAGTCTTCGAGTGACTTGCCGGCATGATCGACTTGTGCGAGGAGTTCAGCTTGCTTGGCCGCAGTCCACTCCGAGCCGTAGGCTGCAGCCAAAAGAGCACGTAGACGCTCCGCGGCTGGTTCCTCACCTTTGATGGCAGAAATACAGACAATCCCGTCGGAATCTACGAACTTCTCCAAACCGTCCTCGCCCAATGCTGGACAATCAGGGAAATTGGAGCCGGTTTGGCGAGGCCATCGATAGCCGAGGAGTCGCGCTACCGCTGCCTGAAGCGGATGGTCCGAGCCCTTTGGATCGCCACTGAAGAGCCACTGCGTCGGATCGCTTGAGAAGGGCTTTGGCAAGCCGTTAGGATACTTCTCAGCGGCTTCCCGCTGCCAGCGAGTGAGATCGAAAGGGACTTTGACGAGAGTAGCATTGGTGACGTTTGTCTTTTGGTCGATCTGACGAACCGCCTGTAAGAAGTCATTAGACGAACAGAATGTCCATATTGCCGGAACCAATGAAGGGTCCCTTGGCAGAATGACTGCACAATTGGTATCAAACGGTTCCCCCATATAGAGCGTTGATGGAAGATGCCGCATCTGACGAACTACAACTCCAGTTCTTCCCCACGCCCTTTCTCCGCGGAGGAAAGCGTTCCCTTGTTCAATCGCGCTCAACAAGTCGTCATTCCACCAGAGTAATAGCTCTCTTCCTCCATAGGGTATCGTCTCCTCAATGGTACTTTGCCAGAAACGCCACTCTGTGAATATGTGGAGTTCCCAGAAGAGTCGTCCGAAATGCGGAAAGTCAGCTGGGGAAATGCCTTGCAGCGCCTCGGCGTAATCCTGCATTAGCGGAAGATCCGGAAGGGAGGATAGAAGCAGACGAGCATCGGGGTTGTTGAGTTGAGCTAACTGGTTGACTGATGTTGTCGGCAAGGTATGTAGGAGAACCGCTTTGGTTTGTGGGTCCCTCGGCCCCGAGACATCGAGGCCGCCAATAGTCTGGGATGTGTTGGGCACACCCTGACTTAGAACAAAAAGTACGGTGTTAGCTGCCCACCAATTCATGTCCTCAAAAGCCGCAGGACCGAGCTTAGCAACTAAGTTCCACGATGTTCGGCGGAACAGATCGCTCCGGAGGGATTCGTATGACCCTAGAAAAAGCCAATTCTGTGGTGTGACAAGAGCAGTACTGCCTCCGCTCCTACAGAATTCGACGCACCGTTCCACGAAGCAGGTAGCGAGGTCTGCCTTCGCCAGGGGGTGAACAGACTTACAGTAGTCCTTGAGTGCATCGTCCTGCTTTCCTCGGCCCAGGTACGGCACATTCGTAACGACCAGTGTAAACTGTCCCGCTAGGATCTCAGCAGCTTGAGCCAGACCTTTGGCAGTCACTGCTAGTTCATGCCCGATCTCATCTCCCCGCTCGCCTTCCCGTTCTAGCGCTTTCTGAACCAAAGGCTGCAGTTCATGGAATTCTGCGGTCAGCAGATCACCCCCAAACTTTCGTGGGTTGATGAGGCTTCCCAGCGTCGGACCATCCTTGAATATCTGGTAGAGCCGTTCCATCCCCTCTCGGAGGCGTTCGTTGCCATTGGCAAGCTTCGTCCACGTCTCTAGTTTTGTTCGAGGAGCGAGACCCGAGCAGGCGAGGTTGAGCGGCGGCAATTGTTGATACCCCGCCAGCTTCCAAGCGGCCATTGCAAGATTGAACGCAGCGATCTGGGTACAGCGAAAATCGAGTTCAAGCCCATAGAGGTTGTCTCGGAGCACGGCGAGAACAGCATCCTGAATAACCAGACCTTCTTCCGCCATGCGCATGGCCACGAGAATTGGCAATTCCGCCACCAGAAAATGTCCGCTGCCCATACAGGGATCGAGCACGCGAATTTCATTTGCCGTTTTGGTCCAGCTGTCGAATGTGCCGGCTGCTGGTTGCCATTCACCGGCTTCATTCTTGATGAACCGAAGATACGTCCATTCGACGCTGGGCAAAGCGGCAACCTTCCTGGCCTCCTCCTCTGTTCCGACTTTGAACTTACTGGGATCACCTAGCGCCAGCTTGCCCGCCCACCACGCGCCGAGGGTGTTATGCAGCAAAAAGAGGACCATATAGTCCTCGGTAAAGAGCTGGGTGACCGGGGATAATTCGTCTGCGCCAATCTTGGCACCGGATTCGTTCACCTCGTCTTTCCGTTTGGCTTGCCAGAATTGATACACCCAGCCAAGAGAGTCGTCGGCCAGAAATACCTTTGCCGGCAGACCAGTGACGAGCTGAATGAGAGGGTTGCGATCTTCAACCGGGAGGTCGAGGCGTCCCGTTGGGTCATCTTCGCGAAAGATCTCCGGCAATTCTGCCGCAGCAAATTTGGCTGCTACGGCCCAGCCATCGTGGAGCCCGAGCGCTGGCGCGAGTTCCTCACAGTCATGGAATGATACAGCGACACCATGCTCCGGTGAGATGAGCAGGCTATTCTCAATGAGAAATCGGGCGAAGAGCAGTCGATGCCACTGGTCGTAGGCGACCTTTTCCTTGAGATGGGTGATCTCATAGGCACCCTTCTTGGTGCGGCTCTCCTCATCACCCAATTGCCTGGCTTGTGCCCGAAGGGCTCGACGAAGGAGGCGTTGCTCCTCACTGAGATGTTTGTACGGATCTGGTTCGTGCACCGCGAGCGCTTCGAGGGCCTTCCTCGCCCCAATCTCGGCAACCTCTCGCGCTTGAAGGACGGTTTTGCCGAGCTGTTTGCGAAGTTCAGAAGCGAGCGCCTTCATAGAATCACAGGGCCATTCTTGAGCTTCTCGGCAATCTGCTCTCTGACATCATCCAGCCAGGCATCGAGTTCAGCTTCGCTCTTGATAGTGACCGATGGCAGCGTTACGCGCACCGCCTTTGGCTCCAGAAGTCTGGTTGCTTCTTCCAACGCACGCGTGAATCGTTGTGGAATGGCATCCAACAGATTACGCCGTTCTGACAACGAACTGCTTCGGAGCGCAGTAAGGAGTTCTGACTCGGTTCCAACTGGCATTGCCGGCGGCGGAGACAGTGCGCATCGGGCTGCGAGGTCTTTTCGTTGCTCGGCCTTCAACCGCTGCCACACATCCGATTGAGCAAGACGACGTTCCCCTGCTTCAAAGCCCGCGGTGATATCATGTTGAAGTTTTGCCATCTCTTCGCGAAGCACCTGCGTCATCTTGTGGGTGATCGGAGGAGCCGGGTCCGGATCATTTAAGAGCGTGCGATTCCTGATAATCGCTTCAATAGATTCCGTCCAACTCTTTGCATCTGGCATCCCGCTCACGAAATTATGGAGCTCAAGGAGACACTGCCAGGCCGGAACCCGTTTCGCGATTCCCTCCGCAGCTTTCTTCCATGCTGCGATCCACCCCTCCAGTTCAGGTTTCTTGTCATGAATTGCGAGCAGCTGTGCATTGCCACTCAACAACAGAAGATCGCGAATGGCTTGTGGCTCGGGGACTGCAGGACGCGGAGCCTCCCCACCTGCACTCTCCGCGAGCGCGAGTAGTTTCAAGAGAAAATCGGCGGCCGCTGACGACTCTTCGCCGTTTTTCGTGGCCAGGCCAGCTTTTTGAAACAGCGCTTTCAGATCGAGCCGCTGGATTACGTTGAGCGGCGGCACGTCGACATAGAAACTAGCCGCACCCACCTGGTTTTGCGGAAGATCTTTAGTCTGTACCGCTTGACCGTTGACTGTCGCGCGGACGTTCCCCGCCACCATGAGGGTATACAGCGCACCGTCTACCGCATCCTGCGGCCACCCGAATGGAGCGGACTTGAAGTAATCGCGAATGTCCTTTCCCTTTTTGCCAGCCCCGATCAAACCGAGCACTTGTCGACAGACGGGATGCTGGCTCGTTTCACCCCGGTAACCGATTTGCCCAAGCGCGCCCACATCGCCCGCTCTGGCACGATTTACCACTTGGCCCCAATTAGCATGGTCCGCATCGCCAAATTTAGGGAAGAGCCGGACCAGTGATCCGATGCCTGCTTGTTCCACCTTGTCTGCTAACTCAATGCCAAACGCCTCTTCACCACCACCCAGAAACACTTTGGAGCCGCCCACTATCTGACCTAGCAGTTCCCTTATTTTATGAGTGGCCACCATTTGCTGCGTTTCTACCGCTTTTCTTGCCTCGATGGCCTCAGGCGTGGTCACGGTCCCATGTGCATTGAGCGTTTCGGTTGCTGCCATCTCAGAGGCGATGGCCTGTCGCAATTCCTCATGGCACAATCGCGGCAAGTAACCCAACAGCATCGGGCTGTCTGTGCCAGCTGCACGCGCGTCATTTACCACTGTCTTTTCTTCGTCATTCCATCCATCACGCAACCACAGGGTGATCGCCTCTTTGCTTTCAGCCGGCTTTACGGTACTTAGTTCATGAATCAGTTTGTGTGTTTGATGTGATACCCCATGTTGCAACGAGACGGGTCGGAGTGCCTGCGCCACCGCATCACGTAGTAACTCATCACGCCTCCCGTTAATACGTGCCTCATCGTTCAGGACACTGGTGCGACGCCGATTGAAGTCATGAGTCCACTTCGCTCCCTCACGAGTCTGGAGTCGATACTCGTTCCCGACCAGCATGAGATGACCGGCATCCACCAGCTGCTTCAGCTGCTTCGGAATCTCTTGTCGGAAAACAGCCCCATCTTTCACCAAATCCGAGATGAGGAGATCCGCCAAGGTTTCGGCGTTTGCCCGGATGCCATCGTCAGCCCCCGGTGTCGTTGGCAATTTGTTAATGAGGAATATCAACGCGCAGAGACGAGAGCGAAGCTCACCTTGCGGGGTCTTGTCGCGTTGCTTCTTGATGATCTCATCATATTCCCGCTCCAGTTCGCCGGTATTGAGTAGATCTGTCGCGATCTGGTCATAGATGAAATCCGCCGGGACAACTGTCCCAATGGGTTTCTCGGCCGTCTCTCTCGTCGCATCGAATACAATCTTCAACTGAGTGCGCAACTGCGCCGAAGTCCCTGAGTGGTCGGTATTGCGCAGCACCCGCTCCCAGAAACGTCTCCGTGTTGGGAGAAGCGGGTAATCGGGAATATAGAACGGCTCATCCGCATGAGTCGCAGCGAGTCTGGTGTTTTGAAGATGCCGGCTGATTTCGCCCTGATTGGCTTCTATGATGTTCTGGATGTGTTCCTCTCGCTCCGGCTTCTTTTGCAACACCGTTTGGCGAATCACCGCCTCCACATCAGTATCGGAGAGTTGCACACGGACGGCGAAGCGAGCTTGCAGTCGGCCTAAACTGGCCGTGGTCGTCAGGGCGGACTGGCCGGTACCCACAAGCAGAAGCCGTCGATCAAGGCTCCTGCAGCAATGCTCTGCGATTTCTTGCACATCCATCGCTCGAGGGATCTTCTCTCCGATGAACTGCTGGATTTCGTCCACAACGAGCAAGGTACAGGGCAACTTTCCATCTTGGCCAAACACGTGGCGAATCAGTTCAAGGCTTTCATTGATGGTAGGAGACGTGTTATCCGGAAACTCTGCGCGCAACGCGGCCTGCGCATTAGCCACCGTGCCATATTTAGGGTCCGCCTCTAGTAGCGCTTCTGCAAGTGGTGTCGAGAGCTTTAGGTTACGGACTTCCTTCTGGAGGTTGCGATTCTTGTTCTTGAGGGCGCTCTCCACTTGCTCGGAGAGACCTGAACTGGATAGCCACAACAGGAATCTAGCCTGTGAGAGTGTTTCTGGAAGGCCTACTGATCGGAGAACTAGCTGCACGAAGGCAAGGCGTACATTCTCCATATTGCCAGCTCCGAGCGTCCCAGCTGCCGCCCGTAATCTTCCATACGCTTTGCTCCGGTTACTGAGTTCAGCGAGCAAGTCAGACACTTCTGAGGGCAATTTGGCTAATGATCGAGCGGTAGCGCCGTCTGGAAAACAATAGTCCTCCCAGAGGTATCGCAACATTTTGACAAGATGCGACTTGCCACTTCCAAAAAATCCACTGACCCAGACAGCTTTCTGCTCCTCACGATTGAGGCCATCGAGGTAGGCTTTCAGAATACGCTCAAGGCCGCGTGCATATTCCCCATCACACACGAACGTCTCTAGCTCAAATCGCAGCGTCTTGATCTGCTCCGGGTCGTTCTCGATCTCAGCAACTTTGGAGACGCCGTTGTTGAGCAACTCCGCTGTGAGGGGGTCACGCCAATAGATTTCCCGGTTTTTCATGATCTCAAGAAACTCTCCGTAGTGGTGATGGGAACCGCCATATAGTTAAATCCGTCTCGCGCATCCATAAAGCGATAGCTATTTTGACGATACTCGCCAGGGAACAAGACGAGCAGCCGACCGCGAATGGTGCCTTCCACCAAATCCAGCAACCGGGAGACTCGGATGAAGTCAAAGAGGCTGCCAAGCCCCAGAACTACCACAACTGCATTCAGATCAGCTTCCTCCGCAGTGCAGGCCTGCTGCACCCTCTCTACGGCAAGCTCTTCTAGATCCTGATGCGATGACAGGAACTGTGGTTCGGCAAAAATTCCTTCGCGATATTCATGCTGCGAGAGCCATTCCGGCAGGAGCCTGGTTAGGTCTGCCGCCAACCACCCGTGTTTAGCCGCGTGTGTCGCCGCCTCGAATTGTTGCAGATTCGCCCTGACACGCCGCTCCTCGGCTGGGGGGTATACCGCAAACCATATGCGTTGTTTGCCTGCGAGATTGGCAGCCCAAGGAAGAGACACTTGCCGCTGGTAATTCGCGATCAATCGATCAATGGCATTCATGACGACACTTGCTCAATTACGGGAAATCCGGGAAAGGTTAACTCCACAATTTCGCCAACGGCCCGCATCGTGAGCAGTCCGTGTCGATGCGCCTCCATTGCTCGATCTCTTACTTGATCTACGCTCAGATCCAGCAATCGACACCAGGGGCTTGTAAAACAGGCCCCGCCGTGGAAGCCTGCGATATCACCGAGCCATAAGGCCATTGTCACTGCGCCCACGGTCGGCTGTACTCGTCGACGCACTTTCTTCGCCCGACCAATCAAATGGCCGGACTGTGTCCAACTGGACGCTGCATTCCGTGCGATCTTGTTCTGGTTGAGCTCTGAATACTGGCCAGGAAATGCCTCGGCAATCGCTTTTGCTAAATCCCCAGCGCTCACTATTGTTCCTTCAGAAATTGGCGATACAGCTGGAGTCGTTGCGCGAAGTAACGGGTCTCGGCTCCACGCGCAGAGAAACGCGAGCAGCGGGATCCCTTGCGGATCTGCGATATACAGCCGTCGGAAGGTAGCGAAGAGAGGCACGGCCTCCGAAAGCCCATACAGCTCACGTAGATGGCGAAACGATTTCTGACGGGTGCTATCCGTGCCCTTACCGAGCACGTTTTCCGTCGCAATAGCTAGATGGTATGAGTCTGGAAGCGAACCGGCTGCCACCGCATCAAGCACCCGCTTCAGCTCAGTCAACATTATTGTTCGACTACTGTGAGAGCCACCCGGAGTGAACTTACACCCAACCTGCTCCAACGCCTCCATTTGTTCTTTTGTGAGGAGATTGTCCATCGACCGATCTGTTCACCATGAGGAAGAAAAGCGTGTGAAGCTTACCCCTTTTCTTGCGGCAAATCACTATGCGTTAACGTCAAGCATGCCTCGACTTAACAGGGGAGTAGTTAGGAACATACGTCTCGTGTGCCCTCTCGAATCTTGCTCATGTTTTTGATCGAATCCATAACGATATCCCACCCATCGTTCAGCATCGTACGGTACCACTAGTTCGTCCTTCTTCCCATTCTTTAATTACTTGCGAAGGAACGTACGGGTACCCATCCCTACCGACCGTGTATTGCCGTATCAATCGTCCTCTAGCCAAGAAATGGATGGTGCAGTACCTTACGAAGACCGATCACGTTCCGGCGACCGAGTCTTCGCGACGTCCCGCGACCTCTCGCTCAAGTAGTGCACCAGATCCGCCGCCAGTTGCCGATCTTCCCCCCGATCCGACCGGGCTAACGTCCTCATCACCTGCTCATAATTCCGCATGACGTCCTGGACTCGTGCATGTCGGCGCGTGGTGCGTTTCTGCCGCTCCAGCGTCTCCCCTTTTTTGCTTGGTTCCTGCAGATGCCGCACCGTCCAGCGTTCATGCGTCGTCCGATGAATCCGGCTCGTGGTCGTGGCTTCAATCCCATGCTCCCGGAGGGCCTCTGCAAACCCCTCCCGCCAACGCTGCAGGTCGGCCTTTCTCGGATTGAGGCGGACTCCGTCGAGGCTCGCCGCTTTCACCGTGAGATGCACATGCGGATGCGGAGAGGGATGCGGATCTGGATCGGTCTCAAACGTATGGAGGACCATCGCGTACTGATATCCCCAAAACTCCCGCGTCGCAAAGTCACGCGCCGCGCGCTGCACCGATAACGGATCGGTCCTGGTCGGCATGGAGAGGACGAGATGAAAGGCATCGCGCATGGTCGAGTCCGCGAGGATCGGCATGCCGCCGTCCCGCCATTGGACTTTTAGATCGGCCACCGCCTCTTCCCCCCGGATCACCTGGCCGTCCTGATCCTCGATGTCGAGGAGCCCATCGCGCGAAATATACGTGAGGTTGTTCGAGATGCCCTTCATCCCTTTCGGCGCCCTGACGAGTTTCACCACGACTTGTGGCGAGCGGCGGACCATGGCCTGCAGTTTCTGCCGCACATAGGTCGCACGAGCCTGTGCCGTGCTGAGCCGTCCGCCAGTGCTTACGAACTTAGCGGAACCAAGACGAACACTCCTGCTGGACCTCGGCCGCGGAAGAGTTTCTGTTGAGACATTGAAGAGCCGACACCCCCACTCATCCAGCTTCAGGTCGATTGGACTAATTGAAGGACTCATTGGAGAGACCAGCGTGCCACCGTCCCGCGCAAGACATCGGACACCTTCTTCGTATGGGCTTGAATCACGCGGGAGAGTTCAGTGATCGCTTCTACCCGAAACGCGGCACGGTTCTGGGGCGCGGTATTCAAGACCTTCGCAATCTGGTTCAAATTCCTTCCCAAGGCGAGGAGCTGGTGATTCGAGCGGGTCAGGGCGGCGAGTTCTGGCTGTCCGACATGCGGTTCCCCGGTCAACTTGGTGCGGATCATCGCGACCACCCAGGCCGTCGGCTGATAGCCCTCGTGCTGGGCACAGGTTCGCAGCGCGGCGAGTTCAGAGGGGGTCACATTTAGCTTCATGCGGGCGGTGGCTCGCTCTCGCCGACGAGTGACGCGCAGCCGAGGAGCAGATGACAGTCGCGCCGGCTGATCCAGCGCCTGCCGCAGGACCTGCCGAAGGGCATGGCTCGGTGTGACGCCCTGCTGCTCACAATAGGCCTGCCAGGGCGCTTTCAGCTCCCCCAGATCGACGGTGATCGTCGTGGTGCGTTTCGTGGTCATCCCCACAGACCCAACAGAGTCAGGGTCAGTCCAACGTTCCGGTGACCAAAAGTATGAGCGGCATCAAAACTCATGGAAAGCAGCATACAACACACCACATATGTAAGACAACTGGGCCTTGAGGCCATATCCTGCAACCTCTTAAAATCGGTCTTACATCATCCCTCTGCCGACACCAACCAAGATCAGAGATCAACCGGTCACGCTGCACACACGACGCCAGAAACGGGTCCCGGACGGCCGGTTCATAAGCCCCTCCGGCAAGCGATACAGGCTGTCATGAGGAGTCGGCTGGTTGGGTTTCCAGCCATTCGGGGGTCTCGATTTGAGGGGGGATCTCTTCCTGTTATCCTGTGACAGGGAACCCCTCATACGTTGTTGCGGGCATCACCATGCACATGACCGGGACACACGTTATTCGATGCCTTCTGGCCCTCGGCCTGATGAGTGGGCTCGTGGCCTGTGGCAGCTTTGCCAACTGTTTCAATAGCGGGTTCGCCCCCGCCGCCTGTGGCGGGGGGTATCGCGAGAGCGACGTGTCTTCCCTATCGCAGCCTGCGGCCACCTCGGCTGAAGGTCGCTGGGCGGGCACTACTTCTACAGGCCGCGCCGTCGCTGGACTGGTTCTAGGGGACAGCTCCTATTGGCTGTTCTATACGGCACAAGACAATCCCAATATCCTGGCCGGACTGGTGCAGGGAACCGGCACGTCGCACCTCGGCTCCTTCGGTTCCTCCAACACCAGAGATTTCAATGTGGAAGGCGCTGGCATTCGCGCGGCGACGATGAGTGGCAGCTATGTACCGAACAAGAGCTTTCACGCGACGATGGCCTACTTTATTGGTGAGGCAAAAAGCTTTACGAGTACGTACGCTGCTGACTCTGAGTCGGCCCCGAACCTGGCTCTTGTGGCCGGGACCTATTCAGGACTCCGTACCGACAACCACACGGTCACGGTGACCGTGGATTCAGCCGGGACGCTTTCCGGTTATTCATCGGAGGGATGCACCGTTGCTGGAACCTTGTCTCCTCGGACCAAGGGCAATGGGTTTCATACCTCGCTGACATTCGGAGGTGGCGCCTGTCGCCAGGGAACCGAGACGCTTACGGGGATGGCCTTGTACGATGCCGCGACCAACCGGCTCTACAGTGCCGCCCTCAACAATGTCAGGACCAGCAGCTTTCTCTTTCTCGGCACGAAGCGGTAAGCCTCAATGGTTACATGTTCTGTAAGAGTTTCCTTTTGACGGGGGCATGATCTGATCAGGTCATGCCCCCGGAATGGATCGAGACGATCACGGGGACAGGATCTCTCGAACCGCGGTGGGGGCAAAGAATCCCTGATCCTTCAGATTGGCAAACCAGCTCTCGGCAAACTCCGTCAAGTCCTGTTTTAGCGTGGGCAGGACATGGGTGCGTCTGCCCGCCTCGTCATACCGACAGAAATACGATGTCGGGATCTCGCATGAGGTCGCCGTTCTGTTCGCCGTAATGGCATAAGGACACCAGCCGGTATCCGTCTCCACTGGATCCAATCTCCTCGACCGAGAGCGGCATGTAGCCGGGCACCGTGATGCGGACAGCATGGACACCTCCAAGCAGCTGATCGAGATGCGTCGCAAATTCCTGATAGCTCTTCATCGTCTTCTTTCCTTTCTTCAGATGCAGGAAGCCCCCGGCGCGAGGGCCGGAGGCTTCCCGTGACGGTCAGCGGTCTGACCGCTCGGTGACCCAGAGTTTCGCCTGTTGGGCGACCGCCACGAGCGCGTCCAGGTCCGCCAGACCGAAGGATTCGGAATTCTTCCAGACTCCATCCTGGCCCTTGTACGAGCGGGCTACAGTCACGTTGTAGAACGGGCCTTTCATGCCCTCGTTCTTCCAGATGCTCGCCTTGATGCTGCTGCATCGAAGCGTGGTGACCGGCTTGGGTTTTTTGTCGTGAGGTGCCATGTGTTGTCTCCTTTAGTTAGAGTTGATGTGTTGGCCTCTCACGAGGCAGTGGAGGCCACACAGCGACGACAAAGGAGACAGAGAGGCCGTCGGCACCTGGCGGGCCGGTGGGCGCGAAGCGGAGGAATGACCGCGGAAAGAAGCCGCTCAGAGGCGGCGCGCGGGCATGATCGACGCAGCCCGCGGGTGGAAAGCCAGGGCGGAGGCCGGATGCCCACAGGCACCGAACCTGAAACCACAAGCTGGTCCCGCTCATCAACAGCAGGCATGGCAGAGCAGATTCACCAGACGAGGCGAAAAGGTCCGCTTCAGATAGACCGAAAAGAGAACGCCCGTTCGCCGCGGTGGAAGAAAGTCAAAGAGTCGGCTTCGAGACGGTGTTGACCTTGACACGCTTGTCGGGTAGCAGGCGACCGACTACGTGCCAGATGGTCGCTGAACGGTGGAACGCCGAACGGCTTTCGAGGCTGCAGGGGAAGTAACACCATAGTTGTAGTAAAGAAGGGATGAGAATCAGAGACGAGCGGCGTGCGAAACGATCAGACGTTTCCGGCGACTCTTATACCAGACTGAGTTTGAAGGGACGAATGGGCTGGATGGCGAGAAAGTCCCGTTGATTCCGCGTCACGACGCTCCTCAGTGTGCAGCTAGTCGAAGAAGAGGTTGGTATCAGGAACGAGGCGCCGCATCTCATCGATAGACTCTTTGCAGCTGCATGTGTCTCTTCATCCGCTTCAACGGTTGATCGAGCCTGCCCTCCTCCACCACAAGCGCGAGGGCGCGTTCGATGGCTTCGGTTTCCGTTATGGTACCAAGCATGGTCTTCACGCGCGTCAGCTTCGCTTGATCGAGCTGGAGATGTTTGTGTCGCCTCACGGCGCGGGGTTTCATGGTCTCTCTTCCCTCGACTTTGAGTCTCTCTGCACTCTGGATGCTGAGGACGCACTACCGGCGCGCGCTGGCGACCTTCAGTCGTGTTGGAACGAGATGGCAGGCATCCGCTGTTAGTTCCAATTTGCCACCAAGCACGCCGAGAAGCTTTTGCAGGGTTGGAAACGCGGGGAAATGGGCCCCGCTTTCCAAGCGGGCAATCTGCGGTTGTTTCATACCGGTGAGTTTGGCGAGCTCGGTCTGACTGAGCCCGCGTCGTTCCCGCAGCTTCGCCAGCTCCACGGCAATCCCCACTTCTTGCTCCGCCTTCGCAAGAGCCTCGGCGAACTTTGGTTCCTTCTTGATCTGTTCGTTGATGTACTGTCTATGTGTTTTCATCGTGACTCCTTCGCTTGACGTCCTCGTATCGTTGCTCCGCGAGGGCGATGTCTCGTTCTCGCAGTTTCTGCCGCTTCTTCTGGATCGCATGCAGGATGATGAACCGCTGTCCTACGAGTGCGGCATAAAAGAACCGGTACTCCGTCCCCGACCATTCCGGACGCAGCTCCCAGATCTTCCCCCGGACATGTGCCGCAATCGAGGCGGGAAGACGCGTGCCATCAATTTCTAGCCGACTGATATAGGCCAGGCATTTGGCTCGTGCCCCATGGGACAAGGCGTCGAGAAATGCCTCTATCGGTTGATCTCCCTGTGCCGTCTCATAGTAGACTACTGTCCAGGCCATGTGGATGAACTATAACACTTATGTTATAACTCGTCAAGGAAGAGATCGTGAGGGCGAAGGGCTTCCACCTCTTCGATTCCTCTGCGACCTCACTGATCAACCATATGCCTGTGACAGCCGAGAGCTGGACCGATCATGAACGGCCCCACACAGCGGACTCGCACACCAACTTCTTCTCAATACCGTGTTGAGCCCCTCACCCACATCGAGGGCGCAACAGAATCTCCGCGACTGTGGCTACGCACGGCTGCGACCGTGACACCGTCTGAGGTGGCGCGGTTGCCACGGGCGTGCCACGCCCCTTGATGGGCGACGGCTATTCTCTCGGCACGGTCGAGTCGCGTTGTGCGACACGACGGTGCCAGACTTCACCTGGCACGGCGTCTCGAGACGCGGTGCCTCAGCGGACATGCGTCCGCCACTCCGCCGCTCTGCAGACCTTGGTGAGTGCCTCCCGGAACGCGGCCGGAACCAACACCGGAGTCCCTTCGCTTCTGTGGCCACCCCTACTTTTTCGGTATGGTTATAAAATCTGAACCTTCTCATAAGTGCTTGAGAGAGCAATGACTGAACAGTGGATCACTATTAGGAAAGCGTTTCGAGACGATTCACTGACTAGGCCACATCGGCAGGGGTGCTGAGCGTTAACTAATTGGTCACTGAATGATGGAGCGTCCAGGATTTCTCCCGTTAAAGGAAGCAGCTGCCTGGGCGGGCGTTTCTGCCCGTACGGTCAAGCGTTGGCTCGCTGATGGCTTACCGTGCTATCAAGCTGGCCATAGGACCAAGGTGCTTATTCGTCCGACGGATATTGACCAGTTTTTGACCAGGCGGCAGGTCACAAAAGTCGATATCGATGCTCTGGTTGAAAATACTCTACGAGAGATGCAAGAGGCGCGGCACAGGACGGATGTAGCCTAATACCCCATCATAGGTTTTTCCTTTGACCTTATACTTCTTGAGAAGGTCACGAAGGGCTTCCTCCACTATGGCATGTGGTCGCCGTTTTTGCTGAATGGCCAGGATCTTCGTCTGCATCGCTAACCGAGAATCGATGCAGAGATTAAACTGCTCCTTGGATGAGGTATCCTATTCCATTGCTCACACCCTACTGTGCCCTGCTATGGACGTCAATAGCGTTGTTGCAGTGCCATTAGATATTATGCCAGCATTATAGCACTACGCCGCGTGTGGATGATGACTGAGAGCAGGAAGAAAGATGGGTGACAACATGTCAACCAATCATGCTGTAGGCAGAAACGTCTAATCCAAGGAGGATGAATTGGGAGTCAAAGTTACACAACGAACTGGAAAGTCTGGCTGGTGGGTTTCCATCATCCACAATAACAGCCGCAAGAGGAAGCGGTTCTCTGACAAGAAAGTCGCCTTAGAGTTTGCCAAGAAGATTGAAGCAAAGATCAGATGGGCCGAGGCCAATGGCAGTCCTGTAGTCTTTTCACAACCCGAACAGAACATGCCAACCCTGAAAGGGTACATGGAGAATTGGCTCAGTGCCTATGTGGATAACAACTGCAAATTCTCAACAGCTTCAGGCTATCGGCAGGTTTGTAAGAAGCACCTCTACCCTGCCCTAGGCTCTCGCACCTTGGATCAGGTGACCAGAAAGGATGTGAAAGACTTGGTCGCCACCTGGAACAGCCAGGGGCTCAAGAAGCGGACGATTTTGAATATCCTGACTCCGCTGCGAGAAATGTTCAACCATGCCATTGACGATGGCACCGTTACCGCAAATCCTGTGTCCAAAGTTGGGATGATCGTGAAGGGATGTAAGGCCTCAAGCGCCCATATCGAACCGCTGACCGCAATCGAGGTCAAGGCTTTACTTGCCACCACTAAGGAACGGTATTCGTTTCTCTATCCGCTCTTCCTTTGTGCTGTACGGACAGGCATGAGAGAGGGAGAATTGATCGGCCTCCAATGGGAAGACATTGACTTCCTGGGATCCTTCATTGAAGTCCGGCATAATGTTGTCAGACGGCAAGAGACATCCACCAAAACCAACCGGATTCGGCGCGTAGATGTATCTCCCCAGTTACAAGCCGAGTTGCTCAAGTTGAAAGAAAGTCTTCAGCTTGAAAGCTCGATGAAGGGATACGCTTTCCCGAAATGGGTATTCTTGACGCCACATGGCAACCGTATGACGAATGAGGTTCTCAGGAAAGGCTTCTACGCCTGTCTAGAAGCGGCTGGGCTGCGTCGGGTACGATTCCATGACCTGCGGCACACCTTCGCCAGCCTGTTGATTCAACAGAATGCGAACGTAAAATATATCCAACAACAACTCGGTCACAGTAGCATCAACATCACGTTGGATGTATACTCGCACCTCTTTGAGGGAGACCATCGACACCAGGTCCAGCGTCTGGACGATGAGCTATTGGAGACAAGTCCGAGGAGGGTAACTAACCCAGAAAACGCGCCCCAGCCGGACCCTCATCGAGAAGGGGTTCAGACGCTTACCAACGAATCCATTGATTTTACAGCGAATCTCAGACACGGAGGGGTGACGGAGCGGCCGAACGTGCCGGTCTTGAAAACCGGAGATGGGGTAACCCATCCGCGAGTTCAAATCTCGCCCCCTCCGCCACACTTCAATGGCTTGTGAGTTTTCCCCCGACACTATCCTCCCGATCAACTGTCCCCAGTGTCACCGAAAGTGTACCCTTTTTCTCTGGATGCAGCGATTAAGCCGCTTCCAGCCTCACGAAGGTCATCTTCACTCGCGATGTTATACCGGTCGAACGCTGACCGGATCTTGTGGCCACTGATTTTCA
>NZ_JBUBKD010000022.1:0-6743 GCF_054902215.1 Nitrospira sp. CMX1 | reverse complement strand
GTAAAAGCTGCCAGCAGCGAATTGTAAAAATCACGCCTCAGAACATCCGGCTCGTTGGAGGCGTACTGATCGACGATGGCTTGTGCTGCTTCCGGCGAATCTGGGCGGAGCAGATCCATCACCAATACCGGCGCGCCTGGCTTCACGAGCTGGCGAATCTTTTGCCAGAACTGTAAAGGATTGGGCAGATGATGGAGCAGGCTGTTCGAGATCACGGCATCAGTGATTCTCGCACCAGCAACTTCTTCATACCGTTCGCAGCGCAGCGTAATGCGATCGGATAAGCCCGCTTCCTTTACCGCCTGCTCTCCCAGCTGAATCATCGGAATTGAAGCATCCACTCCAATGACCCGGCAGGCTGAGTAGACCTTGGCAAAACGGATTGGGATATCGCCCGGACCACAGCCAAGATCCAGCACCGTCCCTTGAGAAAACTCCGGGAAGTATTCTTTGAACCGCTCGACAAATCCCTGGTTCTCCTTCTCGAAGTCCGCCCGCGCGTACGCCTCGGCCTGCTTGGGATCATCCATCAACTCTGGTTCAAGTATGCGATCCATTCTCTTTGTCCTTCGTCTTTCGGCAGTCAAATGTTTCAGGTTGCGAATTCAAAGTTTCGCGTTACGTCCGAGACGAGAAACCCGAAACCCGTAACTTCAGCCCAAAACTTTGCACGTTTTACGATTCAATTGTCACGACGTCTCCTGGTCTCACAATTCCACCCTGCAGCACCTTCGCATAAACCCGACTCCAGCCGGGGTTCAGTTTCTGCGCAATGCGTGAGAAGTCTTCATCGCGAAACCATCGTCCATTATGGCTGCAAGGCGTCGTATAGCTCGTCACTTCGAGTCGGATCTCAGGACCAATAGTCAACCGGAGGCCAGGCCGTACCTGGTCCCAGTTCAATCCGGACAAAGTCAGATTTTCTCCCGTTGCCCCAGGATCAATGGGATGGCCTTCATCTTGTAATCGCTCAACAAGCTCGAGGGAATACAAACAAACGGCACGGTCTGGGCCTCCGTGGAACTTGAGGTTACGTTGCCGATCGCCATCCAAGCCTTGTTCTCCGATCTTGGCTTCCAAGACAGGAAGTTTCGGCACACCTCCATCGGAAATGTTGATCTGATGCACATGGGCGTACGAGGGCCTGGTGGACATGGTCACGCCTCCCCTTCACAGGATTCCAGCCGGAGAAATGCCAGCGCCACCCAACCTTCCGCCTCCTGTTGCTTCGAACAGACGAGTCCAAGATCTGAAAACCGCTCCACGATTTCGTCCCGTTGCTCGCTCAGAATGCCGGAGACATGGATTCGTGCCCCACACCGCGCCAGACTCACCAGGTCCTCGGCAAGGCCAAGAACTGCTTGACGATCAAGATTCGCCAGCACGAAATCGGGCGTTGTCCGGGATTGTGGCAGATCCGCCAACGTGCCGATCACGATATCAATCTTATCCGCCAGATGATTCAGTTCGACATACTCTCGCGCACAGTCTACGGCAACCGCATCGATTTCAACACCGATCGCGGAGCTCGCCCCAAGCTTGACGGCAGCCATAGCCAGAATCGCGCTCCCTGTTCCGACATCCAGAATCTGTTCGCCTCCTCGAATATCCTTTTGCAACCACTCCAGCAGCATGCGTGTCGTCGCATGGTGCCCCGTGCCGAAGGCTTGCTTGGGATCCAAAATGATTTCGAGGTCACGAGGGCCAAGCGTCACCGGTTCCCAACTGGGGCGAATGACGAATCGACCGATACGAAGGGGCTTAACGGAACGAGCCCAGGCTTCGTTCCAATCTTGCGCCGGCACACGCATCACGGAAAGTGACGGTTCTTGGCTCGACGACGCCAGATCGGCAAGGGCTGCATGGAGGGCTGAGAGCCGTTCTTCAGTCCACTGGGTTTCCGCCCAATAGAGATGAACCTCACCCCCATCCTCCCAAGCCCCCTGCACCGTGGCGTCGTCAAGGCGACTCAGCAGTTCGCCTGTATCGAGAGAACCGTGAATGCACACATCCACCCAGCCGTTCGTCATCATCAGCGCTCACTCATCACTAACTGCACCAAGACCATTCTTCCACTGCGGTGACAGGATTTGACGTTCACGCCGGTTCCCAGTAAGGTCGCCTGTTATGGCACACTCACGCACCATCCAGATTGAGACGATTATCAGGCGCGCAGACCGCCTGATTGGTCAAGGCACGAAAACCAGCGCTCTATTCACCAGATGGCGGTTGGCCATCTTCGTGATCGGTCTCATCTGCACCGTCACCCTTTATAAGCTCAACTGGTACCACAGCGGCAACCTATCCGTCGGCGTATTCCTCGCAATCTTCATCACGGTTGCCGCCTATCATAACAAGGTGGAGACCCAGATTCATCGGCTCCGCCAGTGGAAACACATCAAACAGACACATCTGGCCCGCATCGCGTTGGATTGGAAAAACATCCCGACCAGATCGACCAACGAGCCGGGCTCTCATCCCTACGCGGCCGATCTCGACCTCTTTGGTCCCCATTCTCTGACCCATCTGCTCGACACCACCATCTCGGACCAGGGTCGAGAGCGGTTGCACAGCTGGCTCCTCAACCAGCCTCCCCCCTCCGCACAGTGGCGCCGCAGGCACGCGCTGATCAAGGAACTGACCGCTCGCCCCTTGCTACGCGACAGACTCACGCTCGATGCCAAACTCACAGGCGACCAAGAGATCAACGGCAAGCGGTTGGCCGCGGTCATTGAGCACCGGCTCGGCCTTCCCCACCTGAATACCATTCTTGTCGTCCAGGCACTCCTTGCCTCGACGACGATCGGACTCGGCCTCGCCACGCTGTTCGGATTGCTGCCTGGCTATTGGATGTTCTCATTCGCCGCCTATGTGTTGATCTACTTCATGACCGATCAGGGAGAAGAGTTGCTTGAGCATGCCGTCGGCCTCCATCACGAAACCGAACGTCTGGCCACGGTCCTTGGCTCGATCGAACGATACGCCGCGCAGCGAGAAACATCTCTCGCAACAACCTGGACCACCCTGATCGGCCACGTCAGTCCCACGCAACAGCTCCAGGATGTCGCACGTACGTTGCACGCCATCAGCATTAAAGCCCATCCGCTCGTCCATCTGACGATCAATGCTATTGGCCCATGGGACCTCTGGTTCTTGCGGCGACTGATCCACCTACAAGACCGAATCCAACAGGCCCTCCCGCAATGGCTCGACGCGCTGGCGGAAGTCGAAGCCGCGTCGGCGCTCGCAACCTTTGCGTATCTCCATCCTGACTATATTTGGCCGACTCCGCTTACCGTCCCTGAGGGGCAACAGGCGCTTCCCCCGACCATCCGCGCAAGCCGGCTTGCACACCCCTTGCTATCCCCACGGACACGCATCGCGAACAATGTCCAGCTGGCTGAACTTGGCTCGATCTACCTGATCACCGGCTCAAATATGTCCGGCAAGAGTACATTCTTACGCACCATCGGCATCAACCTCTGTCTCGCCCAGGCCGGCGCGCCGGTTTGCGCCGGCTCATTTGAATGGACCTGGAGCCGATTGGCTTGTTGCATCCGTGTCGATGACTCGCTCGATGCGGGGCTCTCGTTCTTCTACGCCGAAGTGAAACGACTGAAAACGATCCTCGACGCGACTCAGGAGCGTACCGTGCCTCCCGTGCTCTTTCTGATCGATGAGATCTTCAAGGGTACCAACAACCGTGAACGACTCATCGGCAGCCAAGCCTATATCACCGCACTCTCGAAGGGGCACGGATTTGGTCTTGTGAGTACGCATGACTTGGAGTTGGCGGACCTGGAACAGGCCATCCCACGATTACGAAACGCCCATTTCCAAGAAACGGTGGCAGACGGAACTCTCACGTTCGACTACCGGCTGAGGCCAGGACCCTGCCCAACGACCAATGCACTGAGAATTATGGAACTGGAAGGGTTGCCTATTTCCCCCACCCCTCACAATCGGGCACAATAGCCCGCACGAATGACCACGACGACCGGTCCGGCCCAACAACCAATTTCCCGCTCCCTTCGTGGGCTCCTGATTGCCCAATTCTGCGGAGCCTTCAATGACAATGCCTGGAAACTGATGGTCGCCTTGCTGGCCATCCGGCAGGCGACGGCAGGAATGGCTCCAGGCCCTGAGCTGGAAACCGTCGCTCAAACCCAAACCGCGACGGCCTTTGTCATCTTCACCCTACCGCTGGTACTCCTGTCGCTGGTCGGCGGCACCCTCGCCGATCGTATCAGCAAGCGCACCGTCATCCTCACCATCAAAGTTGTCGAGGTTTTGCTGATGGCAGCCGGCACCATCGCACTCTGGTTGAATCCTGCCGGCGGCATGCTTCCGTTGATCGTCCTCTGCGGGATGGGTGTGCATAGTGCGCTCTTCAGCCCATCGAAATATGGAATTCTTCCGGAGCTGATCCCCCATGAACGTCTGGCTGCCGGAAATGGTCTGCTTGAGCTGTGGACCTTTGCGGCCATCCTGACAGGGACAGCCGCCGGAGGGATCTTATTACAGACGGCCGGATCTCACACATGGCTGGCTCCGCTCGTGCTGACGGGACTATCGGTTGTCGGTCTCGTCACGGCGTTCTCCATTCCACCGGTATCACCGGCTCGCGCCGAGGGTGGTATCGGCGCCACGGTTCGTGGTGCCTGGGCGGCGATTCGCACCGAACGCATGTTGCAGATGGCCATCCCCATGGAAATCTTCTTCTGGACGATCGCCAGTCTGTTTATGCAAAACGTGATCGTCTACGCCAAAGCGGTGCTCCGACTCTCCGACGCGATGTCCGGGCTTCCGCTCACGCTCTTGTCGATCGGCATCGGCATCGGCGCCATTGTAGTGGGAAAGATTTCACGCAACCGTGTGGAGTACGGGCTGATCCCCTTGGGCGCGATCGGCGTGTTCCTCGCATTGCTCCTTCTTGGGCTTCTGGCACCTCCACTCTCGGGAACATTTCTTCTCTTGGGCGCACTCGGCATTGCCAGCGCCTTCATCTTTGTCTCGTTGAACGCCATCCTCCAATGGAAATCACCGCCTGATCGGCGTGGAGCTGTCATCTCCATGTCCAATACCTGTGTCTTCACAGGCATCTTGCTCGGTTCACTCTCCGGTGGATGGTTGGCCAACGCCGGACTCTCGACCACCAGCATCTTCCTGGCGACCGCCGGCATGACCCTGGCCGGTATGCTCTATGCCCTGTGGCTGCTGCCCGATACCCTGCTTCGACTCATCCTCGTGCTGCTCACCAACACGCTCTATCGCCTTCGCATCATCGGAGAAGCGCACATGCCGCCGTCCGGAGGCGCCCTGTTGGTTCCCAACCACGTCTCGTTTGTGGATGGACTGCTCCTGATCGCCAGTCTCGATCGCCCCGTGCGCTTCGTGGTCGATGCTCAATATGCCGAACTACCTCTCTTCAAACCCTTCATGAAGGTGCTCGGCGTGATTCCCATCTCGTCCCATGGTGGGTTGCGTGTCATTCTCAAAGCACTCCGGGAAGCAGGTGCCGCGCTCGATCACGGCGATCTCGTCTGCATTTTCCCTGAGGGACAGATTACCCGCACCGGCACGCTCCTGCCGTTCCGGCGTGGATTTGAACGGATCGTCAAGGGGCGAACCGTTCCGATCATTCCCGTGCACCTTGATCGCGTCTGGGGCAGCATCTTCAGCTTCAATCGGGGTCGGTTTCTGTGGAAATTACCGGAACAGCTTCCCTACCCCGTCACGGTCTCCTTCGGAGCTCCGCTGCCACCCACGACCTCGGTCCATGAGTTGCGTGGAGCAATCCGTCGGCTGGGTGAGACCGCCTGGCAGCTGAGAAAGCCGCATCGCCGGCCACTTCATCGGGAATTTATTCGCTCGATGCGCCGTCACCCGTTTCGCCTGGCCATGGCCGATCAGAATCGCCCGCATGTGTCGTCGTTGCAGGCCTTAATTGGGTCGATCATGCTGGCCAGAACGCTACGCCCCTATTGGAGCGACCAGGAGCGGGTCGGCGTGCTTCTGCCGCCCACGGTCGCTGGTGCCTTGGTGAATGTGGCAGTCCCTCTCTGCGGCAAGACCATCGTGAACTTGAACTACACGGTCGGCAAGTCCGGATTGGAAGCCGCGGTACAGATCGCAGGGCTTCGCACCATTGTGACAAGCCGTCTGTTCGTTGAGAAGGCCAAGCTCGACCTGCCGGAGGGCCCGTCAATCATTTGGCTGGAAGATCTTGCGAAAACGATCAGCAAAAGGCACAAACTTCAAGCAGCCTTACTGGCGCTCTTCGCTCCCTGCCGCCTCATCGAACGGGCCTGTGGACAAACCATCGCGCTCACCCCCGATAGCCTGGCCACCATCATCTTCAGCAGCGGCAGCACCGGCGAACCCAAAGGCGTCATGCTCTCCCATTTCAGCGTCGACTCCAACTGCCAGGGTGCGACACAGATGCTTCATCTGTATCAGGATGAACGGGTCCTCGGCATTCTGCCCTTCTTCCATTCCTTTGGATACATGGTGTTCTGGTTCGTGATGTCCAATAACGCCCCGATGATCTTTCATCCGTCGCCGCTCGATGCGGCGGCCATCGGTGAACTGATCAGGAAATATCGCATCACCTTCCTCGTCACCACACCGACGTTCCTACAGCTTTATTCCCGCCGTTGCACCCCGGAACAATTCAGTTCGGTACGGGTGATCCTCACCGGCGCGGAGAAGCTTCCGGCCCGTCTCGCCCAGACGGTCGAAGA
>NZ_JBUBKD010000021.1:0-6863 GCF_054902215.1 Nitrospira sp. CMX1 | reverse complement strand
TGCTCATACACATCGCCAGGTTCACTGATCGCCAGTTTGGTTTGCAGTGGCCTACCCCCGACACCCAGTTTTTTCTTTTGACACTCCGCACACTGTTCTCCACCCATGGTGTGCGTGCCACAGGCACACTGGCGTTGAAGAAGACCAGTACAGCCTGACCGAGGAGCCTGATTCCTTCCAGCTTCAGCTTGTACGGCAGTCCGTTCCATTCCCACTCTTCCCTCAGTCTCGCGGCCCCTCACTTACTCACTTTGCCTACAACTTCCTCTTACTGTTTCTTCGCTGAGTGACTGGTCCCAATTCCCTGATACACCGCTTGAGCAATCTGCCGTCCAAGCTGGACGGGACTTGCACCTTCTGCCATGTGCATCACTGCCTGAGGCACAGAGGCGCGGGCGCCTCCGGCCATGGTGTCCTGTCCAACGCCATTCACTTCAATCAAGCGTGCCAATTCCTGCTCGACGGCACTCTGCACAAGTGCCCGTTGGCTCCCTCGGAGAGGGAGGTCGTCCAGGATTAATCGCTCGATATGCAATCGGACGTTCATGCCACCACTTCCGTTTCCTCATCCCATTGGAAATCGGCTTCGTAAATGGGTCGCTCCAGCTTGCGAAACTCCGCCCGAGCCGCCTCAAAGATGAGCGGCATGGTCACGGGTGTACCGGCACCCGCTGCGAGAAACGCGGCGTTCATCGCAACATTGTTGATATTGCCACCATTCAGGTTGAGCTGTACCAACCGATCGAAGTCCAGTTGGGCCGTTTCTGTTTCTCGTGGAAAGACCCGTTCCCAGATGGTCTTTCGCTCTTGGATGCCGTGAGCACGGAACTCCACGATGAACCGGATCCGGCGCATGAAGGCTTGATCCAACGCACTCTTTCGATTCGTAGCGAGAATGGCCAACCCCCGATAGGCTTCGATACGCTGTAAGAGATAATTGATCTCGATGTTGGCGTAACGGTCGTGACTATCCTTCACATCGCTCCGTTTGCCGAATAGGGCGTCCGCCTCGTCGAAGAAAAGAATCGCGCCGCCGTCCTCGGCGGCGTCGAACAACCGCCGGAGATTTTTTTCCGTTTCTCCGATGTACTTACTGACCACCGCCGACAGGTCGATCCGAAAGAGACTCAACCGTAAGTCGTTCGCCAGCACCTCGGCTGCCATCGTCTTGCCGGTACCGCTCTCGCCGGCAAAGAGGGCATTGATGCTCAATCCGCGAGAGCGCTTCGCCGCAAAGCCCCAGTCGCTATAGACCCTGGTACGGTTCGCCACCTGTGCAGCCAGTTCATGTAGGAGTTTGAGCTCCGGTTCAGGCAACACAATGTCTTCCCAAGTCGCCTTTGGTTCGATCCGCTGCGCCAACAGCTCCAAACGTGGACGGGTGTCCACGACACAAGCCTCCCAGAGCTGCTGGGGAATGGACTGTTGTCCGATGGCAGGAGAGGACAGCGTCGTGCGCGCGATCTGATGGATCGTCGTGAGATTCAAATTGAACTGGCCGGCAAGTCTCGCCGCCATACCGTTCTGCTGAGCCCCCAAAAGAGAATCCCACGCCTGATGTTGTTCGGATTTCGTCGGCTTCCCGATATCGAATGCGACTGAGGCACGGCCCGTTTCCATCCGACGATCCTGCGTATCAAGGAAAAAGATGCCGCTGCTCCGAGCTAAGAAGCGATGCAGCGCGGACGCATGGGTATCGCCTGTGGCCGTTTTCTCCATCTCATGGGCGTCCAGGTACAAGGCAAATGGCCAGAGAACCCCTTCGCGCATGAGCAACCGCGTCAGCTGTTCCAGTTCGGCTGGTGGCGATGGGAGCAACTCGATTGGGAGCCGATAGAGAGGCAAGCGCAGTGCCGCTGCCGCATGACTCGCGACCAGTTGCTTGCTCGATGAATCGACACCCAGCAATTGCATGACCGGAACTGCCCGCAGCGACCCGGCCTCTCCTGCCTGGCGAATCATGCTGTCCACTGTTGACCGTTGCGACGGTGGGAGATCTAGACCTCGATTTTCATACCGGAGCGGCAGTAGCAATGGCACGAGTCGATCATCCAGATAGTTGAGCCCTTTGATGTAATTCACAATGCGCTCGTCGGCCCGCAGCGCGCTCGTCGTCAGCGGCTGTGCACCAGGTTGGTTGATTTCGAGCAGCCGCCAATATCTCAAGGGCCTCTCAGGCGACAGCACATCCCAGGCCGGCTCAGCAAACAGCGCCAACGCGAGCGCAAAGGTGGGATAGCGGCGCGCCGGATCATCCTGAGCCTGCGCACAGAGCAACGCCATTCTGGTATCAAACTCCATCGCCGCACAGAGGAGAAGCACTTCACTCTCAAACCTCGACAAGCCCAAGTTACGGCGCAGCACAATCAACGCCGGTGGCTGGTCTACTGTTTCAAATGCCGCTAGTTCCTCAGCAGCTCGCGCCAGTTGCTTCTCACTGATACTGTTAGTTCCAACGGCAGGTTGAGCCTGTTTCGCGTCACGTCCTGATGAACGTCGAACACCTTTGTGCGGAGCCGAGCGAGGTTCTGGCTGTACCCGTGACGCTGCACCAGCTGACTGCTCGATAAACCAGGCCAGGCGGAACCGTAGCCATGCTAGTGCTTTCCTCAAATACTCATCATTCTGTTGCTGCCACGATCTTGACTTCGAGGCTTTCATTGTACGGTGACCTTCTTCGTCGTATCGAATTCCGGCGGCGTCTTGCTCCAATCGACCAGAAGGCTATCCACTCCATCCACCCGTAGTCGGACGAAATAGATCCCAGGCACGATGTTCTTCAGGCGAAACTTCAAGGTATCCGTCTGTGCTGGGCGTGTTTCCGGATGCAGCTCTCGATCGCCCAACAGGAGCGCCACACGCTGGGTCGCCTGTACCCTGGGACTCACTTGAACGGTTAATATCGCATCTCGCCTGACTGGCTTCGGAGTAACGTTCTCAATTTTTGGCGCAATAGACAGACTGAGGGCATTGGTCATCCGCTCATTCCCCGCTGCCGCCGGATCGATCGGTGTGATGTGGGCGGCCACGGTATAGAACCCTGCCGGCAACTCGGTCGGCTTGTTCGGAACGGTCACCTTCAGCTCCTTGTCCGTTCCGTTCTTGGCCGGAATCTCCACAGTCTTCTTGAGCAACGGATGCATCAGGTGCACTACCACCGAACTTTCACCCAAATGATGCCCCTTGATCAGGAGCTCATCTCCCAACAGTGCAGTGGGCTGTTGTTTCGGCAGTTCTGTCATATCGATCAATTTCTTACTCGGCTCTCGTGTCGGAACCGTAATCTCCGTCAGCGTTGGGAACGGCGTCGTCAAATCCGGCTGGACCACGACTCCCCGATCATTTTTTCCGCGCAGCAACACCGGTAAGGGCGTCCTCGTCGGTCGTGTACTCTCGATCAGCACCACGGAGACTTGGTAGGCTGCCGATAGGCGGTAATGGATCTGAAAGGTCGTCCAAAGCTTCGACATTTCTTCAAACAGCAGCGGCTGAAGGGTAATGCGAACACGCTCGACCTGGTCTGCCAGATCGCTGGCGGCCAAATCGCGGTCGGCCCGCACGGCATCTCTGATTTCGTCCGTCCCTAAGAGCGGATGGTCATGTAAAATGCGCATGGCCTCGCCGAGCAGGGCGTGACTTCTCGTCTCATCACGTTCATCGCCGCTGTACGCCGTCAGCAAGTAGTACAGTGTGAGCGGCAACGGGGGATGGCCGGTTTCACCGGATTTCACTCGGCCCGGCATTTCCATATTGCGAAAGGCCGCATCCGGTAACGCCTGATAGAGAAAGAGATTGATCCGTTGCTTGTCGGCATTAATCCCTTCCGGCGCTTTGTCTAATGGCCTGACCGTCACGTGTTCCACTCCACCTTTTTCCAGCAGTCGACGCAATGTCGCGGTCACCGAGGCAATCGCCAGTGAATTGCTCATCCGCCACTCCGCCCACCACGGCGTTTGAGATAATCGTCAAGACTCATGGCCAATGATGGCTTGGGGTTCTTCTGGTGGCGGACCGGAGGAGGCACCGCACGAACCTCCACCCGACCGATAGTCACCTGCACAACCGGTTCCAACAGCTTTCCTCTGCTTGCCGCTGATGCCTGACTGATCGTCGCTGCCGTCATGGGTGAATCTGCTCGACGCACTGCGACAAAGTTATTCGAGGTCCTAGGCAACGTACGAGGGGTGGCTATCGGTTCTTGTTGGTCCAATGCTGAAGACGATGTCCCTGAAAAATCTCCTGGCTGACGCGACATGAGGTACTGCGATGGAGCAGCACCCTTCGTTGTCCGTACCGAAGCGACAAGAGAAGGATCAAGAGACAAGTCACCGGCATTGTGTCCAGCAGCAGCTTGCTTGCGTACCTCGGCGAGAGTCCCTTCTGATTCACTCACGGTTGTCGGAAATCGATGGTGCTGCTCGCCATCACTCCGCGCTGTTGTTGCTCTGGCAAGAGGTTGCTGGGACGACGATGCACTGACTCGTCCCCCACGCGTATTGATAGGGCTGTTCGGCTCCTGGTCATGGGCTTGTGTTGTTGGAACAAACGAACGGTTGTCCGGAGATTCACTTGAAGACTCATCCATCAATAGAGAGCTTCCGCCTTGCCCGGCACTCTTTGTCTGCGCACTCGGTATTCGTAACGGTGACCTTGCGGATTGTGCTGCAACCCTTGGCCATAAGGCTGGCATCTCCTGAGGTGGCATCATCCGCATGCTGAAAGTTGAATCAGACACAACGCTCGGATCAATCGACGAGAGGCTGATTGTATTGGCCTCTGATGGATTTCTTACTGAGGTCCCGTGAGGCTCAAAATGTCTTGAGTTCGGCGCTCCTACGGTTGATACGCTGTTCATCGCCAGGTCTACTTCCTTCAGCTCTGACAGAAGCGCTGTTTCAGAAGAAGCAAGCAGTCGCTCACCCTCGGCGATAGGTACGGCGGCCTGTTCCCGATGCTGAGTTTCTCTTTCAAGATGGGATCCACCGTCTCCTCGGTTCTGCCCTGACGTCTCCGAAGATTGGTGCATGGTCGGATCATGTCTTGGAACCGCCTGATTGACCTCAATTGCCCGATGCGGTTCTTCCCCAGGATCCCCCCCTCTCACCTCTTCGCCTCTGGAGTTCGGCGATACTGGGTCAAACATCGAGGGCAGGCGCGGCTGAATTGTCCGTTCAGGATGCCTTGTACGAATGAGAAGGTTCGTCAGATAATCGCTCATCCCTGCACCATGTCCAGATAGCACTGGCGCCGCCAGGCACTCATCCTGAGGATGTCACCCTCGGCCCACCCGTACGCCGAGGCCAGAAGATGAACCTCACCCAACAACCGCTTTGCCCAGGCACCAATCTCACGCCACACAAACGATGCAATGTCGAAGAGCACCTGCCATTGATATCCGCATGCGGCACAAGTCACCGCAAGCTCCACATCACCTTGAGGATCGGCTTCTGCCATCCGTTCAATCACCGGTTCTGCAAGCGAACTCGGGAATGCCGTTGTCGTCTCGCCGCGATGCATGACTCGAATCAGACACCGTTCCAGTAAGAGCTGTTTGGCTGCACCTGGTTCGGGCTTGTGCACGACCATCATCAAGTCCTCACTCGTCGGCAGTCGGAACGTCACCTGGTAGTCGTCGACGTCACAGACAAACTCTTCTTGCGTCTCACTCTTCAGCGGCACTCGAATCTGATCGACCTCAAACACGAGATCAAGACTATCCCGGCATTGAGGACACACCACCACTGTCTGCACGCGTGATCCAAACAACTGTTCCCGCAACGCGAGCAAGAGTGCATCACGACGGCCGATCGGCAAGCGGGCCAGTTCACCGACCGCCGTCTTCGGAATCGCCTCAGCCAACAGGCTCAGTACTTGAGTGACTGAGGACTGCCCCACACCACGGTCCCACACTCTCAACAGAGCACTCGCGGTGAGTACGTGCATCGGCTGTTATGCTGCCGGTTCAGTAAAAGTCGGTTCCGTCGGCTCGGCTACCTCGTAATCCCGTTCCCAACCTTCGTTCTCCAGCTTGATGGTCTGGATAGCTACGGCATTGGCATTGGCATCGAGATCAGGTTGAGCCTGGAACTCCGAGACCCAGCAGCGATAGACCTTGTACGCAATCGCCAGTTGACCTGCCTCGTTGTACATCTCGATAATAATGTCCTTTCGGAAGTCCTTGAGCGAGACCTCCGCTCCCAATCCAGACCCGAAATTCCACACCTTGTTCGCCCATTTTTCGAACTCGGTATCGTGAGTCACCCCGCGCTCCAGCGTGATCGCTTCATACTTCGTACGGCCGGGGGACTTTCTTCCGGTCGATGGATCTCCACCTTCTCGGTGTTCCACGACTTCGGTGCTCCGCTTCAACGACCCCACCTTGCTGATCCCGGCCACGTACTTCCCATCCCATTTCACTCGAAACTTAAAGTTCTTGTAGGGATCGAACCGCTGTGCATTCACGCTAAACTGCGCCATACTTATCCCTCCTCACATCAATCGCTAGACTTCGATTTGTCCCGCCATCTGTTGCAACTTAATAATGACAAACTCCGCCGGTTTGAGCGGTGCAAAGCCGACCACGATGTTCACAATACCGAGGTTGATATCGTTCTGCGTCGTGGTCTCCTTGTCGCATTTGACGAAATAGGCCTCACGCGGTGTCGTGCCTTGAAAGGCTCCCTGTCGAAACAAATTGTGCATAAAGGCCCCGATGTTTAGTCTGATCTGTGCCCACAGGGGCTCATCGTTCGGCTCAAAGACGACCCACTGCGTGCCTCGATAGAGACTCTCTTCAATAAAGAGCGCCGTGCGGCGGACGGGAACATACTTCCACTCATCGGCGAGTTGATCGGCGCCACGCA
>NZ_JBUBKD010000020.1:0-7208 GCF_054902215.1 Nitrospira sp. CMX1 | reverse complement strand
TGGGGATCTGCGCGATGAAATAGAACGAGGCGAAATTCATCACATTGAACATGACACCCGGCGAATAGGCGACATAGGTTGAACCAGTTGTTGGTACTGCCCGAAACTTGACTGTTGGATCGAGCAAGATATGAGATCCACCAGGATTGAATAAGAACAATGACGAGTCCATCGCATCGTTCTGCATCCATCGGAAATTGAACTGTTGCGTCAGCACCAGCCAGGGGGTCTGTTCAAGCGGGATCACATTAAGCCCCAAGCTTGCGTTCACATCGTCGCCGAATTTGTAGCCGTCGCTGTTTTTAAATGTGTGCCGATAACTCGCTGAGGCAAACTGACTCACTCGATGAGGAATCAGTTCATACGTTTGATAGATCATGGGAACCACTCCGAAATTTCCGCGGCCGATCTGGAGTGTCGATTCCGCTAAAGTCGTTCCCTGTGCGAATTTGCCGTAGCTGCCGGTTGGGAAATCAACCCCGACGCCTAATACGATCATACTGCGGAGGGTCGGCAGAACGTTGTATTTCAGGGAAGCGCGAATATCACCGAGTCCGCCCTCACCGTATGGCACAGGAACGAGCCCGCCGATTTGAGCGTTGGATTCGACATGTTTGTAAGGAATCGTCACCTGAATACCAATACGGTCGGTCAAACCATAATTGAGGTCCAAGGTCGCCGTGCGTGTCGTAGTTTTGATGCTGTTCACATTCAAGTTCGCCAACGTGAGCGTTCTGGTCCCCTGATTGGCAAATGGGATCCGCCCCCCCTCTCCAGGAGGTGCCTCCATCGGGGTCCAGTTGTAAATCGCATTGACGGTCAGTAATCCCTTCATCGGTACCTGTTGTTGTGAGCCGATCACGACGAAGCAACTCACAGAGCCACAGGAAGCCTCAACCCGATGTGGATTGAGGATCGACACCGCCAGTCCGACTCCACTCAAGACAGCAAGAACACAGGACAAGATCGTCCGTACCATGATTCCAAACTCTTTCTGTGTTGTGACACGACGAAATCCGTCTATCGGAGCTCGCCGCAAAACACGGTTGTTAAGGAAACACCTGCCTATATGCAGGCGTTATGCGAGAAGAGAAGGGGGCCCTCTGAAGAAGTACTGGAAAGAAACGGGAATACGAATTGGATTGCTGTGAACAACGACCGTTTGCTCGACGAGCTGAAGAGTGGACTCTAACGAAACCGACGTGGACTCCACGTCCTGTCCTGCCGCACAGAACCAAGCACAGAGTCCGGTCGAGTGAGTTCCGGCCTGATGGTCTGCATGGTGCTGAGCATGGCCCACGCTTGGCGCAGCCATAGCTCCGTTCACCAGCACAAGGCAAACCAAAAGCAACCAGACAAACCAGGATTGTTTCAACCTTGCTGACATGTTTCGTTTACTACTTGAGCGATGCCGCCTTCATCGGTTCTGGGTTTTGGATCCGTGCCACGGTGTCGAGAATCACCTGCTCCGTGAGGAGACCACCTTTGATGTACTCGCGAACCACGCCCTTTTCATCGATGAACACGCTCACCGGTAAGCCGAACACTCCGAACTGGTTGGCAACTTTATTGTCGCGGTCCATGAGCACAGGAAACGTATGGCCATGCTGCTTAATGTGTTCACGGACCTTTGGTTCATCCTCCAGTTCATTGACGGCCAACACCACAAATCCTTTATCCCGCAGCTTGTCGTACATGGTTTGCATCGCGGGCATCTCCGTCGTGCAAGGCTTGCACCAGGTGGCCCAGAAATTCAGGAGCACGACCTTGCCGCGATATTGACTCAAGCTCTGCGACTTACCTTCCAAGTCGACCAAGCGAAAATCCTCAGCGGTCGTGCCCACAGCCGGGACACGTGAGCCCATGGCCAAACCATTGATCGGCAAGAGCCCAACGGTCGCAACAAGAAGACCTATGTGGAGAAAAGACGAATATTTCATGGCATTCTCCTTCCTTATACGTATTCAACGTCTACGACGGATTCAAAACTTGAAACACTTTCGTCACGCCGAAAACGTAGCTCACGCCTTGTGCCAGATTTCCATTGAAATCCCGATAGACCGGGATTTGCGCATAAAAGTAGAGCGAGGTGTTATCGATGAGCGGCGTCTTGACGTTCAACGTTGTCTGAACGACGTCTCCGAGATTGACCTGGAATCCTGGCGTATAGGCAAAATATGTGGAGCCGGTTGTCGGAACTGATCGGTTCCTGATGGTGTCGTCCATGACAATGACTTCGTCAGGAAACGTGGGGTCGCTGAGTATCTGCGACCGAGCGAGCGACCCCCGATAGTGATCGCGCATCATGTAGCGAAAGTTGAACTGATTGGTCAGCACAAGCCACGGGACTGTCACCAGATTGGCCCCTAACGAAAAATCAAATTGATCCCCGAATTGATACCCGAAGTTGTTACGAAACGTATGCCGGTAACTGCCGGACGCGAACTGATTCAACCGATGGGGGATGAGCTCATAGGCTTGATAGAACGACGCCTGCACACCGACTTGACCACGCCCGATCTGAGCGGTCGGCTCCATCGTTTCAGCCCCTTCGAGACCAGCGGTCGTTTGATTATGATCACCGGTGGGAACATAGACGCCGAAGCCCGTTACGAGAAGACTCCTCAGAGAGGGCAATACATTGTATTTCGCGTTAATGAACACATCACCGAAGCCGTTATCGGAAAATTGGGTCTCCTCACCGGCCCCTCCGTTGACTTCGCCTAACCCATCAAAGTGACGGTGCTTGATCTTCTTGTAGGGGATGGCGACTTCGATGCCAAACCGATCGGTCACTCCATAGTTGAGATCGAGCGTATACATTTGTGTAATGGTGCGGATCTCTTTGTGGTGCCCCAAAATAAGTTGCCGGTTGTCGAGATCGACCGCGGGAATCACTCCGTCGGTCCCGCTGAGTAGTGTCCCTTGCGGCGTATAGTTATAAAAAGCGTTCACCGTGAGTAGGCCCTTCGGTGACACCTGCTGCTGAGATCCGATCACCACAAAGCACGTCACAGACCCACAAGACCCCTCTGCCGTTCTCGTGTTGAGATCCAGGGCGAGGAGCATGACGGCAAGAACGAGGAATCGGTTGAATTGGGATGATATTCGGCCCATGATATTGAAAAACCTCTCTCTCCACACACGCTGTCTTTTGCTCACCAGATCAAGAACCCCACGCAGTGGGTGACCGGATGGACAAAATCACGCTCTACTGGGCGATGAAGTGGTACGGGCTACAGAGAGAAAGAAGGGGGGCCGCGGTTGGCGTCGATGCGAGAAAATTGAGAGATTGTATCCGTTGAATCAAAAGTCTGGAGAATCGCGACAGGACTATGTTCAGCCTGGAGCAACACCACCTGACTATCAAGCACTGTGCCCGCGGCGCACATCCAGGAACAGAGGAGTGTCCCGTGTGTGGCTGCCTGATGCTGCGCATGGTGCCCGGCATGTTCAGCCGCTTGCGCCTGAGCCAGGCCACCGATCACGAGAACACCAAGCACAAGCGATATCGAAAGGAATTTTCTGAATGTCTGGCTCATGCTCGAATGCACTTCCTGATGGAGGCCCGTTGATCTCCGACATGCTCACGCATGCTACAGATGCAACATCGTTCGTATACTAGGCGACCAAATCAACACCTGTCAAGCCACCGCAGAGGCTACCAGCGGATCAGGTAGGATTCACCGAAAAGATGCTGTATACTGCCTCGGTTATTTAAGGCACCAATACCCAAACCCAAATATCATCAAGAACGACTATCGCTCACTACATATCAACTTAATCTACTTCTATGGTTACGCAAGTACTCAACCTAATTTTCGGCAGTAAAAACGAACGGGAAATCAAGGCCCTGCGGCCAATCGTGACACAGATCAATGGGCTGGAGGCCGGGCTCACACCCCTCTCCGATGAGGCGCTCGCCGACAAGACACAGGACTTCAAGAAGCGGCTTGAAGCAGGCCAGACGCTCGACGACATCCTGCCAGAAGCGTTTGCTGTGTGCCGGGAGATGTCGCGCCGCAAGCTCAATATGCGCCATTTCGATGTGCAGCTGATCGGCGGCATGATCCTCCACCGTGGGCGTATTGCCGAGATGAAAACCGGCGAAGGGAAAACCCTGGTCGCAACCCTACCCGTCTATCTCAATGCCTTGGAGGGCAAAGGGGTCCATCTCGTCACAGTCAATGATTACCTGGCGAAGCGCGACGCCCAGTGGATGGCTCAGCTCTACCATGCGTTGGGACTCTCCACGGGCATCATTCAACACGATGCTTCGTTTATGTACGATCCGACCTACGAGGCATCTGACAAACGGCTGCAACACCTGCGTCCCTGCACGAGACCCGAAGCGTATCGCGCCGACATTACTTATGGGACGAACAACGAATATGGATTCGACTACCTTCGCGATAACCTGGTCGTCACGGCATTGAACCAGTGCGTCCAACGCGAGCTGAACTTCGCGATCGTGGACGAAGTCGACAGCATTTTGATCGATGAAGCCCGTACACCGTTGATCATTTCCGGCCAAACCGATCAGACCACCGACCTGTATTATCGGATCAATGCGATCATCCCTCAGCTGAAGGCCGAAACAGACTACACTATTGAAGAGAAAACCAAGACGGCGGCCTTGACCGAAGACGGCAACGCACGAGTCGAAAAACTGCTGGGCGTGGACAATCTGTACGATCCGGCCAACATGGACATGGTCCACCACGTGGTCAAGGCCCTGCAGGCCTACACGCTCTACAGGCGAGATGTGGACTATGTGGTGAAGGACGGCGAAGTCATCATCGTGGACGAGTTCACGGGGCGGTTGATGCCAGGTCGACGCTGGAGCGACGGGTTGCATCAGGCCGTGGAGGCCAAGGAAGGGGTGAAGATCGCCAACGAGAACCAGACCCTTGCATCCGTGACCTTCCAAAACTATTTTCGGATGTACAGCAAGCTCAGCGGCATGACCGGGACCGCCGATACCGAAGCCGCCGAGTTTGCCAAGATCTACAACCTCGATGTCAACGTTGTGCCGACCAATCGTCAAATGATCCGCCAGGATTATGCCGATGTCGTCTATCGCACCGAGAAGGAAAAGTTTTCGGCAATCGTCGAAGAGATCAAGGAATGCCACGAACGCGGACAACCGGTGCTCGTCGGAACCATTTCGATCGAAAAATCGGAGAAGCTTGCCGGGCTCCTGAATCGTAATGGGGTGAAGCACAACGTCCTCAACGCCAAGCAGCATGAACGGGAAGCGGAAATCGTCGCCCAGGCTGGGCGCAAGGGGGCCGTCACGATCGCCACCAATATGGCGGGCCGCGGAACCGACATCTTATTGGGCGGCAATCCGGACTTCATGTACAAGCAAGTGTTGTATCGCGAGGAGAACATTTCCGAGAGCCGCAAGCTTGAGGTCTATGAGGAAATTCGATCCGATTGTGAGAAGAACAAGCAGGAAGTCATCGGGGTTGGGGGACTGCATATTCTTGGCACGGAGCGCCATGAAAGCCGCCGCATCGACAATCAGCTTCGTGGACGAGCCGGTCGCCAGGGAGATCCGGGTACGTCACGGTTCTACCTCTCATTGGAAGACGACTTGATGCGGATCTTCGCATCCGAACGGGTGTCTCAACTGATGCTCAAGCTCGGCATGGAGGAAGGCGTCCCGATCGAACATGGCATGGTCACCAGGGCGATTGCGAACGCACAAAAGAAGGTTGAGGCCCATAACTTCGAAATCCGGAAACAGTTGCTTGAATACGACGACGTCATGAACAAGCAGCGTGAAGTAATCTACCGTCACCGCCGGGCTGTGTTGAGTGGGGAAAACCTGACCACTGATCTTCATGACATGATGGCGGGGTCGGTTGAGTCGTCCCTCAATGTGTATTGTCCTCCAGATCAATACCCCGAGGATTGGGACGTCAAAGGGTTGACTGAAGTCATGCACGCTCAATTCGGCCTAGACATCACCCAAGGCAAACACGATGGGGGGGACTCCCTGCGTGATGTGGGGCGCGACGCCTTGCTGGAAGACCTGAAAGCCCACGTGCAAGAAGCCTATACGAAAAAAGAAGCAGAGCTCGGACCGGAATTGATGCGTTTCCTGGAGAAGACGTTCATGCTCCAGGTCATTGATCACCATTGGAAGGACCATCTGTTAGCGATGGACCATCTGCGAGACGGCATCGGGCTTCGCGGCTACGGTCAGAAAGACCCGTTGATCGAATATAAGCGAGAAGGGTTTGATCTGTTCGCCGGCATGATGGAACGGGTCAAATCAGACACGCTCGAACGGCTGTTCCATGTGCAGGCTGTCCGCCATGAAGGCGAACAACCGAGTACTCCACCCGAGCCAATCCCCCAACGCCCGCAACCTAAACTCACTTTGAACCGTGGTGAGGAACCGGTCACGGCGCCTGCTCCGGCCCAACGGGCTGAGAACAAGGTCGGTCGCAATGATCCCTGCCCCTGCGGCAGCGGGAAGAAATACAAGAAGTGCCACGGAACATAGGGGGGCGCCCAGCAGTGAGACGATGCCTCTGCCTCGCCATCATGCGACAGGTCTCCCCTGCTATTGAATCTTCTCGCTCAACCTGCGCATGCCTCTAAGACCGTAGCAGAACACCGCAATGCCAGTGTGCGCAGTCTCATCAGCCAATTAGCGCAGCAGACGCAACGCCGAAGGCCGAAATCCAGCTCCATTGCCGAGCCTTGAAATACTGGAGGAAGAAGACTATCCACTGGCCCTCAGCCAGCCGTAGAGGGACGGTTCCCAAGCTTCAGGGCAAATCACGCTCTAAGGTCGGTGATCCCTTTTAGGAGTGGAACAATCAGACCGAAGAGTAGCCTCCCTGATTTGGCACTGATCAGACTCTCTTCCTCCTCATAGCAGGATGCCCGCACTGACTCGTGACCTGCGCAGTAATTCTGGACCATTCCGGAAAATGATTGTGGCTCGCTGCAGGCCTATGGTGTCGAGGTCCGAAGTTCCGCCCTTCAATGCATCAGGCGGAACATGTTCCGGCACCACGCAGTGAGTGAGACGAGGATGGTCGAATTACTGCGCGGGAAGAAGCACGTGCGGAGATCCCAGCTATGTTTCCCCTTATTCCACCTTGACTTAACGCAGTTCAAGACGCTACCCTATGCACCTTTCGATACCAGGAGATGGGTACATATGGCCCATGCTCTAGGGGTGTCAT
>NZ_JBUBKD010000019.1:0-116678 GCF_054902215.1 Nitrospira sp. CMX1 | reverse complement strand
GTTATCCCGCTGGATTCAGTCGATATGATGTGGAACGAGACTATATGGAATGTGAATACAAGGCGAGATTAGCAAACGAACAGCACTTCTACAGCCAGGGCTCACCCTTTCCATTTAGTTCAGGACCACAGAGTCCTGCCGACCATGCCCGTATGTTGCATGGCATGACCACCATCAATGCCATGCGGGATACCTGTCTCACGGCAAAAGGCTATCGGTTGAATTAGCGGAAATCTGTCGATGCTCGGATGTAGAAATCCTTCATAATCTTCGTTGACATCCCAACTCAGCACTTTCTAAGATACCGCCACCATTTCAGTCGGCACTTTGATTCATGACACTCACTCCTCTCCAAGAACTCGCCAGCTCGCTCGTGAACTGCGAGCGCTGCAAGCTGGCCAAACTTGGCCGCAGCCAAGTCGTCTTCGGCGTCGGAAATCCACAAGCCAGCATCATGTTCGTGGGGGAAGCTCCAGGGTTTAACGAAGACCAGAAAGGCGAGCCGTTCGTAGGAGCAGCCGGCAAACTCTTGAACGACCTGCTGGCATCAGCAGGGCTCTCGCGTGATCAGATTTACATTGCGAATGTGATCAAGTGCCGGCCACCGAACAATCGCGATCCGGAACAAGATGAGGTGGAGACCTGCAAACCGTTCCTACTCCAACAGATCCAATTGATCCAGCCGAAGCTGGTCTGCACGCTGGGGAACTGGGCGACGCAAACCCTCTTAGAACGCAAAGTCGGCATTACCAAAGTAAAGGCGCAGGCCTTCTACATGAAGGACTTTGTGCTCTTCCCGCTGCTCCATCCCGCTGCAGCCTTGCACCAGGGAAACTTGCTTCCCACCTTGAAGGAAGATTTTAAGAAGTTGAAAGAATTCCTCGATAAGAACACCCAACCAGCCGAACCGGCCAGCAACGCTCCTACCCCAGCCGCACCAGTTTTGAATATCGACTCACCCCAGCCGGCGCAGATGGATTTGTTTGGATCATAACCCGCTCTCTCACACACAGGGCAGTACTGAACTCCAAGCATTCAGAAGAGAATTTCGGCTGACGAAAGACGGACAGCTCCGGCTTCGCCATGACACAACAGAGCAAGGCTGAGAATAAGTGTTTCACTGTTCGCCATGAGCCTTACCAGGCCAGGAGAACGGCGCCACAGCACCTGTTTGATAACTAGTCTGGCATGGGGTGCCATGGTAAACCTTCGATGCTCATCCCATCCTAGGCTTGATCAAGGCCTACGAGATTCACCGTCTATCCCGTTCAATGGAATATCAGAAGGATTGAACAAGTCTTTGACTCCCAAGTACACTTGCCTTCCACTGAGTGCCTAAGGCTATCGCACTATACTCCATGATCGCCCGCAGCAGATTTATTACTTCGGTAACTTGATTGATGTGTTATGGGGATCAGCTCTCAGCTATTCAAATTCCGGCCGGTAGACAAGCATGCAATCGATAGCCTAGTAACGCGTAGGCTATTCCCCGCACCTTGGAAGACACTGAATGATGCGCACGAAGCTCAAATGTTCATCCGTGCTCCAGGATTCAACTGTCACATGAATCCCGAACGCGTGTCCATGTTTGCTCCTACTCTCTTGTCTTTCAACGTAACCGGGACGCGAGTCTGCAGTCTTTCGCGTGGTTGGGCAAGCAACCTGTTGTGGTCTCACTATGCCGATGGTCATCAGGGACTAGCAATTGGCCTATCTTTACCTGCTAACCTCGATGGAATCCAGATTCTTCCAGTTGAATACAACGATAAACTTCCAGAGCTCAGGCCATCCCATTGGAAGGGATGGTGTGCTCCAAGCCCTACAGTACAAGTCCAGCGAGTGGCAGTACGAAGAGGAGACGCGCCTCGTTACATTCGATCCAGAATGCGCCTATCTTTCTGGAGTAGAGATATGAGATGTGATATTCGGACTGCGCACTTCTAAGGATGATATCGCCTTGGTCAGACGCGTCGCAGGAAGTTCCGTGCGATTTTGGAAGGTTCAGTATCGTCCCGGTGAGTACGCACTTGATGTGGGCGACTTGCCGTGACACCCAAACAAGCGGAGTTAACGGATAGGAAGGCGGCTCGCGTTAAGTACCGAGATGAATGAGAAAGGCCACTGGTTGTAGGAAACATTGTTGATATGTTACCGAGTTTCACATTTACTCTACAGGCAGGAATTAGGCCTTTTCGTGAGGCACCATTGAAGAGTCTGGATCCTTGACTGCGCTGTCTGCTTCCAGTACTGGCTTTTCTTCTTCCGGGACATCGAACCACTGCACCAGCATCTCTTCCCACCAGGTTTCGGTCACGTCCTCCCCCGGATCTGTCCCGAGGAAGGCCACGTCCTCTTTCTTGATGGTGACACCAACCAGATGCGGCTGGAACTTCGCGCGATTGATGACTTCTTTCGTGGCGTAGCCACCGATGATCCAGGAGTCCGGATCGGCCCGGCGGGACTTATAGGCCTTCAGACCGAGCTTGAGATACATGAAGATCTGCTGCTGAACCGGATCTGTTACGCCGGACTGCGGGAGGCTAAGAGTTTTCTCAATCTGTTTTCGCCAATGCCGATCGTCGTACCGCGACGTGATCAGCTGCAACATTTTTTTTCCCAATTCCGCATCAAGTGGCATGGCGTGACATCCTTACCTCGTCGTCGTTACTTCCTGCTGTAGAGGCCGGTGAACGATGCCTTGGCCAGAGCATTCTGGTTGAGATAGAACCCGACCATCGCCGCAGGAGTTGCAGGCTTCAACGAAAACTGTTCCACCTTTAATGCATACACCGTAAAGATGTACCGGTGCGGCTTGTGGCCGGCAGGCGGACAGGGGCCGCCGTACCCGGGCTCGCCGAAATCCGTCATGCTTTGGACACTGCCTTGGGGCGCACCAGGGCCACCAGGCCTTCCAGCATCCGCAGCCAGTGCCGAAATGTCCTCAGGAATATTGAAGATGACCCAATGCCACCAGCCACTGCCGGTCGGCGCATCTGGATCATACACAGTCACGGCAAAGCTCTTGGTCCCCTTCGGGGCGTTGGCCCAGCGCAAGGCAGGGGACATATTGTCACCCGTGCATCCGAATCCGTCGAAGACGTGGGTTTTACTGATCGTACCGGCGGGCTTGATGGTCGGACTGGTGAGCTGAAATTCCGCGGCCGTACTGACTCCAGGAATCAGTGCGATGGCCAAGAGTACGCGACTCCAGATTGATCTCATCGTTCATCCTTTCTCTGACAGAACACATCTCCTGAGCATCATGCTTCACCATGCATGCGCAACAAGGAGTTAGCCGAGATGCTGTTTGAAGAAGGCCTTGGTTCTCGCCCATGCGTCTTTAGCAGCTTCCGGCCGATATACCGATGGATCGATATCTCGGAAGAACGCATGAGGGGCACTGGGATAGGTCTTGATCTCACCAGTTTTGTTATACTTTTTCAACGCCGCCGCCAACCGCTGGACGTCCGCCTTCGTAATCCACCCGTCATCCTCACCATAAAAGTACAACACTGGGCAGGCCAACTTCTGAATGGGTGTATCGGGGTTCGGCACCTGACCATAGAACGGCACTGCCGCTTTAATCTCTGGATTCACACAAGGCAGCATGAGGGCGTAGGAACCACCCATGCAAAACCCTGTAACGCCGATCTTTGTGGCATCGACTTCCGGAACCGACTTGAGGTAGGTCACTGTGGCATTCAGATCAGCGAGACCATCTTCTTGTTTCAGGGTGTTCATCAGTGTACCGGCTTCACCGGCATCCGTGGTCAACGCATGCCCAAGGCGTGAATAGAGGTCCGGAGCCATCGCCACATAGCCTTCCGCCGCATAGCGTCTCGCGATATCTTTGATGTGATCCGTGAGGCCCCACCATTCTTGGACAATGAGAATAGCCGGACGCTTATCCTTCGTCTGCGGAGCTGCCACGAAGGCCTTCATGCCCACGTTTCCGCTCTGATACTGAACGGTTGTTTCTCGAATTGATGCACCCATGAGTCACCTGTGCACTAGGCGCGAGTGCCGAGTGCTAAGTCCAGAGTCGAAGATAGCAGGAAGAGAGAAATTTCAACTCAGAACTCAAATCTCAACACTTCTTCAACTACCCGCTACCATCATCTCGGAAATCCTGATCGTCGGACTGGCTATCCGACCTCGAAACACGAGGTCATTTCCGATCACTTCGATATCTTTGAGCATCTGTTTCAGATTTCCCGCGATGGTGATTTCTTCCACCGGGTAGGCCAGCTCTCCGTTCTCGATCCAGAACCCACAGGCTCCTCGCGAGTAATCCCCCGTCACCATATTAATGCCGAACCCGATCAACTCCGTCACAAAGAGGCCTTCTTTTATGGACCCAATGATCTCTTGCTGGCTCTTCGTTCCAGGGACCAGATAAAAATTGGTCGGACCGACCGAGGGACTCTCACCCACACTGCGTGACGCGTTCCCCGTCGAGGGCAAGCCCAGCTTCTTGCCCGAATAGGTATCGAGCAAATAGCTCCTCAACACACCTCGCTCGACGATGGTATTCTTGCGTGTGGCCAACCCCTCACCATCGAATGGACGAGAGCCAAGGCCACCAACCATGCGGCCATCGTCGTAGACAGTGATCAAATCGGATGCGATCGTCTGGCCCAGTTTGTCGAGGAGAAACGACGCGCGCTTATAGAGACCGTACCCGGAGACCGCGCTGCAGAGGTTCGCCAGCAGACTCCCGGCAGATTCTTGATCGAACACCACCGGCACCCGTTTCGTCGCCACCTTGCGCGCACCTAATCGTCGGATCGCACGACGCGCAGCTTCCTGTCCGATCGATTCGGCAGACGCCAGTCGAGCAAACTTGCGCTGCACCTGGTACCAGGCATCCCGCTGCATCCCACCGGTCGCAGACTCAGTCGCAATCGGGGACACAGAGAGGGAAAAGTTTGAGCTTCTGTACGACCCCACGAATCCATGACTATTCGCCAGCACCACTCGGCCTGACGAGGAATCGAACTCCGCACCTTCGGAATTGGTCACCCGTGAATCAGTCGCAAAGGCCGCAGCCTCTCCGCGCTTGGCCCAATCGATCTGTGTATCCGTATCGAGTACCGTCTCATCATAGAGATCAAGATCTGGCTGCTCTGTCGCCAATTGACCGGCATCCGGTAATCCCGAGACATCATCCTCGACGACGGCACCGGCCAAGGTACAGGTGTCAGCCACGAGCTGATCGAGAGAGCCCCTGGAAAAATCAGACGTGGACGTTGTGGCAGATCGTTTTCCAATGAAGACACGCAAGCCTAGACGCTTCTCGCGCGCCTTGGTCAGTCGGTCAACCGTCCCGACCCGTACCTGAACCGAAAAGGTCTCGCCATCGGCAACAACAATATCCGCTTCGGTCGCCCCACAGGTCTTGGCACGAGCCAATACATCAGCCGCCAGTTGGGCGTATCCGTTGGCACTAGCTGGTAGAGTCGTCTTCTTGAGCATTTCGGCCTGTTCTCAGAGGTTATGCGTTCACTGCACCCCGACCGATTGGAGGAAGCACCAGTGGCACGAGTCGGCTGTTTATTGCTGTGTGCCGCCGACGGTAATCTCTTCCACCTTGATGGTCGGTAGACCGACCCCGACGGGCACTGACTGGCCGTCCTTCCCGCAGGTACCAATCCCGTTATCGAGCTTGAGATCGTGCCCGACCATCGACACCTTCGTAAGAATCTCCGGCCCATTTCCGATCAAGGTGGCTCCCTTCACCGGCTTGGTAATCTGGCCATCCTCAATGAGATAGGCTTCGCTGGCGGAAAACACAAATTTTCCGTTCGTGATATCAACTTGCCCCCCGCCAAACGAGACGGCATAGAGGCCTTTCTTCACCGATCGAATAATGTCTTGGGGATCCGACTCCCCGGCTAACATGAACGTATTCGTCATCCGTGGGAGCACCACACTTTGATAATTCTCCCGACGACCGTTGCCGGTCAACGGAATCCCCATGAGACGTGCGTTGAGCTTGTCGGTGATGTAGCCACGGAGAATGCCCTTCTCGATGAGCGTCGTACAGCCGGTTGGTGTACCTTCATCATCCATATTCAAGGAACCACGGCGAAAGGGAAGAGTGCCGTCATCCACGATCGTACAGACGTCCGACGCGACCCGTTTGCCGATCAGGCTTGAAAAAGCTGACGTCTTCTTTCGATTAAAGTCGGCTTCAAGCCCATGTCCGATCGCTTCGTGCAACAAGATCCCGGGCCATCCCCCGGCCAATACCACCGGCATCACTCCGGCCGGCGCATCAACGGCGGACAAATTGAGAATCGCTTCCCGCGCAGCCTCCCGAGCATAACTCAAATGGCGATTGTCTTCGCGATAATAGGCGAAAGCAACTCGGCCGCCGCCACCGAAACTGCCTAGTTGGCGGTTTTCTCGATCTTCAGCGATACAGGTAATCTGCAGACGTGACAACGGTTGGATATCACTCACCAGTGTCCCCTCGGAGGTCGCCACCACCACGACTTTGTATTCCGTATTAAACGAAGCCATCACGTTCTTAATCCGAGGATCATACCGCCTGGCTTCCGCGTCAATTTCGTTCAAGAGCGCCACGCGCTCGGCTGTCGCCACCTCGGCCTTCGCCCGCTCGACCGGATAGAGGTCACGAGTCGGTCGGCGCTGCGTAGGGACCGGAACCGTGGAGTGCCCTTTGGGGGAATTGGCAATATACCGAGCGGTATCGGCGGCAATCTCAAGGTCCCGCTTTGTCAATTCATCCGAATAGGCAAAGCCCGTCTTTTCTCCGGCGGTGGCTCGAACCCCAACCCCCTGCGAGACGCTCTTGGCTGCCCGTTTCACGATGCCCTCTTCCATCGAGACCGATTCGGATGTACGAGATTCGAAATAGAGATCCGCGTAGTCAACGTCTCGGACTTTTACTCGATCCAGCGCTTGCTGCGCCTCGATCTCGGTCACACCGAATGTGGTCAGCTGGACTGGCTCAGGCATACAGGCCTCTCGCTTCTTCTTCCTGGTCGACTAGAATGGGGCAGTATAGCCCATTCGTTTCTAGTCGCGCAATGTAACAATTCCGTGAAACCTCGTATTTCTTAGTATTTTCCAGGAGATCGTTTGACATTCCATGTTTCCGCCAGTAGACTCTGCACACAATTCATGCCCACGCATGGCGACTACCATACGCTTCCTCAGGACACACATGACGCGCAGTCCCACCGGAGATCTCGATCACCTATCTGAAAGTGAATTGAGTGCCATGTTGGAAGCGGAGCTGCTGCCCAAGCATGTGGCCGTCATCATGGACGGCAATGGACGCTGGGCGGAACTGCGTGGTCTCCCTCGCATCGCCGGTCATCGTGAAGGCATCAACTCCGTCCGAGAAATGATTACCCTGTGCTTGGAACTTGGCATCCATGCCCTGACTATCTACGCGTTTTCGCAGGAAAACTGGAATCGTCCGACCCAAGAAATCAGCGCCTTGATGAGTCTCTTGGAACATTACCTCTCCACGGAACGGGCAAGTCTTATTGAGCAAGGTGTCCGGTTTCGTGCCGTCGGTCGCCACGAACTGCTTCCGCCCTCCGCACAACACTGGGTTCGCACGACCGAGAAAGAAACGGCCCATCTCGAGAAATTAATCCTGACCGTCGCCCTCAGCTATGGTGGGCGTGCAGAAATCGTCGATGCGGTGAAAGCTTTGGTGAAGGACGTACAAGCTGGAACGGTTCAGACAGAGCTCATTGATGAAACCACAGTCCAACGGTACCTCTCGACCCATCCGCTCCCCGACCCGGATCTTCTGATCAGGACAAGCGGAGAAGCCAGGATCAGCAATTTTCTCCTCTGGCAGCTGGCCTACACCGAGCTCTGTTTTACCCCGACCTTATGGCCTGATTTTCGGCGGCGAGAGTTTCTCCTTGCGCTCATCGAGTATCAACGCCGGGAACGTCGATTCGGCAGGGTGCTCAGTACCGTATCATCATAAATCCTTGTAGGACACCCTCTCGCGACAGACGCGATCCTTCATCATTCGAGATCTGTGACCACTTCACCCGCACCCACGCGACAATTTGACCTCCGGCGACTGTATACCGCCGCAGCGTTGATTCCCGCCGTCTACATCATCATCGTCCACCTTGCGCCATGGGCCCTCACGCTCCTCCTGATCGCCGTCGGTTCAATTGCTCTGCTTGAACTCTATCGCCTCAGCTTCCAATCACGGTTGAATCACGTTCTTGTCGGTGTCGGGTTGGCCGTGTTTCTCCTAACCGTCGCCCATTCACATCTTTCGCTGCCCCTCCTAGAACTGCTGCTGGGAGGTGTGTTTGCGTTGGCCATCACCACTGTTTTGATCGGCACCTCGTCAGCCTATCGATGGAAAGACCCGCTCCTCGCCCTATTCGGTGTTCTCTACGTAGGTATCCCTCTGAGTACGGTCGTATCAGCTCGGTCCTTACCCTCAGGAGCATTCCTCGTCTTGTTTTTGGCGGTCGTCACCTGGGCATCAGATTCGGGTGCCTACTATGCCGGTACCCTGTGGGGCAAACATCCACTCATGCCTTCCATCAGTCCAAAGAAGACCTATGAAGGGCTGCTTGGAGGACTTGTTGGAGCCATCGCGGCCGCCCTCTTAGCACAGCTGTGGTTCGCCTCTGAACTGTCATGGACCGACGCAGTCGCCCTCGGCATCCTCTTGACCCTCACAGGTCTGGTCGGAGACCTCTTTGAATCGGCGATAAAACGCCGGGCAGGGGTCAAAGACTCAGGCGGAATTCTACCGGGGCATGGCGGGATGCTGGACCGAATCGATAGTCTCTTGTTCACAGCTCCCACTTTTTACTACTATGTCGCGTATGTTCGAGGCTTGTTGCCGCCTCTATAACCCTCTACTCAGAGATGGAGAGGAGATGACATGAAGTCAATTATCATCCTGGGATCCACCGGATCGATCGGCACCAATACCCTGGATATCGTGCAACGATTTCCTGACGAATTCCGAGTAGTCGGGCTGACGGCCGGCAACAACATCGACAGGTTAGAAGAGCAGATTCACCGCTTTCGACCTCAGACGGTCGCCGTCTCGACCGAATCGGCTGCCGTGCTGCTTCGAGCCCGATGTGCAGCCCTTCCCGTAGAGATTCTATCCGGTAAAGAAGGGATCGCCTCTGTCGCCTCGGGACTCCATGCTGAATTGGTGATTTCCGCCATCGTCGGCGCCGCCGGACTCCTCCCGACCCTCTCCGCCATCCGCAGCGGCAAGCACATTGCCCTGGCAAACAAGGAGCCAATGGTCATGGCCGGCAAGTTGATGCAAGACGAAGCCCGAAAATACGGGGTCAGGATTTTCCCCGTCGACAGCGAACACAGCGCTATTTTTCAGTCGTTGGAAGGACACCGGATTGAAGACGTCCGGCGATTGATTCTGACGGCCTCGGGAGGCGCACTCTGGACGCTCTCCCAAGAAGACCTCCAGCACGTCACACCGGAACGAGCCCTCCAACATCCGAACTGGAAGATGGGTGCCAAGATCACTATCGATTCCGCAACACTCATGAATAAGGGGTTGGAGGTGGTCGAGGCCCGCTGGCTGTTTGATATTCCTGAGTCCCGCATCGATGTGATGGTGCATCGAGAAAGCATTATTCACTCCCTGGTCGAGTATCACGACCGTTCGATGATCGCGCAGTTGGGACTCCCAGACATGCGCACCCCCATCTCGTATGCCATGCGATATCCCGGCAGAATGCCCCTCGATCTCCCGTCCTTGGACCTCACGGAGATTGGACGGCTCTCCTTCTGTAAGCCCGATCACGACCGTTTCCCCTGCCTCAATCTGGGATACGAATCGCTTCGAATCGGGGGGACCATGCCCGCCGTGATGAATGCAGCCAACGAAATCGCGGTTGACGCCTTTCTTAACCACGGCCTCCGGTTTGTCGAAATTGCACCGGTCATCCACAGCACTATGGATGCCCATACCTCACAGGAGATCTCGTCCCTCGAGGATGCGTTGGAGGCCGATCGCTGGGCTCGTGAAAAGGCCGAATCGTTGGTGCATGCGTTGCCTCGCTCATGATCGTTTGCATTTCACGCGGCGAATGTTAGAGTAGGACACTGAACCGAGTCAGGGAGATTCCATGACGTCTGTACTTGCCTGGTCCCCCGATACCTTGTGGTTACTACTCCAGAAAGCCTGGTGGTTCCTCGTGGTTCTTGGCGTCCTAGTCGCCTTCCACGAGCTCGGCCATTTTCTGGCCGCACGCTGGGTGGGAGTCAAAGTCCTCAAGTTTTCCATTGGCTTCGGCCCCAAGCTCTTTGGCAGACAGGTGGGTGAAACGGAGTATCTCGTTTCTGCGGTCCCGCTTGGCGGTTACGTCAAATTGTTCGGAGAGGACGAAGCAGAAGCCACGACCCCTGACGACCGTCGACGATCCTTCGCACATCAGGGACTCTGGGGGAAGGTCCTGATCGTTGCAGCCGGTCCTGGATTTAACTTCATTCTCGCCTACTTGATCTTTGCCGGATGGCTGTCGACCGGTACCCCCTTGTTTGTCCCGACCTTCCGCGACCTCAGCGCCGACATCGAAGCGTTGGTTCCCGATTCGCCTGCAGCGAAAGCAGGAATGGAAGTCGGCGACCGAGTCGTCAAGGTGAACGGAAAGGATATTTCAACCAAGACTGAGCTCTTGGATCTTGTGGCAAAAAGCAAGGGGCAACCCGTCACGCTTGAGGTGCGCCGCGAGGCACAACTCAAAACCATCACCGCGACCCCCATCACGGTCCCCGGAGACGGCACACACAACGACGAACCGCTGTACACCATCGGAGTAGAAGAAACGCCCCCGCTGGTCACCTCGGTGATGCATGGATCACCTGCCGCAGCGGCCGGAGTGCAGCCAGGCGATCGCGTCGTCACGATCGAAGGACACACTATTTACACCTGGGCACAAATGACGACTCAGGTCAGAGAACACCCGCTCAAGCCGCTCACGTTCGAAGTGCTTCGAGAAGGAGCCAGGACGACGTTGACCGTGACACCCTCTAGTGAAAAGGTCACTGCCAACGGCCAAACTGTTGAGGTTGGGAAAATTGGTATTTCTGGCCCTGGCCGTTCATTGATGCGCTCCAATAATCCCGCGGAGGCTGTCTACCACGGACTGGAAGCCACCTGGGGTTGGACCGAACTGACCGCGGTTGGGCTCTACAAGATGGTGGTTGGCGACATCTCGAGCAAAAACATCGGCGGACCGCTGACCATCGCCAATATTTCCGGGGAAGCCGCGTCACAGGGCGCTTCCAGCGTCGTCTTCTTGATCGCCATCCTCAGCATCAATCTCGGAGTGCTCAACCTACTCCCCATTCCCATCCTCGACGGCGGACACTTGCTCTTTTTCCTCATTGAAGGCATCCTGCGCAAGCCGCTCGGCGAACGGCAACGGGAAGTCGCCCAGCAGGTCGGATTGGTTCTATTGGTCGGAGTGATGATCTTCGCCTTCTGGAACGACCTTGAGCGTATCTTCTCCCACTAGGCCGAATGCGGAAACCATCCACTGGTCAACCCACACGCGAATAGTGACGACATCATGAAAACGTCTCAATTACTCATCCCCACCCTGCGGGACGATCCCGGCGAAGCGGAAACCGTCAGCCATCGGTTGATGTTGCGCGCCGGTATGATTCGAAAGGTGGCAGCCGGCATCTACACATATCTTCCGCTCGGGCTCCGCGTAATCCGAAAAATCGAACAGATCATCCGGGAGGAAATGAACCGCGCCGGCGCTCAGGAACTCCTGATGCCGATCGCCTCCCCAGCCGAACTCTGGAAGGAAACAGCTCGATGGGACTACTACGGCAAGGAACTCCTCCGTTTCAAAGACCGTCATGAACGAGATTTTTGCCTGGGCCCCACGCATGAGGAAGTCATCACCGATCTCTTCAGGCGGGAAGTCCGTTCCTATCGCCAACTCCCACTGAACTTGTATCAAATCCAAACAAAGTTTCGAGATGAGATCCGTCCCCGCTTCGGACTCATGCGAGGCCGTGAGTTCATCATGAAGGATGCCTATAGTTTCGACATTGATGAAATCGGCGCCAAGCTCAGCTATGAAAAAATGTACGACGCCTACACAAGAATTTTTACTCGATGTGGACTGACCTTCAGGGCGGTCGAAGCCGACACAGGGCTTATCGGCGGGGATGTCTCTCACGAATTCATGGTGCTGGCAGAAACCGGCGAAGCTACGGTGGCCTATAGCACTGAAGGCTCATATGCCGCCAACCTTGAACGAGCGGAGGTGCTTCCTCCATCCGATGTCGACATGTCTCCTCTTCGGCCCATGACTCCCATTGCCACACCGCAGCGTCGAACGGTGGACGAAGTCACGACCTTTCTCAAAATTACCCCTCGCCAACTGGTCAAGACACTTATCTATCGTGCAGGAACCGACCCCGTTGCCGTGCTGATTCGAGGGGATCACGAGGTGAATGAGGTCAAATTGGCGCGGCTCCTCCAAGTCACCGAAGTGGTGTTGGCGGATCCGGAGACCGTCCAACGTGTGACAGGATCCCCTCCAGGCTTTGCCGGACCGGTCGGCCTGCAACATGTCAGAATCGTGGCCGATCACGCCATCAAGGGGATGAAAAATGTTGTCGTCGGAGCCAATAAAGCCGATACCCATTATCAAGATGCCAATGTCGAACGCGACTTTACCGTCGAACAATTTGCCGATCTTCGCAATGCCCAACCCGGGGATCCCTCTCCTCGTGGGACGGGTGTGTTATCGCTCGCGAAAGGCATTGAGGTCGGACAGGTCTTTTTGCTTGGAACAAAGTACAGCCATAAGATGACTGCCACCATCCTTGACGACCAGGGGAAGGAACGCCTGGCCATCATGGGCTGCTACGGCATTGGTGTCGGACGAACTGCCGCCGCAGCCATCGAGCAGAACCATGATGAAAAAGGCATCATCTGGCCCTACCCTATCGCGCCAATCCATGTGCATCTCTTGACCGTCAGCCAATCGGAGAGAACGACGGAGGTCGCCTCTCGCCTCTATGCCGACCTGATGGCTGAGGATTTTGAAGTCTTATGGGACGATCGTACCGATCGAGCCGGGGTCAAATTTAACGATGCCGACCTAATTGGGGCACCGTTCCAACTCATCGTCGGTGACAAAGGCCTTGCCGATGGCATTATTGAGATGAAGATACGAAGAACGGGAGCCAAGTCTCGTATCGCACCGAATGAGCTCCTTGCCCATCTTAAAACGCTCTCCCTCGAACATGCCCCCTCTACGAGATGATTAGCCCCCATCCTCAGCTCACATTGTACTCGCTGATCGAATCTCGCCGATAGAAATCGCCTTTTCCTTGCCTTCTCGTCTTGTTCGTCTAGACTGAGCCTAGACAGACAACAGCAGTCAAAGAGGCGAAGAGGCACCTTGCCCTCGACTTTCCCTAGGTTGAGTCTCCCATCGACATCAGAACGAGGCTGGTGAGCTTTTGGGGCATCTTGTGACCGCCGAACTCTGTGACCACGTCATGAGTACCCACCATTTCATCCAACGCGGAGCCCGACTTCTTCATGTCTGGTTCTCACCCACTCCAGCCGGATACACAGCATATCAATGATGCAGAATGTCCAGGACCTCCAACACAAGGTCGAGCATGCGGAGCATCTGAAGCGTATTACCGCACAAATTCATGCAGCTGGTCATCTCGACCACATCCTCCTTGATCTTCACAAGGACATCCTCAGCGTCTTTGACGCTCAAGATCTGACGCTCTACGCCTTCGATTCAGAGAAGAAAGAAATCTTCTCTAAGGTCCCTCACATTGACGGAGCCGAAGAAGTCCGTATTCCCATTACCGAGCAGAGCTTAGCCGGTTTCTGCGCGAAGTACCTTCGCCCCGTCAACATCGCTGATGCATACAATCTTGCTGAACTGCGAGCCATCCACCCAACGTTGGTCCACGATACATCCTACGACAAGCGTACGGGCTTCAAGACGAAGCAAGTCCTGACCTACCCGGTCGTCGCCGACAATAAATATCTCATGGGCGTGCTCCAACTACTCAACAAGAAGAGTGGGAGTCGTTTTACGCGAAAGGATGAAGAAGCTGTCGACGAAATTGCCAAGGCCCTGGGCATCGCCTTTTTCAACCTGAAGAAAACATCCAAAAAGAATCCCACGAAGTTCGATCTCTTGGTCGGCAGCAACCGTATCACGCAAAACGACTTGGAACAGGCCATCGTTGATTCCCGCAAGAGCACGAACGACCTGGAAACCATCCTCCTCGAAAAATATAAGGTTCCGAAACTCGATCTCGGCAAATCCCTCGCCCAGTTCTATAAGTGTCCCTACATTGAGTACAGCGAACGAACCATTGTCGATGTCGAACTGTTGAAGAACCTCAATGTCGACTATCTCAAAAAGAACCACTGGATGCCGCTGAAGCGGGATCGCACCGCCATTGAAATCCTGACCGATGATCCAGGAGATCTGGACCGCGTCCAAGACATCAAGCGCACCTTCCCGGGCCTCAACATTCGTTTTGCCGTCAGCCTTCGCCGCGACATCGCCCAGTTTCTCACGTCGGCAACGGGACAGAGTGACAGCGGAGGAGGGAGGAAACTTGATGAAAACGTGTCAGATATTCTCGGCGAACTGGTCACCGAGGCCCAGGCCGAAGCCATGGAGGAAGCTGCTGGCACCGGAGGTCCTGATGAAAACGATAACGCCATCGTCCGACTGGCCAACCAGATCATTGCCGATGCGTATCGTCAAAATGCCTCGGATATTCACATCGAACCCTATGGAGAAAAACGAGAGACTCTAGTCCGATTTCGAGTCGACGGAGAATGCTTCGAGTATATGAAGATTCCGCAGAGTTACCGACGAGCCATCGTCTCCCGACTCAAAATCATGGCCAGCCTCGACATCGCTGAGCGTCGAAAGCCTCAAGACGGCAAGATTAAATTCAAGCTTTCCGAGACAAAGGAAATCGAACTCCGCGTCGCCACGCTTCCCACAGCCGGATATAACGAAGACGTGGTGATGCGTATCCTCGCAGCGAGCGAGCCGCTGCCGCTCGACAAAATGGGGTTCTCGGAACGGAATCTCAGAGTCCTGAAAGAAATTTCTGAGAAACCCTATGGCATCATTCTGTGCGTCGGACCGACTGGGTCCGGGAAGACCACGACTCTCCACTCCGTGCTTGGGAACATCAATACCCCGGACATCAAGATCTGGACAGCGGAGGATCCGGTCGAAATCACCCAATACGGCCTACGCCAAGTCCAAGTGCAGCCGAAGATCGGCTTCACCTTCGCCACCGCCATGCGGGCATTTCTCCGTGCAGACCCTGATGTGATTATGGTGGGAGAAATGCGGGATAAAGAAACGGCCGATACCGGAATCGAAGCATCGCTCACCGGCCACCTCGTCTTGAGCACCTTGCATACCAACAGTGCAGTCGAAACCGTCACCCGCTTGCTCGATATGGGCTGTGACCCTTTCAGCTTCGCCGACGCCATGTTGGGTGTACTGGCACAACGATTAGCCCGCCGCATCTGCAAGGACTGTAAGGAACAATATGTCGGAACCAAAGAAGAGTACGAAGAGCTTCGGCAGGGGTATGGGCCTGACTACTGGGATCAGCTCGGCATCAAGCAAGATAGTACATTCAGGTTGACTCGCGGGAAGGGCTGTGAAACGTGTAATCGATCCGGCTTCAAGGGACGCGTGGCGTTGCACGAACTGCTTCTCGGGACAGATCGCATGAAACGTATGGTACAACAAAAGTCACGCACCGAGGACATGTTGAAAGCCGCGATTGAGGATGGAATGACCACGCTCGTCCAAGATGGTATCCAAAAAGTCTTGCAGGGCCATACCACCTATAAGGAAGTGAAAGCCGTCGCCATCAAATAGCTGTTCCATCGACCAGCGCCTGCGGTGCGGATTCCAGCTCTTCAGTTCCTACTCACAACCAGATAGAATAGCGCCATTCTTACGGAGGTGCCCCTACCATGCGAGCATCCAGATTCCTGCTTGCCTCACTCCTTTTGCTCGGCGGATGCGAATCCGCAGATCGAGTGTTGACCAATTCAGAACGAGTGCTGAGCAGTCGTACGGGACGGACCGTTCTCGACATTGCCGCGGGTAAAGACCCCAAACAAATCCTCAAAGAGCGGGTCGACGCCTACCAGCGCGACCCCGAGGCCGTCATCAGAGATCTCCGAGCGATTCAACGGGACTTCAACACGCTGATGACTGCGCTCACAGGCAACGTTCGGAAGACATGGGGCGAGAAAGAAGTGAAGGTCCCGGAACAGAAGAAGTACGTGAAATATACGCAGAACTACATGAGCCGAACCATCGTTGACTTCGACAACGGAACAATCCTGGTGGAAACCCTGGACGACAAGTCGCCCAAAGAGAGTTTAAAAAACGCGATCGTGACGACCTTGCTCACACCGGACGATCCACGCTCCGTCGATCTATTTTCCGACAAGCCGGTGACCTTGACCAGTGATCATGCCCCTTATTTACTTGGGCTGGTTCTGGATCAGGCGGGACAGCCGATCCGCACCCCAGTGCAGGCGGAAGCGTTTGCGGCATCCAGTCTCGAGAGCGCCAAGACCAGGTCGGTGGACCAGAACGGCGTTCCCAAACAAGTGCTGATCGCCGAAATCAAGATGGTGGCGAACTTCTCAAACAAACAAGCGGACAAATATCGAACAACGGTCACCAGATTTGGGGAGCAATTCAAAATCAGCCCAAGCCTTATTTTTGCCGTGATTCGGACTGAGAGCAACTTCAACCCGTTTGCCGTAAGTTCCGCCCCAGCCTTTGGTCTGATGCAACTGGTTCCAACGAGCGGAGGCCGAGATGCGTACCGAAAAGCAAAGGGGAAAGATACGATTCCCTCACGTGAGTACCTGTTCGACCCGGAGAACAACATCGAGCTTGGCAGTGCCTATCTGAATGTCTTGTCATACAATCAACTTGAACAGGTCGAGAATGAGGTGTCCCGAGAGTATTGTGTGATCTCGGCATACAACACCGGAACGGGAAATGTCTTCAAAGCGTTTGCGACCAACTCCACATCCGCCATCAATCACATCAACGGCCTTGAACCACCGGCCGTCTACGACCGGTTACGCACCAATCTCCCGTATCAAGAAACAAGGGATTATCTGGCGAAAGTCGTGGGATTTCGTAAGCAGTTTGTCTCGCTGGGAGATGGCCCCGGGCGTTGACCACCTTGCAGCAGTCAACGCGCTTCCTGATCAAGTTCGAAGGGAAGAGGATCAGGCTGTCAGTCTGGCCCCGGCCTTCGACTGGTGGGTCATGAAGGCCTGGAGGTGTTGATTATCACGAGGGGACACCCCCTCAAACTCTACCCCATAAATCTGTTCCTTACCCCATCGAACGGTTGCCGTTTCAATGACCATCGATGTTGACTGATTCGGCAATCGCAACTGCATGGCAATACGGTCGCCAGGCGTAATCACCGCCTCCGTCATAACCCGTACCCCTTTTTCCGATACATCATAGACAATCCCTAGCCCCTGTTCCAGCGCTCCCGTTCTCAAACGCCCCACACGCGCAAACGAACAGGGGAAGGGAGCGGACACGCGGACACGCGGATATCGGCGCAACTGAGGAACACTCCGACAGCCGTTTGAATTGACCTCTGCATCATCCATGATCATTTATTCCTCCTCTGTAGCATTCATGTACTCAGCCAACTGCCGTGACACCGACTCGGACACCCGCCTAAATGCAAGCCCATGGAATTGATGATTCCTCCAACACACGGTGGCCACTGCCACTTCCGCCGGAGGAGCGCTCTTGGTCAATCGGAGTGTCAGGGAGACCTGATCGCCCGGCACGATCGGCGCATCCGTGCTCACACAGACCCCGCCGGTCGACAGATCGTGGACCAGACCGACATCATGCACGGATTTTCGAAACCACCAACCGGCGTTCAATGAGGTAAGAGAACAGCTGAAGGGCGTAAGAATCCGAACCCGATGGTTTCTCCGAGGCTTGTTTGGGATCACACCCGGCTGTTGGATCGTTTGCATCATCCACCTCGTGAGAAATACTCTATCTCACGAAGCGGATTCTGCGAACTATTTTTCAACTTTACGGGCGTACGGCTGTCGTCGTCCCATGCACCGAAGACTTGGAGGGGGACCGTCTACGTCTGCGGAAGGAACGCGGTTGATCAGGTCTTGCCTGACTTAATGAGGAACGGCTATTCCGATGAATGTCTTGGTTCTCACGCAGACTCGCATGCACTGGCGCCCCGCTCCCTGGAACAACTGGTACGGCCTGTCCCAATAGACGCTCGATCGCACGGAGTTGTTGCGTATCCTCGCTGGTCACAAAACTTGTGGCACGACCGGTCGTTTTCATCCGAGCCGTACGGCCGATCCGATGCACGTAATCTTCAGGAACATTCGGCAAGTCGAAATTAATCACATGACCGATATTGGCCACATCAATCCCACGAGCCGCAATATCCGTCGCCACCAACACGCGAAAGGCTCCCCGCCGAAAACCTTCCAGTGCGGCACGTCTCTGTGACAAACTCCGGTCGCCGTGCAACACCGCCACGCGATGGCCCGCGCGATCCAGCATGCGCCCCACCCGATCGGCACGGTGCTTCGTTCTGGTAAAGACAAGCGCGGTATCTTTATCAGCCCCTAACAACGACAACAGGAGGTCGGACTTGTCGGCATGTGATGTATGATGCACCGCTTGAGTCACTCCGTCAGCGGTCGTCGCTGAGGGTGCGACCATGACGCGGACAGGGTTGTTGACGCTGGCTTGAACCAGCCGGGCGAGATCCGCCGGGAGCGTGGCTGAAAAGAGCAAGGTCTGCCGCTCCTCCGGCAATGCATCAAGGATCTGATTGATTTGAGGTGCAAAGCCCATATCCAACATCCGGTCTGCCTCATCCAACACCAACATCTTGATGGACGACAACAAAATCGTGCCGTTCCACATGTGATCCAGGAGTCGACCCGGCGTTGCCACCAGGATGTCCGGGCGTTGTCGCAAGCCTCGCACCTGGGCTTGCATGTCTGCGCCACCCACGATGACAGTCGCAGAGATGCGCCGACTCCGCCCAAGTTTCTCAATCGTGGTCAGAGTCTGCAAGGCCAGCTCTCGTGTCGGTGCGAGGATCAACGCTTTCGGCTGCCCTTTCGGTAAGGTGGACAACCGTTCAATCATCGGAATCACAAACGCGGCCGTTTTCCCCGTGCCGGTCTGGGCGCATCCGATCACGTCTCGTCCTGCCAGAGCGGGAGGGATGGCTTGTTCTTGAATTGGAGTTGGTGAAGCAAACTTGGCATCGGCCAGGTCGCGTAAAAGGGCCTCAGATAAACCGAGGGTGTGAAAATTGCGTGAAGCAGACGTATCCACTAAACTATCCTTTCAGTTTGATCGCATTATGACGGGATCAGAGAACCGAGGGGAGAAACAACCGGGCGGGTGCCGCTCCAAACTGGACCTGGTCGCGATGCGATCGCGAAGTCCGTTATGGTTGAAGCATTTCTCTCGCCGGACCAGCACAAGCGAAATGTGTACCTACCATATCCTATCGACCGGTGCGCGTCAACTTGGTCAGAGATTGCGGTAGGGTACACCACACTCTCAAATCTCGGCATCCATGGGTCTTTCGCCCTATACTCAGACCATCTTAACATTCACTCGAGTCGGAGGATTATGCGATAATCCCACATATGTTTCTGAAACGCTGGCTCGTCGGAGATCCCCTCAAGACCGCTCAAGCAAGGCACGAACGACTCTCCAAAACAATCGCTCTGGCCATCTTCTCCTCGAACGCGATTTCATCCGTCGCCTATGGGACGGAGGAAATCCTCTTGGTCTTGATTCTCGCCGGGCCGGCAGCGATCGCCTGGTCCATTCCCGTCAGCTTCGCGATTCTGTTTCTGGTCTTGGTGTTGACGATCTCCTACCGACAGATCATCCACGCATATCCTGAAGGCGGTGGGTCCTACGTCGTTGCACGGACGAACCTGGGCGACCGGCCGGCTCTCGTCGCGGCGGCAGCCCTGATGATCGACTATGTCTTGACCGTGGCGGTCAGCGTGGCCGCCGGCATCGCGGCCCTGACTTCCGCCATCCCCAGTCTATTCGTTCACCGCGAAGCCCTTGGATTAGTCGCCATTTTGTTTATGATCATGATGAATCTCCGCGGGGTTCGTGAATCCGGTAAATTTTTTGCCGTTCCAACCTATTTTGCCATCGGAGCTCTTGGCCTTCTGGTCATCGTCGGAACCGCGCATTCTCTTTCAAGTAGTGGCGCAGTCCTTCCACCCCCAAACTCTCACGAAACAGAAGCGCTGACCCTGTTCCTCATCCTCCGTGCCTTTGCGGCAGGATGTTCAGCCGTGACCGGAATGGAAGTGATTTCTAACGGGGTCAAGGCCTTTCGACCACCGGAGCCACAAAATGCCGCCATCACCATGATCTGGATGTCCACGATCCTGGCGTCGCTCTTTATGGGGATCAGTTGGATGGCCTATCACTACGGCATTTTAGCCAAGGTTGATGAAACCGTGATTTCCCAGCTTGCTCGATTGACGTTTGGCACGGGCCCCATCTACTACTCCGTACAGATCGGAACCATGGCCTTGTTGGTCTTGGCCGCAAACAGTGCCTTTGCCGGGTTTCCGCATCTCGCATCGATTCTGGCACGCGACGGGTTCATGCCGCATCAGATGGCAACATTCGGTGATCGACTGGTCTTTTCGAACGGCATCATTATCCTCGGATTCTTTGCCTGCCTCCTGCTCGTCATCTTCGAGGGGGAGACCCACGGGTTGATCCCTTTGTACGCCATCGGGGTGTTTGCATCGTTTACGCTGTCTCAAGCCGGTATGGTCAAACGATGGCTCGTGAAGAAAGGCCCACACTGGCAGACGAAACTGCTCGTCAACGGAGCCGGCGCCCTGACGACCGGCATTGCGACCATCATCATCGCCAGCACCAAGTTCATGCAGGGTGCATGGATCGTCTTTGTGCTTGTCGCCATCCTCCTCCTCATGTTTCAGGGAATACGTTCCCACTATAAGGCCGTCAGCGAACAGATCGCCCTGGAGCGCCGAGGGGAACGACCGCCATTGCCTCGGCGCAATATCGTCATTATTCCCGTCAGTGGGATGAATCGTGCCGTGGTGCGTGCCCTGGACTACGCAAGGAGTCGCCCCGGTGAAATTCGTGCTGTGTTCATCGATGTGGATCCTGAAGAAAGCGCCAAGGTCAAGATCCAGTGGGCCCAATGGGGAGGCGGCGTGAATTTGATCGCACTGTCGTCCCCCTATCGTTCGGTCCTGGGATCGTTGCTGGATTATGTCGAGGAAGTCCTCGAAAAGGATCAGAATACCTGGGTGACCGTCGTGATTCCGGAGATCCTGCCGGCACGGTGGTGGCAGAACATCCTCCATAACCAACGGGCACTCATGCTCAAAGCCTCACTGCTGTTCAAAGAACGCGTGATTCTCATCGACGTCCCCTACCATTTGACGCGATGACGATATCTCGTGAAGCGTGGCTCGTGAAACGTGAAGCGCAGCTTCGAACCTCTCGTCTCACTCTCTTCATCGCTTGCCTTGCAATGGCGTCTCCGATTCATGCCTTCAAAATTACCGAGCCACCAGAAGGTATCAAGCTCACTGCAGGAGCCACCATGACAGCTCGCGTGGATGTGGGGAAAGACACTGGTATCGTCACGGTTCGCTACTACTGGTATGGCGAGCAGGATGAAGTCCTCGTCGAACAAGATGACTCAACCGCCACAGGATCCATCGTAGCACCAATCGCCATGCTTGGATCCATCGACCAAGAGCCTGCGTTTGGTGGCCCACTCAACGTTCCACACAACGCCATTGGGCCGATGCGCCTCTTGGCAGTGGCTGAGGTTTCTCGTGGGCGATTGGGAACCAGATCCGTTTACGATGAAGTGATCCTAATGGTCGAGCCCCCTGCCGCCCTCACCACGATCGACTTTGAAACGGAGAAGCCGCTGCAACTGGGACGAGCTGGGCAATCATCAGCCTTTGGCCATGTGGACTCCTTGGGCAAGATCTTTGAGCTCTCGGTCATCGGGGACTTTGCCGATGGTGTCACCCGGCGCATCAGCACCCCAGCCAGCGGCACCAACTATGAATCGTCAAGTCCCAAAGTCATCAGAGTCTTACCCGGCGGCTTGCTTCAGATCGTCGGGAATGGCAAAGCCACCATCACCGTCGCCAATCGTGGGAAACAAGCCTCACTGGACGTCGACGTCAATGTGAATGACGAGCCGAACGAGCCACCGATTGCCGATGCCGGCATAAACAGATCGGTCAAGGCCGGCACTCGAGTAAAGCTGAGTGGACTCAAGAGCCGCGACCCAGAAGGCGAAGCCCTCTACTATACTTGGAGCCAAGTGCGCGGCAGTAAAGTCTCCCTGCTCGACGCCAACAACTTGGAAGCCTCCTTCCTGGCCCCGACCGTCTCCGAACCCCGAATCTATCGCTTTAAATTGCGTGTCACGGATAAAAAGGGGGCAGATAGCTTACCGGCGTTTGTGGATGTGACGGTGGAACCATAGCGGATTCCCAAGTTCGGTTAGCCCTATTTCTTCCCAGATACTTGATTCCGAATCCACCGCGTCGACGCATCCTTACCCATTTCGCCAGCAGCCACCTGAAGCGTGACACGCTCTAGCTCATTGAGATCGGGAAGTTCTCGGATTCCATTCAGGCTGAGAAAGACAAGATCCGACAGAACTGCTGTCCGCTTACTTCCATAAATAAAGGGATGACTTTGTGAGATGTGGAACATGTGAGAAGCCGCCATTCCGGGAAGATCTTGATGGAGATAGTTGCCTCCGAACTGTTGACGAGGCATGGCTATGGCAGCATCGAGCAAACTGTGATCTCGTATACCATATGAGCCACAGCCAATCTCGATAGTATCGGTGTGGAGCAATAACACGTTATCCACGCCGAGGAAGAAGATGTCTTCCACCGCCTCAGTCCACGAGTCGCTTGAGCATCAGCCCATACTTGTTGCACAGCTCTTTAATCGTGGCCTTCATGCGCTCAGGACCGACGCCGACATTCGCCGGGGTGATGACGAGTGCATTCCCATTCACCGTCACTTGAAGTGGCGTTTCTTCTGTAATACCCAGTGCCTGCATCACCGGCTTTTCAATGATCAGCGGAGCACTGTTGCCGTGCTTTTGTAATTTTTTGATCATTCCTCACCTCGCGTCCTTACAGTGTTACAACGTGCTCCAAGGAATGTCTAGATGGAGGGATATCGGAACGATTACGCTTCCTCTGCGTGTATCAACCTCATAGGCTCACTGGTGTGTAGGACAAAGTTGGCTTGTTCATTGGCTTCCCTGGTGCAAGGGAAAGGGGAACGCAATCCTCAATCTGAAGGCTATACCGAGGTTGAGTTGCCTGCGAAGCGCTATTGGAGAATGAGGAGGTCACACCCGCTGTTCACACATCGTCACCGAACACAACTGCTCACTATTGAGCCCCTGTACTTGCTCCCCGCACGCACCAAGCTTTAAAGGTGGACGCTTTACCGGTCATATGCACATGACCATTGCTCAGGTGGAGATGCCAAGCCTTTGAGGATTCCCCATCCGCAGAAGCGGACCAATAGAACCCCGACGGGTTGTTGAGAAACGGATGGCCGGAAGGAAGCATGGAACCAGAATCTTGGACGGATGGATCAAGCAGGCTGGTCAGTTCCACAATCGACGGCAACCGCCACCCCCTCTGGCCACCGATCGTCTTGTTCAGACAGGAAAACCGAGCCGACTTCCAGTCAGTGAGGACTGTTACGGGGGATCGCTCCCAAACCAATCCTGTATTCTGATCCAATACCGCCTCGCTGTTGAAGTTTGCCAGCACGACAAACCGCATCTCCGTTGGGAGGGTCCGATTCCACGAAACGACGTATGGCGATGACCGATCTGGCGTGGATAGGGCCTGCCCCACATCTGCCAGACCGACACAGAAGACAAGGGCGCTGCTGACTATTACTCCATTGGTGATTCGCCTACGTTTCGGTTCCACCTTACCCCTCCCACTCTAGACGATCAAGCGACCAGTCACACTAGTCCGATTGCATCAATCCTTTTGCGGAGATTCGTTACAGAACAAGACACGTCGAGAATGGATGGGAGGCCGGAGTGAGATCGTGCCGCTATGCCCCCTGCTTCGCCTTGCCTCGCGCGACCAGCGCAACCACCTGTAACAGTTTTTCCACTCGAGCCTTGTATTGGTTCATGAACTGAGCCGTCCACATCGTGTTGTATTCGATGGCCGCACTCTTCTTCATCCCGGCATCTTTTTCACCGACCGGAGAGGAATAGTGCGCAATCAGACGATCCAGTTCATCTTCACCAAAATTTCTCGAGTACGCCTGTTTGAGATGATCATGGAGGGTTTCCATCTTCCCCATTGACTGCCTAATGTCTTTGAGAAAGGCATCAAGAAGCCGTTCTATTTCCTTCTTGGTCTCACCTGACACAGTGGGATAGCTGACCGCAATGGACTTTCGGATCTGTTGCTCATACTCGCTGACATACTTTTGCGTGAGCGTCTCGTATTCCGACTCAAGTTCAGAGACTCGGATCAGCGTCAGCAACTTCTCAATCTTGATGGTTTTGGAGTTCTCGATCGTGGCCGCATCGGCAACAGCCCCCCCAACGACCACTGTCATGCTCCAGAAGCACCCGAGTAGAGCAACCCGTGCAACACAGCCCTGTTGTCTTTTCTCCTGGTCGCGCATAGTTCTCACCTCTTGCGACCGAGTCTACTCCGATTGGACTGCTCGTCAAGAAATAGAGCACCTTCTACGATGTGACGGGAGTGATGCGCATCGGCCCATACGTGTGGCGGGCTGTCTGCAGTTCCTTGAGATGTTTCCGCAAGGCGGGAGCAAACGAAGAACGGTCGATCTCACGTGTCATGCGCTTGCTGTTGCGCTCGACACGATCAATCAAGTCGCTGAGCTGTCCAACTAAGCGCCGGCCTGAGCCCGTCAGCCATCCAAGATGGTGATCGGCATAATGCAAATCTTGCAGTGAGTAACGGACGGAAGCCAGCTCTTCCAGACAGCGGAATCGAGCTCGCTGCAAATCTCGCATGGTCAGCCCCGCCCGTTTCCACTCTGATGCTCCATGACGGCCGACTCCCCACGAGGAAAGCCGCTCGAACAAGAGCGCTCCCATGGTAAAGGTAAAGGTCGCATGGAGAATGCCCCGCAGCGGACGGAGGCTTCGTCGCCAGGGCGAGTAGAAGATCTGCTGGTTGCGGTCGCCGCGATACATGACCTGCTTTCGCAAGAGCAAATTGAGATGGTGATGGCTGTTCTCATGGATGAGATCGTCGACCAAATCAAGGTTGCTACGATCAAAACAGTTGATGAAGGACAGCCCTGGCTGGTGGCGATAACTGAAACTGACGACACCTTTTGCCTGCAGCGGAATAATGCGGTCAGTGAGCAACGTTAAGAGATCGTGCCCCTCCGTCCACGCGAGTCGGATCGTTTCCCAAGCACGAGTGATTCGATCAACCTGTCTCGGACCAGTAGGCTTCACGGTTTTGGGTTGACGGTCCTTCCCATAAACCAACGTTGGGCCAACGGTGACGGGATCAGGCTTGCCCTTGGCGGCAACCATAGGAGAGCAGTACGCCCAATACCATTGCCCTGCCTTTCCCTGAACAGACCAGACCGATGACACCGTTCTGCCGACTCTCACTTTTATCCGACCGGACTCCACTCGAAAGACCACCGCTCCTGACGAGTGAGACAAAACCTTCCGCATATCATCTGGTGCCTGACACCAGACTCCAGTCAGACCAGTGGAAATGGCTCCTGGAAGCTTGGCCCGCTCAAAATGCTCTTTCAGGTTTCCCGGTATATCCCACCGTCCCATCTTCTGCCGCCGCAGCCATGTGACCGACAACCCCGGATCAAACCAGAGGGCCTCCTGCGTCAGCTCCCCCGCCAACCGTCGACACAAGGCCCACAACCGTTTCTCCAGACCACGTACGTGCGGACGGCCACTTGGGAATATGTCGTCAAAGTAGCCATGCTCAAAAAACTTCTCCCGGCATTCGTCGAAAAACTGCGCTGCAAACTCGGTCCGATCCTGCTCTATTTTCAATTGCCGATACACATCGAGGAGATACACAAGATCATTCAGCGTCTCGATCCAGCCGACCACTTTCCAGGTAGAATAGGACTCCAACGGAAAGGCTGACCGGAGATGGTCAAAGAACCCAGTGGGAAGCTTCAGCTCTCTCGACAGGTCAACGTAGTCAGCGTGCAGTTCCCGACACAGATCAGCGTAGAGTCGACGCATCGAAAGACGAAATTCATGCTGCAGTTTGATGAGAGGCTGCGGATCGAGCAGGTGCATAGTGAGACGAGTGCGCGCAATGGTGGGGAGGACTCTAGCGCAGCGAGAAAGTGGGTGCAAGTGCGAAGCTAAGCGACGCAGTATTGTCCTTTGCCAGCATGAGCCAGCACACCATCATGAGTGCCTGGATATTCTTCCTCGGCAGGCACTAACATGGAGCTTTCTACACGCTGAGGCACGGCAGTGAGGGAAGTCATGCCCTGCCTCTCAATGGTGAAAGACTCTCATGATACTAAACAGGACAGATCTGACCCTGGTCCTCGCGGAGATTGCTCCGCTGTTGCAGGGCGGCTGGATTCAGAAGATTCATCAACCACAGGCCCGCACCATCGTATTTGATATTCGGGTGCCGGGCGAGACCCATCGGCTGCTCATCTCGTGCGAGCCGGACAGCGCGAGACTCCACCTCACCACCGGCTCTCATCTGAATCCTCCGACACCTCCCCCTTTCTGCCAGTTTCTCCGAGCCCGTTTTCAAGGGGCCAGACTCGACGGCATCCATCAGATCGAGAACGACCGCATCGTCGAACTACAGATCACCAGTCGAGACGGACCTTGCACGATCATGTGCGAATTGACTGGGGCCAAGGCCAATCTCCTGGTCCTCGATGCCGAACGCCGAGTCCTGCGAGATTTGACTCGCCAATGCACGAATATTGGAAAACTGTATGAGCCACCGAGTCAAAGCACCACATCTCAGAAACAGGCACCGAGTCGTTTCGCAGATACCATCGGAGGTCTACACCCTGTCTCAGAGGCGATCGATGCCCATTACCGTGAGCAGGAATCCGTACTGGCCGTCGACCGGATCAAAGAAGAACGCCTACGTGCTCTAAAAAAGACGCTCAAGAAAGAGCAGCGGTTGATCGAGGCCTGGCGGAGTGACCTTGCAAAAGCAGCCGCCTACCACGCCTATGCCCGGTATGGAGAATTGATCAAGGCCAACCTTGGAGCCATCACGAAGGGAACCGATCGGATTGAGGTGACCGATTACTTCGATGACCAGCTCCCCACCATCAGGATTCCCCTCGACCCCATGAAATCTCCCCAGAGCAATATGGACGACTATTTTCGAAAGCACCGAAAATATCTTGCCGCTGAGAGAGAACTCAAACCGCGCATCGAACGAGCCGAGCTTGGTCTCGCGCGGTTACGCCAAGAACTTCGGGACATCGAGCAAGGAACCTGGACTCCACCTGCCGCACCTTCTCCCCGTCCAAACGTCGCCACCAGGACGACGCCTCGTGCCGTTGATCAGCCACGTGGTCCATTCCGTCGATTTACCTCGACCGATGGGCTGCCGATCTTCGTCGGACGCAATGCGCGAGAAAACGATGAACTGACATTTGGTCTCGCCAAGAGCGACGACCTGTGGCTGCATGCGCGTGGAACACCAGGATCACACGTCGTCGTTCGCTTAGGGAAAGGGATAGAGCCTCCACCGGAAACGCTTCGTGACGCGGCTACACTGGCCCTGCTCTACAGCGATCTGAAGAAAAGCGGCAAAGGCGATGTGATCTACACCAGGCGTAAGTGGGTGAAGAAAGCCAAGGGGCAGGCCCCTGGCGCGGTGATCGTGACCCAGGAAAAATCAGTGCACGTCAGTCTGGATAAAAACCGACTGGACGCAATCAAAAATCGGACTAGCCTGGATTGATCTGCATCTCACCCTACCTCACAGCCTTGCCCAAGACAGCTACTGCTCCCATCAAATCTTGGCCTCACCGGATATGTCGTTCCAGGCTGAAACAACGGTTTCTCTCGCTCTTTGACTTGTCCAGCACTATGATGGAGATGGGAGACGCAATCGATGACCAGTCCGCAACGTGCTCCGGCGCAAGCCAGCTCTCCAACAATGTTAGTCGTCGACGACGAACCGGCGATCATCAGACTCTGCAGAATGATGCTCGAAGAAGCGGGATATACCGTGCTTGAAGCCGAGGGCAGCTCGGAGGCCCTCAAGATCTGCACCCAACATAAGGGACCAATCGATCTCTTGCTGACAGACCTTGTGTTACCACCACCAGGTTTTCAGCTCGCCTCAACCTCCAACCAATTTCCACACGTCCATGGTCATGAGCTGGCCGTTCGAGCCACCATGATCCGGAGCGAGCTTCGCATCATTCTGATGTCCGGCAACCCTGAGAAAGACCTGGTGAGCCACGGGATCAAACGGGGAACACTCCCGTTTCTGGCAAAACCGTTCGAACGTGAGCGCTTGCTCGCCCTGGTAAAAAACGTACTCTCACAACCGCCAATGCCCCTTGGAGTGGAACCGCCCCCCCGTGCCGCCAATGATGCCGAGTGGTTCGGTTAGCCGAGCAGATCGTTTCTTGTCCGGACCACGTTACGTCTCGCTACTACGCATGCTCCGTCATAAACCATCCGGCGATCGATAACCTCCGGTGCTGGCCAGCCGTCGCATCGACTCGACAAACCCGATGAAATCGAGGGACGGTAAACATCACCAAGGATCCCGGGCGCGGCTCAATACAATGAGTCGGGAACAGATCAGGTTGAGCAGCGTGGCCACCTGATCGCGAAGTATAGAGGATCAATTCCCCTCCCCAATCCGGCTGCCATTCCTCATGAACATAGGTCACCACAGCGATCCGACGATGCAGGGTCCGCCGCCCCGCAATCGGTCGCCCCTGATCCGTGTCGTCATGGGTAAGGAGACAATCGCCTGCCGCATACGAGTAGTAGCTAAATCCCAAATGTCGCCCGACAATGTCGGGGAAGGACTCGATGTGGTCATGGATGAACGGAAATTGAATCCGCGACAGGAACCGCTGCCCCTCCGGAGGACCAATTTCTGCTTTCGCCCAGTTTCCTGACTGCGGAAAGTCTTCCCGGACAGAGGGAAGATCTGAGAGACTTTTCCAAGCCGCCTGATTCATCCCGTCACGAAAGAACTGTCGCTCCTCGGCGGACCAAAAGTTTTCAATCACCAATACGGGACTGCTTCGAAACGAAAATGTACTCACGTCGTCTGATGTTACTGATGATGGCATTCCATTCATGATTCCACTCACACCCTGGCCGACATTGGCCCCCACAAGACAGCACGCGTTACCTGTTTCGCTGATAAAAAAAGAGGGGCTGCCACACATGATGGCAGCCCCTCCGTCCAAATGTCTGGAACCGATTACTTACCAGCGATCGCGCTTTCCACCGCCTCCGCTGCGACCACCGCCTCCACCGAATCCACCACGCCCGCCACCACCACCGGTCCGCGGCTCCTGGGGACGTGCTTCATTGACTGTAAGCGTCCGGCCACCCATTTCTGACCCGTTGAGTGCCGTGATGGCAGCTTGAGCTTCGGCATCGGACGACATTTCCACAAAGCCGAATCCCCGGGATTGCCCGGTGAACTTATCCGTGATGATGCGGGCAGAAGCCACTGCACCATGCGCCGCGAATAAGTCACTCAATTGCTGCTCGGTCGCCGAGTAGGGCAACCCACCGACATAGATCTTCGAACCCATTGGGGTTCCTCCTTTAGGATAATGACATTGTCTTGAGCACGAGGAACGGGGAAGGAGCGGGCCGAAGACGCGATCGATGCAGCGGCTTAGGTCTGACTTCCGACAAGATTCCCGGACAAGGCAACATCGACATTGTGGGCCTTCTCTGATAGTCACTCAGTATCGCGAGGCCCCGGTCGATACGAGTCAGAGCAACAGTAGCATAGAGATTCGCTAATTACAACCTTACTCCCCAACTCGAACCAAAAGCCCCTGATCTTTGCAATAGGTCATCGTTCGATAAAACCAGCCGACCACACCGATCACCAGTACTCCGTTGAGCCCGATAGCCCAGGCCAGGTGCGTGAGCGGCGCCTGTCCCGTCGCTAAGACCGCCCGCATCCCCTCAAAAATATGTGCGGCCGGGTTCACCCATGCAATCCCCTGAAGCCAGTCCGGCAGGATCTCCAAGGGATAGAAGACACACGAGATTGGTTGAAACAGAAAGACCGTGCTCCAGGCCAAGACCTCGGCTTCCTGCCCAAATCGCATGATGAGCGATGTAGTCAACACGCCGATGATCCAGCCAGTGACGACGAGATTCAGCACGAAGGGACCAAGCCACAAACCGATCATCAGCACGTTATAGGAATAAAAGATGAGGGCACAGACTGCCATGATGATTGAGACCGCCGTGACCTTCATCACGCTCATGGCCATCGTCGCCGCGAGAAATTCGCTCGGCTTCAGCGGGCTGGCAAACAAGTTCATGATATTCCGTGCCCAGAGTTCTTCGAGATACGTGATCGTGATCCCTTGCTGCGCACGAAAGAGAATGTCCCAGAGGATGAGCGCCCCTAAGAAGAACGTCACGAACCCGGGAACCTGTGGTTGATACCGTACAAGATACAACGTGATGAATCCCCAAATCACGAGATCGAGAAACGGCCAATAGAAAATCTCCATGATCCGCGGCAAACTTCTTCGATAGAGATACAGATGCCTGAAGATCAGTGCCGTGATCCGATGAAGTTTCATCCGCAGGACTCATGTGTGTGCTCATGATGACAACCACCGCATCCCTGTTGTGGACTGAGCAGTTCTGCCATCAACTGCCTGACCCCAGCCACCATATGAGTCCCTGCCCGTCGCCCATCAGGCATCCGGCGCAACCAGAGCCCCAACAGCAGGGTCGGCACCCCAGTAAGCCCCACGCCGAACAACAGCGTCAGGCTCGTCGGTCCTCCCATCCACCAGAGCAGCGCACCCACCAATGAAAATGGAACCACCCCGGCGATCGTACTTTTGAACACAATCAGCCATCCGCAAGTTCCTCGAGCTCGGCCTATCAGGCTCACGACCAGCCAAAACAGTCCCCAGGCCGTACTGACGACCAACCCTCCGGTGACAAACCCCAAGACGAAATCGATAAGGGGATGTATCATGATGGCAAAGAAGCCGTTGATTCCCGTGCCAACTTCAAAAACACCTCCTCAAGGTCGGTTTGGCCGAATCGATCAACGATGGCTTGTGCTGTCCCCTCGGCCACCAGCCGCCCGCGCTGGAAAAAAATAATCCGGTCCGACATTTCTTCCATCTCCCGCATATTGTGGGAAGTGTATAAGATGCTCAGGCCTGATGCTCGCTGCTCCTCTTTCAACAGAGCTCTGATCTTGTACGCCACATCAGGGTCCAAACTCGCCGTCGGTTCGTCAAGAAAGAGAATGCGCGGCTCCGTGAGAATGGCCTTGGCCAGCGCCAGCCGCGTCATCTGCCCGGATGACAGCTTGCGGGTGACTTTGCGTTGAAACTCTTCCATCTCAAGTTTTCTCACTACCGTGTCGATCCGTTTCGCCATATCGGAGAGTCCGTACAACCTCGCCACCACCCAGAGATTTTCCTCAACCGTCAACGCTTGGGGCATTGAGATGTAGGTAGACGAAAAGTTGACCTGTTGTAAAATCTCCTCCCGGTGCGTCGACAAATCCAGACCGAATACGTCGATGGAGCCCGATGTCGGTGTCACCAACCCCAGTAACATCTGAATCGTCGTTGTCTTGCCCGCCCCATTAGGCCCCAACAATCCGAGAATCTCTCCCGGCCGGATCTCGAACGACACGCCATTCACTGCCGTGAAGTCGCCGAAGCGCTTCGTCAATTGTGACACTTTCAAAACGGGACTCGCCATCGAGCTCATCATGCCGGTTGAGTCAATTGAACAACAAGGCCCCGCTGATCTTCTCGGGGCTATGGCACGTGTCACATTTTCTGTCCAACACCCTACCGTCATGCTGCGTCTTTCCATCATGGCAACGGAAACAATCGCTGAGGGCTCTCGTGCGCAGGGAGGACCCTTCCGGATAGAGGGGATACCATGGTTTGCTGTCGGCAGACACATGGCCACGTGGGATCACAATGGGATAGCCCTTGATCGGTTCATCATGCACGACACCGGCATGACAGGTCGTACAGCCTTCTCCCTGTCCGCGAACCGTGAATGCCTCCATATGTTGGCGATGACTCACGACTAACCCCACCTCCTTCACCGGTAGCGGGAGATCGCGGGACGCAATTTCCGAGACACGAAGAATGTGTCGATGACAGCTTAGGCAGACGCCAGAATCCACCGTCGCTTTCAGATTGTGCGCCTCCGTCGGAGTCCCCAGGAGCGTGATGGCTGCATCCTTGGCCCCAGCCAACACCTTGTCCGTAAGCCACCCGTGAAGCCCAGGCCGCACATGGCAGGCAACACAGCTGATGTCTTTATGTGAGGATTTCGCCCAACTCTGGTAAGAGGGCGCAATGGTGTGGCATCCGGCACAGAACTCAGGTTGATTAGTCAATGGAATCGCAATCCCCGCCAGAGCGACAGCCCCGACCATGACGGCCAACGCAATCGTGGTCCTAGACGTCCAGCTCATGCTCCCGGTGCCGAAGGGGAAACTGCCGAATCAAGAGTGCGGCCACGCCAGCGACATCGTCCAGATGCAACACAGGCACTGGAAGATCGACCGGCCTATCGGACACGACGGCGAGAAGACCGTCGGACGAATAGGAAACTTCCTCCAACTGATCGCGCACGACAATGATCTTGGGATAGTCCTCACTCTTCCATCCCTCCGCAATGATGAGATCGTACGAGTGATCCAGGAAACGGTCTCGGACTTCTTCCACCTTGAGCTGTTCGGATACATCGGCAAAGAGGGCGAGACTCCCCTTCGACACGACGATGACACTGCCGGCGCCGGCGCGTTTATGGCGCCAACTATCTTTTCCTTCGGTATCGAGATCGAATCCGTGACCGGCGTGTTTTACCGTTGCAACACGATACCCGGCCCGCACGAGCTCAGGAATGACCCGCTCAATCAACGTGGTCTTTCCGCTATTCGAGCGACCAATAAACGAAACGATTGGAATGGACATGCTGTGACCGTGCAGTTTGTCTCGTTAGCAACAAGAGAGCCGATGGGCTCCGGAATGGATCTGTTCGGTTCTTGTGGACCAGGCCTCGCCGCTCAACAACTGGACCGTGACCTCGTCACCGGGCTGAAGTCGCTCCGTCTCTACCGGGATATCGATGAGACAATTCGCCTTCACCATTGAGGTCAGAATACCGGAACCCTGGTCACCGGTCGTGCGAACCTTGAAGACCCCCTCTTCTCGTGTCAGGACCCCTCGCAAGAAATGACGCCGATCAGTACGCTTGGAAAATTTCTCCTGAAAGATCGCCTGCAGCACCGGCCGTCCATAGGTCCGGCAACCGCTCATCTTCTGCAGTGCCGGTCTTACGAGTTGCTCAAACGTCACCATGGAGGACACGGGATTACCAGGAAGGCCGAAGGCCAGCTTGCCTTGGATCCTGCCAAATGCCAAGGGTTGCCCGGGTCTGATCGCGAGTTTCCAAAAGTTCATCTCGGCCCCGAGCTCACGGAAGACCGCTTTGGTGAAATCATAATCACCCATCGAAACTCCACCGGACAGGACCAGGATATCGGCATTCAACCCTTGCGAAATCTTCTCCTTGAGGGCGGCTGGTGTATCGCGGGCAATACCGAGCAAGAGCGGAACCCCTCCGGCTTCCTGCACAGCCGCGGCCATGCCGTAACTATTCGAGTTGATGATCTTCTCTTCACTGAAGCGCTCATCCAAATCAGCCAATTCGTCGCCGGTCGACAGAATCGCCACCCGAGGCCGCTGATAGACATACACCAGTGCCTTCGCAAGGATCGCCAGCATCCCAGCCTCACCGGGACGAATCCTGGTCCCCTGGGCGATGATGCAGTCGCCTTTCTTGACGTCCTCACCCTGGGGCCTGATGTTGGCGCCCTTCGGTTCCTGCTTCAACACGCGCACGGATGCCGGTGTCGGCTCAGTGTCCTCGACTTTGAGCACCGTATCCGCCCCTCGGGGCATCGGGGCACCGGTCATGATCCGGATTGCCTGACCAGGCCCAACCGTTTTTGTCGGCATCGTCCCGGCGGGAACATCTTCAATAATCGAAAGCGTCACCGGCTTCTGGATAGCATGCTCTTGTTTGATATCCTCCCACCTCACCGCAAACCCATCCATGGCAGAGTTGTCCCATGGCGGATTGTCCCGCTCGGCAACGATGTTCTCACCCAGCACACGGCCCAAGACATCCACAATCGAGACTTTTTCAATTCCTAACACCGGCGTGGCATCAAGCACCACTCGTTGTGCATCGTGGAGTTGGGTCAAACCAGTCATGGCATCGGCAGCTTTCACTGGCGTATTCCTCTCATCGGCCCGGCGGTCGGCTTTCCTACTTTCAGAAGCGATGCCCCCTTCTTGCAGAACGCTTCGACCTGATTGGCAATCTGATGGTAGGCCTCCGCCGTGGGCGTATCAGAGTTGAAGAGCGCAAAGGGTTCCCCGGCATCCGATTGGGTGACTACATCCGGGTCGAGCGGAATTCGCCCCAAGAAGGGAACCCCCATATCGTTCGCGGAAGCTTCCCCACCACCCTTTCGGAACACATCGATATGCGTATGGCAATGTGGACACTCAAGCCCACTCATATTTTCCACAATGCCGATGATCGGCACGTCACTATCCTTACAAAAGGTCACTGACTTGCGCGAATCGAGCAGCGCCACTTCCTGAGGAGTCGTGACGATGACCGCGCCGCTGACCTGGCCGAGCAAGTCGATCGTGGTGACTGATTCGTTGCCGGTACCAGGAGGAAGATCGATCAGGAGAAAATTCAGATCTTGCCAATCGACTCCGCCCAGCAGCTGATTGATGAATTCATACTTATAGGCATCTCGCCAGATAATAGGATCATCCGAGTTCTGCAGCAGAAACGACATGGAGGCGATCTTCAAATTGTACGCCTGGAAGGGAATGATCCCCCCGGAAGTGCTGATCTTGAGCTTCTGTCCTTCGGCCCCGACCATCTTGGGAATATTGGGGCCATGGATGTCCATATCACAGATGCCAACATGCCATCCCTTGAGCGCCAAACTGACCGCAATGTTCGTAGTGCAGGTACTCTTCCCCACACCACCCTTATTGCTCATAATGAGCACCTTGTACTCAATCCGCTCCATCCGCTTGGCCACCAGCCAACGGCTATGCCCTTCTTTATCCTTTTGACATCGCTCTGTTTCATCACAGATGGCGCAAGCCCACATGTAGGTGCAGGCATCCTCGCTTCCACTGTTATTGATCACATTAAGTTCACGTGTCATGAATGTGCTTTCTAACAATCAGGTTCGTTAATACCCATCATGCTCGCTTACGACGCTACTGCTGTCGTCCCCCAGGAACGCCCACATAGTCATCGTTCGCGGAGGAGTTCGACATCGCCACCCCCGCCGCACTCCTTCCGGCTCCAGCTCCAGCCATCACGACCGTTGGAACTGACGGCCGGCTGGATTCGGCTTCCGTCTTCTTTCCAAACACTTTCGCGCCAAAAATTCCGACCCAGTAGAGTAGAAACATGGGACCAGCCATCAACGTTTGATTGAACGGGTCCGGCGTGGGCGTCAGGATAGCGGAAATCACGAACGACCCTAACAGGGCCCACTTCCAATATTGAATCAAGAACGGCGCGTCCACCCACCCGAGCTTCGCCATGAGCGTCAGCGCCAACGGCACCTCAAAAATCAGCCCGAATACCATCAGAAACCAGAGGGCGAAGCCAACATATTGCGCAATGGAAATCTGCGGCGCAAATCCTGCGTTGACGCCGTACGAAATCAAAAAATTCAACGCAAACGGCAGAACGAAAAAAAATGAAAAGCCCGCCCCCGCATAAAACGCCGCCGCACTTACACACACAAACGGTCCGACAAACCGTCGCTCTTGTGCGTGCAGCCCCGGAACCACGAATCGCCAGATCTCATACAGCAGATACGGAAGGGCGAGCACAATGGCACACAAGCCCGCCACCTTGACGTTCTGCCAGAGCGCCTCCGCCGGGGCAAGAAAGACAAACGGCACGGTCGGGAGATCAGTCGGTTCCCATGTCAGCTGACTGGGAACAAACATGTTCTGGAGTGGAATGCGCAGCCATTTGACCAACGTGTCGGCATACAAGAAGGTCCCCATGAACACGACCGCCAACGCGATCACCGCACGGGTCAGCCGGACCTGGAACTCCACCAGGTGTTCCATGACCGGCATCTTCTTGTCCTCCAGTGGCTTGAAGACCGAGTCTTGCAGCCACTGGTTTAGCTTGTTCAACACAGAGCCTCGTCACTGTGGAATCTGTCGATCCGACGATCGGGCTTCTGGCAGTCAACAGATCGACAGATCAACAAATGCCCTTGTGCGCCTTACTTCGGATTGATCGCCACGAAGAGGCTGTTCCCCTGACGGTTGACGAGCAACACCGCGAGCTCATCTTTTTTAATTTTCTCGGCGGCCTTCTGGTACTCGCTGAGTGTCTTCACGGATTCATGATTGACTTCTTGGATGACATCGCCGCGCTGCAAGCCGGCCGCTTCCGCCTGTCCGCCCGGCTCCACCGAGGTGATCACCACACCTGCCGTCTTGGCAGGGATGTTCAATTGGCTCATCAACGCATTGTCCAGCGCCTGAACACGAAGCGATGCCAAGACATTGTCCGGTGGCTTGATTTGCTCCCCCGATTCCTTCGGTGGCCCCGGCTCCTTCTTCGCCAAGACTTCATCCGAGGGACGCTCCGCCACCTTCACGGCAATGACCTGCTCCTTCCCTTCGCGGACGACCTTCACCTGGGCATCTTTGCCGACGACCGTTCTGGCAACGAGGTTGCGCAGCTGACTCACCGTCTGCACCTCTTTCCCGTTAAAGGCCACCACCACATCGCCCCGCTTGATTCCCGCGGCATGCGAGGGGCCATTTTCATTGACGTCGCTGATCAACACGCCTTTCCGCTGTTCCGGAAGTTTGAACGATTTCGCCAAGGCCGGCGTGATTTCCTGAATCGCCACGCCCATCCATCCGCGTACGACTTTCCCCGTCTTTTGGAGACTATCCACGATATCGAGCGCGATACTACTGGGAATCGCAAACCCAATGCCCTCCGATCCGCCGGTCCTCGAGAAAATCGCGGTATTAATCCCGATCAGATCTCCGTTCATATTGACGAGCGCTCCACCCGAATTTCCAGGGTTGATGGCCGCATCGGTCTGGATAAAGTCTTCATAGTCGGCGATTCCGACATTGCCACGCCCCAATGCACTGATAATGCCGAGCGTCACGGTCGAGCTCAGACCAAATGGACTCCCGACGGCCAACACCAAGTCCCCGACCTGGAGCCTCTCATACTCAGCCCACTTGAGCGACGGCAGATCCTTGGCCTCGATCTTGATGACCGCCAAGTCGGTTTTGGGATCGGTCCCGACAACCTTGCCGGAAAACTCCCGCCGATCATTCAACGTCACCGTAATCTGGGTCGCCCCTTCCACAACGTGATTGTTGGTCACGATAAATCCGCTGGAATCGAGGATGACTCCGGAACCGGCACTCTGGTCAGGTTTGCCGTGCGGACCGGGAGGCCCATGTGGGGTTGGCGGAGTCGGTGACTCACCACCGGGCTCATCCCCAGGAGGCGGGGCTCCGAATGGATTGGGAGGAATCCCTCCTCGCCTCCGACTCCCTTCCCCACCACCGGTGACGGCAATGTTGACGACGGCCGGCGTCGTCTTTTTCACAATTTCTGAGAATCCCTGGGCCCATGCTGGAGGAACCCCTGCGGCCGAGACGGGTGTCGCGCATCCGCTTCCGACGAAAGCAGACAGGGTCAACCCACAAGCGATGAGCACGTTCGTCGTTTGCTGAGTCCACATGAACATATCTGAATTCCTCCAGGATGTGACTCTGCTTCAGAGTCCTATTTGGAAATGAGTCTCCCACCAGCCGAACAATCTATCTATCTTACACTACTCGTTCTATAGGCTTCAAAGAAGAAAAGGCTGTGCCACGGGAACGGAACCCGATCCGATGGATCGGCGGATGCACGGCAAATCTCCTCCATGATAGAGCAAGTGAACTTGCTCTCGACAGGATTCCTTATGGACCCGTTGCATTCACGTGAAGTTTCCAGTACCGTGACAGACGGTCAGTTCCAACATGCTACCAGAAATAGCCCAGGCAGTGACCGAACGCAACCGACTCAGCGGTATCCGCACTCTGGCAGGGGTTTGGATTGGTGGGACACTCCTTGTCCTCACCGGCTGCGCTCCACATCTTGAGTTCCCTCCGATGGGCACTCCCCTCTCCGCCAGTGCCAAACTGGAAACGTCCGCCGCCCTGAAGAACCTCGTACTTCGTTACACGGATTCATGCGGGCAGATCCAGGAGGTTCCGTTAGGAGGACGCCTGCAAGACGCGTTACAGGAGGGCTTTCGCCGAACCTTCACCCGGGTGATCTCGGAGAACGACGAAACTGGTCCTCCCCCTGATCATCTCGTTCAGGTGGACCTGGTTGACTCGTCATTCGACCTCAATAAAGAGGCCCTCTACGACCGTGCCCCTGCCGTCTTACATCTCAACGCGATCGCTCGTATCTACGACCAGACGGGAACATTGCTCCGGCAAGCGGACATCGCCGTGTCACGCCAAGAACGACTGCGACTTGAACAACTCTCAAAGAATTGCGATTACGTCATTGATCCGTTCATTCGCGATACCACGATCGACTTTTCGACCCGTGTGTCCCTCACTGCCAAGCAGGTCGCCATGAGCCAGAACGGTCTCACTTCGACCGAACCAACTGCTCCATCGCCGGGAACGTCCATCACCCCCCCCACGTTGAACCCAGTACTTGCCCAACCACCACCAGCCCTTACCAGCGCTTCGACCGCGCTCCGGTTCAAGGCGCTCCTCCTCGATGAAAATAGCGACCTTCTGCTTGAAGGGGGCGAACATATCCGTGTCCGCGTCGACGTCGTCAACACCGGCGCAACACCGGTGGAGAACGCCTCGGCTTCTTTGACCGGGACTCGGCTCGTCCTCGAACAGTTTCCCACGACCGTCTTGAGAATTCCGCCGCTGCAACCGGGCCAAACAAAGTCGTTGGAATTTGTCGCGACCCTCCCCCTGCTCGCACAAGCAGAGCAAGTCGAGATTCGGGTGATCGTGGAAGAACGCAGCGGAACCTCAGCCCCACCGCAAACCCTGTCCTTCACGATTGCCCCGACAGGATCCAGAGGGAACAATGTCGATCATGTGTCGCCACAAACATCAACCGTTCGGCACCCTGAAACTTCCGTTATTGCCATCGGCCTCAGTGCAACCCTCACCCAGCAGATTCCATCACGCAAGTATGCGGCACAGGATGCAGAGGCGGTTGCCAAGTATTTCCAGACGCTCGGGGGCGTGCCGTCGTCCAATATCGCTCTCCTGACGGATCGCACGGCCACGTCTGCGCATATCGAAAAAACCTTGCGCGAATGGCTCCCGGCTCGTTCGACGAAGGACGGGATTGTGATCATTTATGTTTCTGGCCAGGCGATGGTCTCTCCAAGAGGGGAAATCATGCTCGTCCCCTATGATGGGACAAAGATCCCCACCAGCCTGTACCGCTTGAGCACGCTCGAATCAGTTCTCACCAAACTAAGCCCACAGCAGGCCATCTTGATCTTCGACGGGAGAACTTCTCCCATTGTCGATCAGGCCAAGACACCCGCCACCCCGCGATGGGACCTGGATGGGGAGAACACGATTCGATTGATCGCCGTCGAGGGCCTCGCGGCTGGAGTCGAAGACGACGCCCATCGTCACGGTCTCTTCACCTATTACCTGTTGCGAGGGCTGCGCGGAGAAGCGGATACGAACCGCGATGGAAAGATCAGCCTCGGAGAGGTCAGTGGATTCGTGCGACAAAAAGTCGCCTGGGCGTCAAAATCACAGTTCAGTACGACCCAGCGTCCACAGATGATCCCGCCGCTGAAATCGGACGAGAAGGCCGCTGACCTAGTCCTCACCACACTGCCCTCCCTTGCGGCATCGGAAACGCCGTAATCCACACGATTCACACCGGCTCCCCGGCAAGTGCCTCAATAGCACCCATTATTACCCCTTCCCACGTTGAGCGTGGCCAGTCATGCTTGTAGGACGAGGAACGAAATCGTATCGTTCATCACATGAAAACTACCATCGATGCTGTCGGGCGATTGGTAATTCCCAAGGAACTACGGCGAGAAGCAGGATTACAGCTTGGTATAACGATAGAGATCCGCTAGCGGCAGAGACTGATTGAAATCGAGCCGGCACCGCTTCCCGTCGAGCCGAAGAAGCGTGGCCTGTTCCTTGTTGCCATGCCGGATCGGCCAATCTCGCACCTCACGAGCGAGACCGTCGAGCGGACGCGCTGACACCTCATCTGTAGCAGACTGGCTTCCTTCTAACTAAAGCGGTAGTAGCGGGCAACCGACTCTCTACGTGCGCAATACAAGATCCAACTTCGGCTCTCAATGATCATCGCGATGCGGGTACCCGTGAGATTATGCGTCTTCAGCCTGCTGGAATGCCTGAAGAGTTTTCTGAATCAGTCCCTTCCATTGGCTACTGTGTGCAAGGTAATCATCCACCATAATATATTGCCGGTATCGCTTCACTCCCCAACTCCATTCTTTAAGGCTGGTGTCTAGCTCTCCACCAACCAGAACGGCCAAATCTTTCAGATAAGTCAATCCAATCTGTTTACCGCCGAGCCGATCGGCATTCGTCACGCTGCCATAGAACCAGACTTCACCGTTCTGCTGAATAGATCCAAAGTTGTACGTGTCGTTCGGCGATTTGATGTTCAATGATAGCCGATTCCCACGGCCCAATTTACAGAGAATACCCAGATCCTTATGGAGGTTACCGAGAAATGTCTCTAAGTTGTCGGCATTGCCTTTCCCTCTGACCAAAGCGAGCCGCTCATAGAATACCGTTTCAGAAACGGTACGAGCTGCTGGCTCATCGGGCTGCGAGAGAGGCCTACTTGTAGAGTGATCAATCACGCGGACAATCGTCCGTTCAATTTCCTTCGTCTTCACAAGAACTCGAGGGGTAATAAGCAAATCGTTATCATCAAGGCCTTTGAAGATTGGGATTTCAAGAAGTGACAACGAAAAGTGTAAGGCGCCCTGGCCCTGAATGTATTGAACCAAACCCTCCATGTTTTCACGGATGCCATCACCAATGATGAGGAGTAGAAATCGACCCAGTGTCAGATTGTGCTGGACATGATCAATAAATTTCTGTTCATCGAGCTCAGGGATTTCAGCTGCCACTATGCTATAGAGAGAACTCTCTGGTCCTTTTCTCGCCTTGAGACATTCCTGTTCAAGTTTTGAATAGGTCCACTTGCACAGGTCTTTAGCGTAATCGAGGACTTGCCCGACCACTTGACGCCTAGCCTCAGGATTTCGCCACAGTTTGCATTCTCCGATGGTGATAAATCCGTCTTCATTGAGATAAATTAGATCACATGCTCCAGAATCCGTTTGAAGTTCACGGCAAATCGGAACGATTCCGGAGAATGAGGGTTCAATCTCATCAATCGGCAGCAGCGTAGGATTGTCATAGCAAAGGTTTTGAAGCCAGCTCTCATCATAAGGCCCTGTATGCAGGGACAATCGCTCTAGTCGAGCAGTGCGCTGCGCACGTACGAGCAAAGGAGTGGTATGTTGTTTCATGCCTTGTATAGAGTTGCTTTGCAACAATCAACAGTGGCGAACCTGCTTGGCAAAGAATAACAAGTTGTCCTTATGTGTAAATCATTCTTTGCTTTTCGGTAACCGCGAGGCTTATTCGAGATCGGACCTTGAATCATGCATGGGACGGAATGACGATTTGTGTTTACCCTAACTTCCCAGCTGACGCATAAAGCGTGCACTGCGATGCGTCTTCGCCAACCCTGCGCACAGACGCCCATCTCTTCTGAACCGGCTATGGTCGCAGAAGAGATCACGATACCCCCCTACTTGATGTACACCACGCCGGGCAAGCCTTCGAGATCCGCGTCACCGGTGAGGATCTCGGCCCCCTGATCTCGTGCTGTGGCATACACCATCGCATCCGCCATGACCAGTCCGTGCTGGAGGCTCAGATCAGCGGCGAGGAGCGCGCTCGACTCCGTCAATGGGATCACGTGAGTCGCATGGAGGCGCCCGGCAAGCTGCAAGGCCATTTCCTCGCCTCGCTCCCGTTTGATCTTCTTGTAGACTTCATACAGCACGATCGTCGATGTGATGAGATGCTGCCGAAATGAATTGGAGTCAGAGAGCAATTTCAGGTCAGCTTACGAGCACTGATGGATCGCTGTATATCCTTGAGTCAAGCGATGACTAGGCCTCTGTGTGTTCGATCAACGAGAGCCCGGCGTGACGAATGGTGGCGTATCTCGAATCGGCAATCAGTCAGCGCGGGGCCGATTTCGCTGCTCGCTCGATGGCGGCGAGAATCTTGTCACGCGTCGGAGCGTCGAATTCGTGGCCGTAGAAGCGAAGGAACACGCCTTTCCGAATCTCTGCCTCCGTAGCCTGCGGGTTCTGTTCCCGCAGGGACGCTTCCACCAGTGCACAAGCCGTGTCGCGCATGGCGCACCCATGATCAGTCGCTCTTCTCCCGTGCGCTGCATGAGCATCGCCCGATACCGTTCGTCCACCTCAGGCGGGGTATCATTCATGATTGAATCTCGCGATACAGAGCGATCAACCCCAGATGATCCGCCCATCGCTTCATGTACATATAGTCAAGCGTCTTCACAGACCTGAGTACGTTCCGCACATCGTCGAGCTGTATGGAACTGCGGCTATCCTTCGCCCATTCCGGTTTTGAAAGGATAAGGTCCTCAGGAGCAACGACGGCAAAGCTTGTGTCTTTCTCGACGAGAAGTCACCTCCTCACTCGCATGGTGGAAATCCGTGTCCTGAACGTGTAGTCGTCGGTGATGTGACACAAAAAGAGGGTGGGAAGTTTTTTCCCCACCCTCTTTTAATCGGCTTCGATGTGAATACAGGCGAGTGATCGCCTCTATTCATGTCATGCGCAGCTTCTACTGGCTGATGACCTGCAAGTGAACACTGCCGGTTTCAGTCAACGCAGGATCAATGGTAACGGTGTATGAACCTGCCGAAGCCAATGTGACCGGATTAAGGGCAAAGCTCGATTCGGAACTCGTGATTCCAGCTTGCAGAATGCCGGTCGGGCTATAGAGCTTCACAGTCACGTTTCCAAGCCTATTGTTACTGATCTTGATGGTAGCCTGTTGATTCACATCCCCCGAAAACGTGTAGCGACCGTTTTGACCTACACGGCTGACCGTTATGGGCTTAGGAGGGGCATTTGCCTTTAATGAATCTGAAATCTCGCTTGAGAGAGTTAATGTTATTTTGCCGGTGTAGCCGCCAACCGGATCGACCAGAACCGTGTAGGAATCATCCGTTGGCAAGGGATCTTGACCTCGGAGGCTCCCACCAGCCGTACCAACCGCCGTTGAGGCAAGAATCGTCCCATCTGATGTGAGAAGCGAGACTGAACTGGACGTAATGCTCACCGACGAAAGCCCAAGATTCACCCTTTGCCCGGCCTTGCCACTAAAAGTGTAGCGTGCCGTCTGACCAACCTTGGTTACGCTAACAGGCACTGAAACCCCATCAACAGCGATCGTACCTGTAGCTGGGGAGGAAAGAGCAACCGTCATGCTGCCGGTATAGTTGCTAACCGGCTCCACTTCAATGGTATAGGCGCCGCTTGCGGGGAGAGGCGTCAGGGGATCGATACTACCGCCACTTGGGCCAACTGTGGTGGATTCCCACTTGCTGCCATCCGGTTTCAGTATGGCTACAGTCGTCATAGGAATTGAAACCTCGGTAAAACCGAGGTTGACCCTTTCCCCCTCAGTCCCGTTGAACGTATAACGCGCCCGTTGACCCGGCACAGTTAGATTTGGTCTCACCGTGGCCTGGTTGAGAGTCAGAGTCCCTTTGACTTCTGGTGCGTTATAAAGCCAAAGCTTTAGTCTTCCAGTGTAACTTAGATCCGATTCGACCAGGATGGCATAATTTCCCGTGGCAGGAAGAACTTGCCCCGGTATCATAGCACCGCCAGCTGTCCCAGACACAAAGGATGTCGGCTTTCCTAACAAGTGTCCATCTGGAGTCACAATGGATACATACCCACTCCGGATGGTTACGTCGCTCAATTGCAAACTTACTGTTTGGCCACTCTCCCCTGAGAATGTATAGCGGATCTTCTGCCCGACCCGATTGATATCGGCAATCACCGGTAGCCCGTGAGGCACTATCTGACCCTCGATCTCACCCGAAACTGTGATCGTCACGCTTCCCGTGTAGGTACTAAGAGGATCCAAAAAAATTGTGTAGGCGCCCGTCACAGGCAATTCCTCAAGATCCACACTTGCACCGTTCATCTGGCTAGGGGAGATTGCAGCCGCAGAATCGGTTGAAAATTCGTAGGCTGCCATGGATGTATGCACTGTCGTCAGTGAGGATCGTGGCCGCTCGCCCATAGTCGCATAATAGTTCTTCACCGCGGAGACGTGCCTTGGCACCACCTTGCCATCCGGCCCATAGACCGACACATGAAACTGTGTGAGTGTAACATTGCTGAAACCGATATTGATCCGCTGCCCTGCCGTCCCCTCGAAGGTCATCACCCCGTTCTTGTTGGGGGACGCGATCTTCACCGTCACCGACTCTCCTCCAACGGTGACTCGACCGGTATATTCAAGATCTGCCGCCACGATCCCGGGCGGTAGGGAATTCTCCCCGGCGTAACTCTGATCAACCGCAGTAGCGGGCATGAACCCAGCAGAAACACACGCGAGCGATGCTGCTATGACTGCTACTCGGCACTTCCTCCACGAACATAGGCTGCGCATAGTCGCCCTCCTAATTTGTTCCAAATCAGAAAACCGACGGCTTGTTGTCGCTGTCACTGCGCTTAAGCTGTACCCGTCTGTTCTGGCTCGTCGGGCGGACTGTACCCTTTTTTGTATGCAAGGCGCAATCCCCTGCAACCTGATTCGACAGATATTCTTGCGATCCCCCCTAACTGAGGGGTGAGCATGTGTCGTAAAGCACTTGAGGTAGCTGACTTTCTACGCAGGTGGATGGGAACTGAGCAACTGGGCGAGGATCGTTCTCCGTCGAATATCACCGGAGATCAACAAAATGGGGGTGGGAAGCCCGCTTCCCACCCCCATCTGTAACCAGACAATCTGATTGAGAGTCCACTGCAGGGATTACTCGCCCTTGCAGAAGCTCCGCTCATAATTGATGATGTTCCAAGCTTCTTCTTCGGTGATAGCAGCTGGAATCAAGGACACCATACCGGTCCCCGGGCTACCGTTCTTGATGACCCAGAAGAGCTCGCCGTCTTTCCGCTTCTTGTGGAACTTGCAGTTGGTGAAGTCGCGTGGGCTTGGATTGAGAATCTTGCCCGCTTCGCCCTGTCCATCGCCGGCCTTGCCGTGGCAATTGAAGCAGGTGCCTTTCCCTTCATACAGGGCCTTGCCTTTAGCGACGCTTTCCGGCGACGAGGCAACTGGATTTTTCAGTGCCTTTGCATCCGCCATCTGATCCGGCGGAACGCGAGGCTTGGTCGGATCTTTTTCTTCTGCTCCCACCACCGAGACGGAGAGAAGCATAACCGCTGCAGTGATTCCCAGAAACTTGGACAGATACCCCATCACATGTCCTCCTTGATATGTTAAACCCACCCAGCCTGAATGGATCGTCAGGCCGCCGACTCATCCCCTCTACTTTCAAATTCAGTTAAACGCCCGAACTATATCAACGGCTCTAAATTCCTGTCAAGAAAACATCCCTCTGCACCACCAGGATTGTTTTCTGACCTTAATTTTAGGAAGTTCAAGCCTCATGCCAATCCTGCCAAAGAGAACGCATGCAAATCTCGCCGGTTACGTGACCTACCGGACCACCGTTTCCAGCATCTGGTCTATTCGTGACACCTTTGCGCCCCACTAAGGCCATCCACGCCTCACTGAGGCTGGTGAACGTTTGCTGATATTGATCGCTTGAAAAGAAATGAGCACGGCGCGGGAGAACTACCGCTTCAGCACAATATCGCGGGCGACTTTGCCGCTTGGGCCGAATGGCTTTTGCGGTTTGCCGTTCAGCTCAGCCTTCACGCCACCCGCGTTTCCGAGGGTGAGAATAAATTGATCCTGCCCGGTCCAATGGCCCTTTTCACCGGGACGAAGCAATGACTCCTGCGGACTCCCGTTATCGATCTGCACGACGACCCAGCTCAACTCGGTCGCTTCCAGATCCAAAACCAATTGCCCATCGCCACGACTCTCAATCGCGTTCAGACCAATCCCTGCCAGCGGACCATCACTGCCGGGAGAACCCAGCGACCCTGCAGACGTCGCCTCGGGTTCAACACGTGAAGCCACTACCTCGGACACAGCTGGTTCCTGCCGACGCGGAGTCTCTGCAGTCGCTTTGGAGGGAACGACAGTCGGCGATTCAGCCGGTTTTGCTGCGTCGACCGTACGCTCAGGCTCACGCGTTCCGGATTCTGCCACATCCTTACTCGGTTGAGTGGCCCGCTTCGTCGCAGAAGTTTGCTCCGGGGCACCACGGCGAAAGACGGTGGACTGTTCACGACTCAAGAGAAACACCAAGGTCAAAACGGCGATCCCGATGGCGATCGCCACCGCCTTCCGATTGGCTTGGCGCTTCCGATCCTCTTCAACCTGACGAACCTTGAGCCGTTCCCGTTCATCTTGCTTCTCATAAAAGGAGCCGGCCGATTGAATAAACCGATGAATCGCATCCTCTTCATCCAACCCGAGCGACCGCGCGTACGACCGTACGAACCCCCGTGCAAAGACCTGGTCAGGCAGTTTGGCAAAATTGCCGTCCTCAAGCGCCTTGACGAAATCCGTGCGAATACGGGTTTTCGACGCCACCTCATCGATGGTCAATCCCTTGGTTTCACGGACCTGCCGAAAGAATTCGCCGACCGACTCCATAGGTCTCCTACTTCAATCGCGTCAAGAGATCTGACGCCGCTGTCGCCAACTCGCCCCCCTTATCCAACGTCGCCACTTTCTTCAGCGCGTCGCGCGCGCGTGTCGCATACCCTAACTGGTAGTACACACGACCAAGTTCAAGATGCGTCATCGCCGGCGGAACCGTCGGCGGACTGGCGGAGGCCGCGTCCTCAAACGCCTCCATCGCCCCCTGAAGATCGCCCTGATGCGCCAAGGCGCGACCGAGATGGAAGCGAGCCAGGTCCGGCGTCGGATACAAGGGATTGGCCAGCGCCGATCGATACGATTGGACCGCTTCGCTCCACCGATCCTGATTGGCTAACACTTGCCCCAGATACGTATGCGCTTCAGAGTAGTTCTCATCGATCTTCAACGCCGCCCGAAACTGCTCCTCTGCAGAGGGCAATTTGCCTTGCAGCGCGTAGACATGTCCTAAGGCATACCGTGCTTCTTTGTTGTCCGGGTTCAACTGAACTGCTCGCTGGAACGACACGAAGGCCTTCTGCCGATCTCCAGGGAGACTGGCCACGCCTTCTTGATAGTGTCCCTGTGACTTTTGCAGGACCTCTTTCTCGCTCGCACAGCCGCCCACGAGACCGATGAGTCCCACCCATAGCACTGCGCGAAAGACTCGACGTTCATGGAGTCGGGCTCTGTTCCGGACGGTCATACATCCTCAAAATGCGTGAGTCGCTTAAACTCAGCGAACCGTGCCTGAATCTCTTTGTAATCCAGGATTCGCAATCGGTCAAGACTAAAGGCTTCTACTGTAAATGACGCCATGACGCTTCCAAAGATGATGGCCTGCTTCATCGCCTCAGGCGAACGGTTTCCGGTCGCAGCGAGATAGCCCAAAAACCCGCCAGCAAAGGTATCGCCGGCACCGGTCGGATCGCGCACGTCTTCAAGCGGAAACGCCGGTGCCCCGAATACCTGCTTTTCATTGAACATGAGCACACCGTATTCTCCCCGCTTCACGATGAGATGTTTGGGCCCTCGTGACAGCACTACCTTCGCAACTTTCACGAGATTGGAGTCCTGGCCTAAGGCACGCGCTTCGCCGTCATTGATGATCAACACATCGACCTTCTCCAGCACTTTCCACAAGGCCTCTCGCTGACCGTTGATCCAGAAATTCATGGTGTCGCAGGCGACCAGCCCGGGACGTTTGACCTTTTGCAGCACATCAAGCTGAAGCTCCGGGTGAATGTTCCCCAGGAACAAAACGTCCGGCTCGCGATAGGCTTCGGGAATCTGGGGGCGAAAGGTTTCGAACACGTTGAGTTGCGTGTCCAAGGTATGCGCCTCGTTCAACTGATGCGTGTACTCCCCTTTCCAGCGGAACGTCGCTCCTGGTCGCCGCTCCAATCCCGTCAGGTCAATTCCGCGACTCTTCAGAAACGCAACGTGCTGTTGGGGGAAGTCCTCTCCGACCACCGCAATGAGCGCCACCGATGTAAAGAAACTCGCTGCCGTAGAGAAGTATGTCGCCGACCCTCCCAAAATCTCCGTCCCTTCGCCAAATGGAGTTTTCACTGTATCCAGCGCAACCGATCCGACCACTAACAATTTCCCCATTGCCTAACGAGCTCCTTTCTGTGGTGTCAGGGCACGGTCGATGAGTACCGAAAGCTTCTTCCGCACCGCTGGTGGTATCCGTTTTGGTGCGGTTAAAATCGCATGGTCCAAAGCTCGGTGACAGGCACAATCAATCGGCTTCGCGAACGCCGGCATCACCGTGCGGAGAATCTGCTTTGCTAAGGCGACATTGCGGTGGAGCGTATCCAACACAGCCTCCACGGTGACCGCCTCTTCCGTCTCATGCCAGCAGTCATAGTCCGTGACCAAGGCCAATGTGGCATAACACAGCTCCGCCTCACGTGCCAGCTTCGCTTCCGGCATATTGGTCATCCCAATCACGTCAACGCCCCATTGACGGTACAGCCGTGATTCCGCCTTGGTCGAAAACTGCGGCCCCTCCATGCACACGTAGGTGCCACCCGGGTGTAGCGTGGCCCCGACCCGTTCACCGGCAGAGCACAACGCTTGACTTAATTCCCTACAAATCGGTTCACCAAACGCAACATGCGCGACAAGACCGCGCTCAAAAAACGTCGAGACGCGGCGTTTCGTGAGGTCGATGAATTGATCAGGCACGACGACGTGCCCTGGATGAATCGACTCCTTCATGCTGCCGACAGCACTGACCGAAATGACGTGCGACACCCCGAGGGACTTGAGCGCAAAAATATTCGCGCGATAATTAATTTCACTTGGATTGAGCAGATGCCCCTGTCCATGGCGCGACAGAAACGCCACCCGAATTCCCTCGAGCGTGCCCACCCTAATGACATCGGAGGGGGCTCCGAAGGGCGTACGCACTCGAATCGAGCGAGCGCCTGTCAGGCCTTCTATTTCGTACAGCCCACTTCCCCCGATCACCCCAACCGCTACCCGCTCATGCTGTTTCTTGCTTGGCATACCAGTCCTTTTCTTATTATGTCCGTCATGCTAACGAGTGCTTTGGGGCCTCATGGCCGTGCAGAAATTGTTCGATCCGTGTGATGACTCGCCGCCCCACTTGTTCAAACGCCTCACCCTCATCAATCAAGAACCACTCGACACCGGGCTCCTTTCGAAACCAGGTCATCTGCCGCTTCGCAAACCGTCTGGTATCACGTTTGAATAGACGTACCATTTCTGCTTCATCACATTCGTTTGCCAAATAGGCACCGATGTGACGATACCCGAGCCCTTTCATTGCCCCAAGCTCACGTCCGTATCCCCGCTCGAGCAGCGATCGCGTCTCTTCTACCATCCCATGAGCCAACTGCCAATCGATTCGTTCATCGATTCTTCGATAGAGCGTCTCCGTGGTCCGCTGAAGCCCGATCAACAGCGGAGAAAACGATTCTTCCTGAAACCGGTGTTCATCCTGCATCTCGGACATCAAGCGTCCTGACAACCAAAACACCTCCAGAGCCCGCATCACCTTCGACTCATCGTTCGGATGCAATCGGGCCGCTGCGGCAGGATCGACTCGCGTCAATTCGGCATGCAGACCCTGTCGTCCCGCCTGCTCCTTCAACTCCTTGAGGGCCGCCCTCACGATCGGATCAGCTTGCGGCGCCGGACACAACCCTCTGACCAACGTTTTGATGTAGAGGCCGGTCCCGCCAACAACGAAGGGCAGCCGGTTGGCGACGTATAACCGCTCGATATGCTCCAGTGCGGCACGTCGATACCACCCGGTATTGAACGTTTCATCTGGACTCACCAGATCCAGCAGCTGATGCGGCACCACCTGCCGATCCTCGACGGTCGGCTTGTCCGTGCCAATATCCATCCCACGATACACCTGACGCGAATCTGCCGTCAGAATCTCGGTGTTCAAGTACTTGGCCACCTGTATCGCGACTCGGCTTTTTCCAACGGCGGTTGGCCCCAGCAGGACGACTAAGGGCCGGTGACGACGTGCCATCTCCACATCCATGGTCAGATCACTGCCGATCAGGAGAGAACCTCTGCGTTCCGCAACATCCATCGAACAGAGATTACCGCTTGATCCCGCATGACCTACCAACCGACGCGTCCGAACATTTTTTCAAGATCGTCGGTACTGAGCCGAAACGACGTTCGTCTTCCATGGGGACAGGTGGTGATCTCTCCCTCTGACCGCCACTCCGCGACCAATACCTTGATTTCATCCGGTTTCATAGATCGCCCTGCCCGAACAGCGCTATGGCAGGCCAACGATGCCAGTACCGATCGTACTCGAGCTTCAAGGGCCGGAACTCGCTCCCATTGCTGTAAGTCCTCAAGGAGGTCCTCCAAAAACACTTTCGGATCAACAGGCCCAAGCCCAACTGGGGCCGATCGGAGCAAAACGGTGGTCGCGCCGAACGGCTCAATCTCAAGCCCCAATTTCTCAAGATCCTCCTGATACCGTTGGATCAAGGCCGAATGACCCGGGGATACATCCAATGGATCAGGGAGGAGCAGCGGTTGGGTCTGAAGACTGCGGGCCGTCCACGCCCGATAGAGTCGTTCAAACAGAACCCGTTCATGGGCGGTATGTTGATCAACCACCACTAAGTCTCCACCAACTTGAGCGACCAAGAAGGTCCGATTGATCTGTCCCAATGCCACGACTTCCCCGGCAGGGACTCGGACATACGATTCCGCCGCTTCACTGACGAACGCCAGCTGCATCTCGGAACCTGGCCCCGGAAAGGATACCGCCTCTGTCGGAAGAGACGTGGCCATCCTCGAAGGATCCGGCCACGAAACAGCAACAGACGGAGTAACTTGGTCTACTTTCACAGAGTCGCCAGGCTCCGGTGCGCTCCCTTCACCGCTCAGCCGTTGACGAACTGCCCGTCGAACAAGCTGATGGACAAACTCATTGTCCGAAAAACGCACTTCCCGTTTCGTCGGATGCACGTTGACATCCACGCGCTCCGGATCCACATCCAGGAACAAGACGAATCGTGGATGACTCCCCCGGGGAAGAAAAGAGCCATACCCTTCTCCAACGGCATGAGACACCGTCAGGTTCCGAACCGGTCGACGATTCACAAACAGTTCTTGCGGAATCCGTGAGGGCTTGGCGTGGATCGCGTCAATGATATACCCCGTAAGCCGGGCGCCCGGTTGCTCCCTGTTGAGCGAAAGACCGTGATCGAGAAACGCGCGTGGATAAACCTGGGCGATCCGCTCCCTTTCTGATCGTACGGATGGATAGTTCAACAGTTCCTGCGCATTCTGGGTGAACCGAAAGTGAATGGCCGGCCATGCCAACGCCGCCTGTTGCACCACTCGGATGATGTGCGTGCATTCCGTTGGGGCGGACTTTAGGAATTTTTTTCGTGCAGGCTGATGCTCGAACAACGCCGTCACCTCAATCCTGGTCCCAACGACTGGAGGCGCGTCGGTAATGTTCCCAACGAACCCCCCGGCAACCTCCAACTTCGTGCCCACCTCATCGGACCGTGTCGCGGTCAGCAACCGGACATGCGCTACGGCGGCGATGCTTGGTAACGCTTCCCCACGAAACCCCATCGTCCGAATGGACCACAGATCTGCATCGGACCGGAGTTTGCTCGTGGCATGGCGCTGAAACGCACAGATCGCATCGGGACGACTCATCCCCTCTCCATCATCGGTCACCCGAATCAAGGAGAGACCTCCATCCTTCACCTCGATGGAGATGGAACGACTCCCTGCATCGATGCTGTTGTCGAGAAGCTCTTTCACGACCGCAGCGGGACGCTCAATCACTTCACCCGCTGCAATGCGCCCAATGACGTCTTCCGGCAGGAGACGGATCTTCGTACCGTCGTCGGTCTTCAGCACGGCACCATGCTCCTTGGGAACGATGCGAATGGAAACAAGGCAGGATACCGAACGGCAAGGACGCTCATCGGAGCTCGGCCAACTTGTGCTTGGCCAACTTGGACTCGTCCGATGTGGGGAACTCCTCAAGCACCCGTTTCAGATTCTTTCGCGATCTGGCAAGATCACCGGCTTCAGCCGTGGCCAACCCAAGCTTGTAGAGTGCCGCAGGCATTTTTTCATTCCCCGGATACTCCGCCACAAGATAATCAAAGGTCTGGATGGCCCGCCCATAATCTTTCAAGTTATAATAGGATTCTCCCAACCAATATTGGGCATTGGGAGTCAGCGACGTGCCGGGAAAGTCTTTGATGAACCGCTGGAACCCCGCAACTGACAGCTCATATTTTCCGCTCAGATAGTCATTGTAGGCCAAATTAAACGCCGAGGTCGGTGTGATGCCTGATGCCGTCACCACAGCCTCAACCGGGGGTGTCGACTTCACCGCTTTCGCCGCACGCGGCTCGGATGAGGAGTCCATTTTGGCAGAGGACTGGCCGGCCGTTTCTTCCAACTTCGCAAGACGACCTTCCAGCTTTTGAATACGAGCGGTCACGTCATCAAATCGTGACTTGGTGACATCTGTATCCTTGCTATCCTTGCTCCGCTCGATTGCCTCCAAGCGACGGACCACGGCATCGACCCGCTGATGATCTTGATCCTGCGTTTTGGAGATGGTCGAAAGTTGGTCGCGGATCTGCATGAAGTCCGCGTGCTTCGCGCATCCGGCCACCAGCATCCCCCATCCCAACCATCCCGCTATAATCGCTGTGGATATGACGGTACGGACTCGCATGCGTTACCGTCCCTCCTTCAGTTGAACCAACTTATCCGATGCTTTCCCTGCTTCGACGCTCTTAGGGTAGAGGGTGACAACCTGTTTGAAGGCCGATGAGGCTCGCTTCTTGTCCTTCATGGCCAGATACGCATAGCCCTTCTTCAGAATGGCCGACGGCACCTTTTCACTGCTCGGATAGTCGACCTCGACCTTATCGTACGCATCAATGGCTTTCTGAAAATCTTTCTTTCCGAAATAAGACTCTCCCAGCCAAAATCTTGCGTTCGGCGCAAGGTTCGAATTGGGGAACTCATCGAGGAATCCGGCGAATCCTTGCCTGGCCCCTTCCAAATCGCCATCTCGAAACAAGGCTAACAACCGTTCATAGCGAACCCGATCTGGGGGATCGGCCGTCACCTGAACAGGTTCCGACTTCGGCGATTCTTGAGGCGGAACAATCGTCGTCATACCACCGGATGTATCCTGCCCGGAAGAAACTTTTGATGCATCTCCTCCTTCCGACGTGAGCTCGTTCGGCCCCGACGACGAATGCGGGACAGATTTAGGAGCCTGGGGCGATGACACAGGCTTATGTGACACCTGTTCAACCGTCTTCACCAGAGCATCAATACGGCCGTCTTGCTCATCAAGGCGAGCCGTGACCTTCTTTCCGACGGCTTCAAGCGCCTTCGTGATGGAGACCACGCTCCGATTCACGTCTTCTGCATGCGTCGCCGTATTTTTTGAATCCGCGTCGAGCTTCGCGGCAAGATTCTTCGAGACATGCTCCCCTTCACCCACACGATCATTCAGACCGGTCAGCGCCTCTCGAAACCCTGTCAGCGCCTGATTGAACTGCGTAAACTTTTGAGAGATCTGCTCCATCCGATTTTGATGATCCACCAGCTCCCGTTGATGCCCGTCCAGCTTCGCATCGACACGTTTGGCCAAACCCTCATTCGTCCGTTGCACGACGTCGATGACCTCTTTCTTGAGCGCCTCCATCGCCTTCGACAGATCGTCCAGACGTGCGGACACCTTCGCATCCTGGGTCTCAAAGCTCTTCTGCATCCAGAGATAACGAGTACTGCCGTCAGTTTCCAGCTTCGCCGCCAACTGCTCCAGCTTCTTCGTCTGCTGTTCCGCCTGCGTTGACCGATATTTGAGATCTTCCTGTCGCGCCTGGAGATCCTTTGCCAGATGCAGCGCCTTCTCCAGTTCTCCCCGCAACTGGGGGATCTCATACTCGCGCAGCGTGGTAATTTCTTGCGTCTGCTTGGCACTGGTCTGCTTAAAATCTTTTTCGGTCTTTTTCAGGTCAGACTGCTGTGCGACACAGCCCGGCAAGAAGAGTCCGCCCACGGCCAGCCCAAGCAGGACCCCATGCGTGGTTCGCAGTTGAGACTTCATATCCTGCACTCCAATGGGCTGATTCCGGAGAAGAGAGGCGCACACGAGCGGCCTTCCCTACACACTACTTCCCCACCTTGACCACGAGATGCCCTCGACGATTCATCGAGTAACAGTGTTCCCCATGCTCTGTGCAAAACGGCCGTTCTTTTCCATACGAGACGACCGAGAGGTGCTGAGGAGCTATCCCCAGCTCAACAAGATAGTTTCGAACGGCTTTCGCCCGTTTCTCCCCCAGCACCAGGTTATACGCCGAGGTGCCGCGTTCGTCACAATGTCCTTCAATCTTCAGCTGCGTTTGCGGATTTGATTTGATCCACTCCGCATCGCTGCTGAGCGCGTGGCGCCCCTCATCGGTGATAGAAAAGCTATCATACCCAAAAAACACATCCCGCAAACCGGCAGCAACCGATGCCGTCTGCTCCGCACGTATTTCAGCGAGCTGACGTGCAGCAGCCCCGGGATCAGACTTGGTCATCAGCCGATTGCCATTGGTTCCGCTTCCGTTGTGGCCATCGCTACCCGTGCCGCCGCCGAGTCGCTCTTCAGAGGGGTTTCGGTCCAACCCCCGGAGACCGCTCGCATCATCTCTTCCGGACAACGACGTATCGGGAAAACTTGAACTGGCCCCACCTTTCGCCCCTCCACCTCGTGCCATCTCTTCCTGTAAGGCACGGGTATCTCCCCCCGACTGGACCGCCTTCTTGGAACACGCCGGGCTTACCAGGAGGAGCAGACCGAGAATCACTGGCAGGGGGATGATGGCTAACGTTTTCATTGGATCCCGTCCCTTCTCAATCAGACGTTCTCTCTTTGTCATACCGTGGAGGACGATTCTCGTCAATGCCTTGCACAAAAATCACGACGCCGGAGACCACGTCGGCGCACTGTTGTGAGTCCCCGTGAAGGTAATTCGTTCCAAGTCTTTCCCGTCCGCATTGATCATATAGATATGGCTCTTCCCGTCCGCCGTCGAACTAAACACAATGTGGCGTCCATCCGGAGACCACGAAGGGGAATCATCCACTCCCGGCCCGGTCGTCAACTGCACACGTTTCTGCCCGTCAGGCGTGATCAAACAGAGCTTGTACTCTTTCTTTGGTGTCCGGCACACGTAGGCGATCCAATTCCCCCGAGGAGACCAGGCGGGAGCAGCATTGTAATCTCCCTCAAAGGTCAATCGGCGCACATTGGAGCCGTCCGAGCTGATGAGGAACACTTGCGGTCCGCCATTTCGATCGGACGTAAAGGCCAACTCGCGACCGGACGGCGCCCAGGACGGAGAGAGGTCTCCGCCGGCATTGGTCGTCAGGCGTTGCACCGCTTTGGTGTGGGTGTCCATGCGATAGAGTTCCGCATTCCCCTCGGAACTGGATGAATAGGCCAGAAAATTCCCGTCTGGAGAGAGCGCGGGAGTGATGTTCAGCCCCCCTTGCGAAACCAGCGTCCAGCGTTTCCCGGTCGCGAGCTCGAGAAGATCGATATCCTGTGCGTTCCGATTACGATAGGTCGTAAAGACCAAAAATCGGCGATCGGGGGACCAGCGCGGCATTAAATTCAAAAACCCGTCGGCTGTCAGTTGCCGTGGATCGTACCCGTCATAGTCCATCAGAAACAATTCACGCGCCGAACCCAGCTCAGACACGTAGGCGATTTTCGTCCGAGCGATCCCCGGTTCTCCGACATAGCGGAACACCAACTCATCCGCAAACCGATGGGCCATCAGTCGGACCACCGATGTCGAGCCGACATAGCGTTTTCCACCGACCACCTCGTTATTCCCGGCGTCATAGACATAGCCATCCATATTTACATCGGCATCTTTGTTCCCGCTCTTGATACCAGCGCGTCCCCACACCACGGCCGACACACCGTTCTCAACCGCATGTTTGAAAGACGGATCCGGCTCCGCCCCAAGTTGCCCGGGCTTGATGCCGAGGCCGTTCACATCGACGAGAGCGAACACCAAAGACCGACGTAGATCTGCCTTGAGCACCTCCTCAATACGACTCCCGAGCTTCACCCGCCCTTCCGGTGACTCCGTCCCGCCCAGATTCTCAATTCCGGCAATCGCCAACGGAATCTTTTGAAAATCCGGCCTCGTCGCTTCGAGAAATACGTCGGCCGCCCCGGATTCGATGATCCACACGAGGCCGACCATGGTACACAACCCGCCAAGCACGAACGTTCGCAACGTCATAATTTATCCTTGGGGCTCGCCAACGGTAAAGGTGAAGTGGGCATCAAAATACGAATCGGAAATATCGGCCGGAAAGACCGGTAACGGGTTTGCGCTCAGTACCGCCCGCTTCCCCGCCAAGTCATAATACTCATTCCCGGATGATTGTTCGATGGATATACCCGTGACTTTCCCGTCTCGATGAAGCCTGAATTGGACGACAACCACATAAGCCTGGCTGGTTAAATCCAGGGGTGGAGCACTCCAACAATTACTGATGCGTTGGCGCACCAGTGCAAGATAGGCATTTGACCCTGGAGCCATTCCTGGAACCTTCAGCGTTGTGTCGACGGCTTTGACACTGGGCACCTTTGCCTCAATCTGGGGAGCCGGTTGGGGCGTGGGTTTTGAGGGAACATCGACTGACGCTACGGTTTTGGGCACTTCCAGCTTTTTGATTTTTTTGAACTCTTCATCTAAGTCCTTCGCCAAATCTTCCGTCAGAGACGAAGAAGATTTCTGCGCCACCGGTCTCCCTGCAAGGTCTTTCGTATCCGACGCGACCGGCACATCCGGCAGTTTCATCGCCGATGGAGCCTTGGGTCTTTCCTCCGGACTGATATCCCCGCGCTTTGGAGCATCGGGCGGCAGCTCGATATCCTTCATGATCTCGCTCATCACGTCATTCGATGATTTCGCCCGAGTGACCGGAGGAGATACTGGCGGAGGTGAAACAGACGGAGGCGGCACAGGTGCCGACTTTGCAACGGGAGCGGCCTTCGGCGGCGCGATCGTCGTGGTACGCTCGACAGGCTTTGGTGAGTCGACAGACTTGTTCTGCGGCACCGGCTTGGGACGTTCTACTTCTTTTTCTTTTGAGATCGGTTGGCTTTTTTGAGGCTCAAGCGTCTTCACCTGGGGTGCGGGAAGACTAGCCAGCGAAATCTCGATGGACGCAAGCGGTCGTTCGCCGTGATGCGGCAATCGAACCCACGCTACAAGCGCTAAGATGCCCACGTGCAGCGCAAGGGACACGAACAGGGCACGACTCAGGCGGCGAGCCAGCTTCGCCTGCCACTCATCATCCGATAGCATACCGGCTGATGTCCAAGCCTGCACCGTGAGCCTTAATCCTACTGGTTAGGTAGAGAAGACGTCGCCTCCGTGATCCGTTCGGGTCCGGTCGTGGGATCGGTCACCATGCCGAGTTTCTCTATCCCGGCCTTTTTGACTCCATCCATGACTTGAACCACGACCCCATACGGCACATCACGATCGGCACGTAAATACAAGGAGACATCCGCGTGTTCTTGCTTCAGGAGATGCAATTTTCGTTCGAGTTGAGCGACGCTGACTTGATCTTTGTCGAGATACAGCCGTTGATCTTTTTCGATCGTCAACACGGCCCGGATTTCCGGTTTGATGGTGTTCGCGGCCGAGGTTGGTAGCTTGATGTCCATTCCACGATATAGCATCGGCGCAGTGACCATGAAGATGACTAATAATACCAAGACCACATCGACCAGTGGGATCACATTGATTTCGGCCAAAAACCGACGCTGCCTCGTCTCGAAAATCATCCTTTAACTCCGACAGCAACCGGATCGACGGGTTTGGCCTGAGGCGGGATCAGAGCAAGAAGCTCCACCACGACGGAATCCATCTGCAAGGCGGTACGCCTGATACGTGTCAGGAAATAATTGTAGGCGATGACGGCAGGGATCGCCGCAAATAATCCGGCGGCGGTGGCGATCAAGGCTTCAGATACTCCGGGGGCCACAGCCGCGATACTGGCCGTACCCTGGGCTCCAATTTCCCGGAACGAATCGATGATCCCCATCACGGTTCCCAACAATCCAACGAACGGGGAAATATTCCCGGTCGTAGCAAGAAAAGGAAGAAAGGTTTCCAGCTTGGCGATTTGCCCCTGAGCGATATGGGCTGCCGTCCGCTCCATCACATGCCGATCAAAGATAAGGGCGCCGTTTTCTTTCGTCTCTGTAGGGATGTAGCCGATCCGCTGGACCACGGTGTAAAAAATCTTTGCGCAAGGGCTTCCCGTGGTTTGTTGTACCTGCCGGGTCACTTCTTCCACATCTCTGGCCCGCAATAACACCGCCATAAAACGGCGGTCCTTCTCGTCGGCTGCGCGAAAGCTCGCCCATTTATAGAAAATAATCGCCCACGAAATGATGGAAAACCCCAACAACAGCAAGAGGACCACTTTGGAGACGATCCCCAACGACATGATAACTCCCAGCGGGCCAGCTTGAAACATACGAGTGTCGACGTGCCTCCTTAGCGTTCAATCATTCTGTGCAACGTGGATTGTACCAAACACTATAACTGGGGAAAAATGGCGGGGCCGACGGGATTTGAACCCGCGACCTCCAGATTGACAATCTGGCGTCCTAACCAGGCTGAACGACGGCCCCGCAAAATCTAGCTATGGCGGAAGATTGAAAATGACAAGACGCTCTCAGTTTGGTCGCCGATCAAGCCCCGAGCTGAGGAACAAACCCTCCGTATGAAACCACCCATCCCTGCCTCTGCTTACCATAATGTCACATTGGTAGGCGGAACAGGGATTGAACCTGTGACCTCTGCCTTGTAAGGGCAGCGCTCTCCCAACTGAGCTATCCGCCCAATTTTCTTAGCAACGTATCAAGTCCATACTGCCTTGTCAACCGGGCACATATCTTTCACCGCTCTTTTCATGTCATGCATCAAGAAGAGACTTCCACGCTACACTTTTGTTCCATCCGATCTTCGTCCCTTAAGCTGTCTCGGGAAAAATTTTCGGTGAATATGCTTAAGCCGGCTCCGTTCCACATGTGTATAGATCTGAGTCGTCGCGATATCGGCATGTCCCAACATCGTTTGGACGGCCCGAAGATCGGCTCCCCCTTCCAGCAAGTGCGTAGCGAACGAATGTCGCAGGACATGCGGCGAGATCGACTTCGTAATCCGAGCACGCCGTGCCCGCTGCAGAAGCAGTTTCCAGCAAGCTTGCCTCGTTAACCCTCGTCCTCGGCGACTGACGAACAACACGCGCGTCGAGCGACGCTTCAGGAGCGCCGGACGAATATGATCAAGGTACTCGCTCAAAAGATCCCGAGCAGTCTGTCCCATCGGGACCATACGCTCCTTGGCACCTTTCCCCAGGACTCGAAGACAGCCGAGGCTCAGATCGACTTGAGACAGCGTCAACCCCACAAGCTCAGACACGCGAAGACCTGACGCATACAACAATTCCACCATCACCCGATCGCGTCGATCTTCTACCCGATCACGCACCGGCAACTCCAACAAAGCCGTTACCTCAGACCTCGTCAACGTCTTGGGTAAGCGAACAGGCCGGCGTGCCACCGCAACCTCACGGAGGGGGCTCCCTTCCAAGACACGCTCCCGCACAAGAAACCGATACCAACCTCGCGTGGCCGAGAGAATCCGGGCGACCGACGAGACCGCAAGCGATTCCTGTTTGAGTGCGGCCAAAAACGACCGGATCACCTGCGAGGAGACAACATCCCTCATGCAAAGACGATGCGTCAATAAATGTCGCTGTAATCGAAATAAATCGCGCCGGTACGCCTCCACCGTATTCGTGGCCAACCCTCCCTCAACTCTCAACTCTGTCAGATACCGTTCAACCAGGGGATCAAGGAGCGCAGCCGGTGGGGCACTCGTGAGCATCACACACAACTATAGCCAACTCTTGCGTTCCGCACAATGACACTCTCATGACGGTTCTCCTTGACAGGCCACCGCCTTTCCGATACTAGTCTGCGTACGGCCTACCGTCGGCCGAACGGAATGCTCGCCTATTCACATCGCCCATTACTCAACTCCGCTCGACTGTTGCTGGTGATCACCATCAGTGGGACACTCTCGCTCGGTGAAGCCCTTGGCCTGCCGCGATCGGAGGGACCAGGAGCAACTGAATCATCCAAACCTCAGATTCCCATCCCTCCGGTATTGAACCATGCCAAACACTTGATCGAAAAGGGCGATTCGGAGGCAGCAGTGACCGCTCTGCGTCGATTCTTAACCACGACGCCCCCTCCTGAATACCTGGACGACACCTACCTGTTGCTCGGTGCCGCCCTTTACGGCACGAAAGACTATGCAGAAACCCTTCGTGCTCTCAGCCAGCTCCAGACGGAGTTTCCTGAATCCGATCTGCTGGACCGGGGTAAGCTTTTGATGGCCCGCACCCATGCGGCGATGGGCAATGTTGACCTGGCCCTGCCATTGTTGGCCCAAGTTCGGACAACCACGCAGGACGAGAGCACGAAACGTGAGGCACAGCAGCTAACGGCCGAGGTTCTGGCCAAAAAGAAAGATTATGTGCGAGCGATTCATACATTGTTGGAAGGAATGGCCGGCAGCTCAGATGCCCAGATGACGGAGATACGGGAACAAATCCGCCAGTTCGTCTCGGAGAAGCTGGATAAACGCGGCCTGACCCGCGTGCGTGAAGCGTATCCTCGCTCCTATCCCGGAGACCTCGCCTCTCTTCGTCTGATCGACTATTACACCGGACGGGGGGAAGACCACCTGGCGGAACGAGAAACTCGGCACTTTCTCGCGGCATTTCCTGCACACCCGTCCGTCCCGAAAGTGCACGAATCATTGGATCTCATCAAAACGAGATTGAAAGCCAATCAACATTTCATCGCTGCGGTCCTCCCGCTGTCGGGACCGCTCTCCACATTCGCCACAGACGTCCTTCAGGGGATCCAACTGGCGGTGGAACGGGCTCGTGAGCAGCCAGGGTCACCGCCGATCGGATTGATCGTCAAAGACCATGACGCCGATCGACACGGATTCTTGGACGATCTTTCAACGTTGCTCAATGAGGATCATCCGCTCATCGTCATCGGTCCGATGTTGTCTAAAAATCTTCCCGTCATGGCTGAGATGGCCCAAAAGACCAGAATCCCATTGATCACACCGGCTGCCACGCTCCCCAATGTGCGTCGCCTCGGCAGTTACCTCTTCAGCACGGCACTGACCTATGGGATGCAGGCCGAACGGATCGCAACCTACGCGGCCAAGGACCAGGGCTATCGACGAATCTGTATTCTCCATCCCGATACCGTCTATGGCCGAGAGCTGGCCCGCCTCTTTGCACAAGAAGTGCGGCGGCTGGATGGCGAAATTATCGCCATGGAAGCGTTTAAGGAGGGCGACACCGATTTTGCTCCGCAAATCCAGCGGCTCAAAGCCGAGGATCTGAAAAAATATGGATTGGCTATCCCAGTAGAGGTGGCCCACCCAACCGGCAAACCTCAGAACCGAAGTGAAAAGCGAGTCCTCTACACACCTGGATTCGACGCCATCTTCATTCCGAGTCGCTCAAAAGAAATCGGTCTGCTCGCCGCGCAACTGGCTTTCCATGATATCAAGGTTCCTCTTCTAGGGACCAACGGGTGGAATGCTCAAGATTTTGCTCGCACGGCGGATCGCGCCGTTGACGGCGCGACATTCGTCGATGGCTTTTTCATCGATAGTCCGAATCCCAACGTGCAGGAGTTTGTGCAACGCCACCAGACACGCTTTGAATCACCCCCCTCGCTCTTCACCCTCCAGGGTTATGACGCCGCCAGAATCGCCATCGATGGGATCCGCCATGGTGCAACCTCCGGAGAGGCCCTACACGATTACCTCACGACCTCGCACAACCTTCCGACCTTGGCGGGACCGGCCTGGTTCGGGCAAGACGGCGCTCTCCACCGACCGCTCTTTCTTCTTCAAGTGAAACAAGGTAAGTTTGTGCAGCTGAACTAAGCACAAGAGTATGAGTTCGTTGTCACACATCCTCCACACCATCTCCTACATGGGACTCCCGCTCTTGTTTGCCATGGTCCTCCATGAGTATGCCCATGGCTGGATGGCGGAGAAATGCGGCGACTCAACCGCCAGACTCGAAGGTCGTCTCACCATCAACCCATTGGCCCACATCGACCCATTCGGCACCGTCATTCTCCCGTTGATCTGCTTGATGCTGCCGGGGAGTTTTCTGCTGGGCTGGGCCAAGCCTGTCCCGATCAACCCTGGAAATATGCATCAGCCTCGACGCGATATGGCACTCACGGCTGCTGCTGGCCCTGGCATGAATCTGTTGCTGGCCATCGCGAGCGCCTTGCTCTTAGCCGCGATTTTAACGATCGAACCGACCTTGTCCGTCCGCAACAATGGAGAAGCCGATGCGACATCCAGTCTGTTTGGGAGCATGTTTCTACGACCGATTGCCGTCATGGCACTCTATTCCGTGATGATCAACGTCTTCCTTGCGCTCTTCAACCTGCTTCCTATTCCACCGCTTGATGGTGGACGCATCTTGACCGCCGTGCTTCCACCGAAATCCGCCATGGCCCTAGCCAGGTTGGAGCCATACGGGATGCTCATCTTGGTGGGACTGATCATATTCGACAAAGAACTGGGCATCATTCACATGATCACAGGAACCTTTGCCAAGAGCTTGTCCGGAACCATTCTGTCCACCGCACTTGGCCTACGACCAGGAGCGACTGAATGACGGCACCTCGAAAGCGAGTGTTGAGTGGGATGCAGCCCAGCGGCCTGATGCACCTTGGAAACTACCTTGGGGCGCTGGAAAATTGGAAAGCCTTACAAGCGCAGTATGACTGTTACTTCTTCGTCGCTGACTGGCATGCCCTCTCGACGAACTATGCGGACACCAGCCGTATTCGGACCTTCGTCCGTGAAATGTTGATCGATTGGTTGGCCGGTGGCATCGATCCGGATCGATCCACGATTTTCATCCAATCCCGAATTCCCGAACACGCGATCTTGCATCTCTTGCTCTCCATGATGACGCCCGTCTCATGGCTCGAACGCAATCCGACCTATAAGGAGAAGCAAGAGGAGATCAAAGAGAAAGACCTCACGACCTACGGCTTTCTGGGTTACCCCGTTCTGCAGGCCGCCGATATTCTCCTGTACAAGCCCGATTTCGTTCCGGTCGGCAAGGATCAACTCCCTCATCTTGAGCTGACAAGGGAACTCGCGAGGCGCTTCAACGATATCTACAAGATGTCCGTGTTTCCGGAACCGAAGGAACATCTGACGAAGTTTCCCAAAGTAATCGGGACCGATGGTCGCAAGATGAGCAAGAGTTACCACAATACGATCAACCTCTCGGACAACGAATCGGTCGTTCGCCAGAAGCTCAAAACCATGGTCACCGACCCAGCCCGTGTGAGACGGACTGACCCCGGCAACCCGGACCTCTGTCCTGTCTATGAATTCCATAAGATCTACTCTCCCCAGGGAATTCAAGATCAGGTCAACACAGACTGCCGAACTGCCGCAATCGGCTGCATCGATTGCAAGAAACTGGTGGCGGATCGGATGGTGGAACAGCTCAGGCCGATCTGGGACCAACGTGCCAAGCTCACCCACGAGCCATCACGTGTCGATGAGATCGTCGAGGCCGGAAGTAAGCGCGCCGCCGCAGTTGCAAGCGCAACCTTGCAAGAAGTTAACGAGGCCATGAAGATTGAGACGTGATGTCAAAGCAACCCATTCGTCCCCACATATTTCTGTTCTGTATTTCTCAGTGCACCATCGCCTGATCCTTCCTCATCGATCCGATAAGCTGCCGCAGCAGCAGTTATGGTAAGGTGTCTCGTTCAGGAAACCCTCTCTCAAGTGAGTGCGGCATGAATCAGCTTTGGTGTAGCCTGATTGCTCTCATCCTCAGTCTTGCGATCACCTCAACTTCTGCCGCGAACCCACCCTGTGATGCCTATCCACCAGCCAAACAGTCCCGCTGTTTGGAAATCTGGACGGCACTCAACAAAGAGGACGGACCGAGTATCGCTCAGTTTGGTCTCGATCAACAGAAACGTCGGGAAGAGGGAACGATCAACGCCCAGCAACATCTTGCCGAAAACATGAACTTCATTAAGCAATCGACAGAGAAACGGATTGAACGACTGAAAGAACGGATGGCCAAGGAGTAACCTGCAGCTGTTGAAAAACGCCGCCTGCGTTGTTTTTGCATCGCTTAGCCCGCATTATTCATGACTGTTCGTGGCGAAATCACCCAGCCGCGTTGTGAGACCGACGCGCGGAGCCCGGAGACCCTGAGGCATACTCGCGCAGTACGTCGAAGGTCTGAGGGACGTGCCCGTCGGCCGCATGGTTGTCGTAACCGCAGATCGGCGATTGCAGCGGAAGAGTGATGAATACTGCAGGTTAGAGGCTCCCCGTACAACTCAACGTACGACTCGCCTCCTCGCGCGTTGTGGCCTAGCAGGGCGACCTTTGCGAACAGCTACGAGTCGATGCGGCATATCCTTCCATCCCCTCACAGGCGGACAAACTGATTGGACTCTTTTTCAAGTCCGATCTCGGTTTCAGGCCCATGACCAGTGACCACCGTCGTTGCATCATCGAGGGTGTAGAGTCGTTCTCGAATCGACTCTTCGATCGCCTCAAAGTTTCCGCCCCACAAGTCGGTCCGGCCGATGCTGCCACGGAAAAGCGTGTCCCCTGCCAGCACCAGCTGATCATTCGGCACGTGGAAGCTCATCGACCCTGGCGTGTGTCCCGGCGTATGGAGTGTGATAATGGGCACCTGTCCCAGCAGCACTTTTTCCTCATCCGCCAGCCAATAGTCCGGCGACACCGCCGGCACGTAGGACACCCCAAACATGCGGCATTGCAGTTCGAGGTTTTCCCAGAGCTTGAGATCGTCCTGATGGAGACAAATCGTTGCACCGGTCGCTCGCTTGATCTCGCTGGAAGCCAGAAAATGATCAAAATGAGCGTGTGTGTGCAAGACGTGGGTGACGGCGAATCCCAGCTGCTGTACTTCATGAAGAATTCGCTCTGGAGCACCACCAGGATCGATCACAACCGCCTGCTTTGTGACGGGGTCACCGATGATCGAGCAATTACAGCCAAGCGGCGGGACTGAGAACGTCTTTCGAATCAGCGAAGCCATGACAGCGGCATGCTACAGGGCTCTGGTATCTGATGCAAGCCGGAGATCTTACGATTCGTCTCCATCTTCCCCGCCCCGGATAGTCCAAACGACTTCCGTATCGAGAATCTCCCATTCCTGTTCCCGCCGATGTAACCACACTAAGAACCCTGCGCCGGTTCCGTCAGGACGTACATTCTCAACATACACAAGGGCCTGGTCGTTCCGAGCAGTCCGTCCCACCCGCGACAACGCAAGTCGATCAAGCACGGTCGGAGTGTGCAGTGGAAGATCATCGACATTCTTCACGGAGAGTGCCAGGGTGGCCTCTGCTTCATCCGCGGCATCCTCCGACACAAATCGATAGCGCACACCAAGTCGAAATCGGCCTTCGAGTCGGCTTCGTGCTTGATTGACACCAACAAAATCACGGACCAGCTCTTGCGGCAACATCCCATCAAAAATTCCCTGTCGTTGAAAAAACTCCTGTGCCATGGACTCAGGCTGGTTCGGCACAAGCCGTGAGACAGTCATCCGTTCCAGGAGGACCAATCGAATCTGCGACGTCAAAAATTTGTCCTCGATGATCCGGTCGTACAGAGCATAATCTTCCGGAGGGACAACAGCCACAACCTGTCCTCCCTCTGTCGCAGAGGACAACTCTACGAAAAGCAAGGGCACGATCATCACAAAAGCAACCATCACATTCATAATTCCAAGCCGATTGCTAGTCATAATGAACCGATCAAATTTTTACTATCGCATTTACAAGTTGAGCTGAAGCGTAGATAATCTTACCAGCTACTGGGAGGAGCACACGTGCAGGATATAACACTGGTCAGTCCGCGGTCACTGAGTATTGGCATCGTCTGGTTCATGCTTGCGCTCGGCTGCGCACCCGATGGAAATCGGGACAATCCCTTCCGGGTAGAGAACGAAGCACTCAAGCGGCAACTCGCGAAGCAAGAATCTCTCTTGGGCTCGCTGCAGGACGGGAATAAGGTGATGCAGCAACAGATTGATCTGCTGAATCAAGAGCTTCGCGATGCCAAGAGCAGCATGGAAGCAACCAAAGCGGACGCGAAACGGCTCAACGAACACATGGAGCTGCAACTGGCTGAAACCAAACGAATGATCGCCAACCAGATGGCGGAATCTCTGAAAGTCGAGGAGAAAGGGGCACAGTCCGATACACTGCCGAGACCCATGCCGACCGTGGCCAAAGTGGTTGAAGACGCCTTGGCGCGTAACGGGTATCATCTGAAAGTGAGTGTCAAGACCGATCAACGGGCGGTCTATGTGACCGAACGGAAGATTTCAAGCCCTGCAACGCTTGAGGTGACGGGCTCGCGAAATCAATATCTCGTGTCACTTGAGGCCCTTCCGGACAGTGTGACAAAGCTTGGCGTCAAAGCAGAGTTCGAACGGGTCGCGCAGGGAGGACGGATCTTGAGTGTGAGTCACGAAGAAACCACTGAGATCGAGCGTCGCCTCATCACTGAAATCAATAAGGCGCTCGAAAGCCCAAGCAAGACATAAGCCGCTCGAATGCCTCCCAGCTGGAAACTTACGGCTTCGAAAACTGAGTAATCGTACAGCTCGGTGAATTAGGCAATGGCAAACCTAGACGAAACTGTCGTGCGCAATCCTGGATTGCCTGTGCGGCGTCAGCCACCGATTGTTGAAAGGTTGTCTGTCCTGGCAACATCCAAATCGGTGAGTCGGCAGAATGTGGGTTCTTGCTCACCTGTGTACGATCTGTCGCTTTCATTCCTAGATCCAATGCCGTGCCATTGCTTGGGACAATCCCGATATTACTGAGATTGTTCACGCCCATGCGATGACAGCCGTTGCATGTATTACCACTCACCTCCACCTTATAGCTCTTCCATGAGGCGAAATCTGCACCGACAAATGAATAGGGCTGTCCATCACTGTTGAAGGTAACATCCCCTGCACCAGGCAGTTGATTGGGCCCTGTTATCTGCGCGAGGTAAGGTGATCGGATGATGGGTCCATTGTCGTGACAGCTGCCGCAGGGGAACTTGCTGCTGGCAATCTGCGACGGAGTCATCCAGAAAGCTGGATCCCCCACACCCTTGGAAGGCGCCTTAACATTATGATCATGGCTCAAGCCAAAGTCTTCCAGCGCTCCTTGATAAAAACAGGTCGCACCATTGTTCTTATTGTGCTGGATAATGGCCACATCACCATATTGCCCTTGCGATAAGCCCATCTTCCGAGCATGCGCAACCACAAAGACATCCGCCGTGTTAACCAACACTCGGAAACGACTGCCATGATCGCATTTTCCGTTGAGAACGTTTGGACGATCACAGGTGGACGCATCCGCGTAGGCCGCGTGAACTGGTATGAGATTGGTGGTAGGAACCGTTGTCCCCAGCGGGCTGTCAATGTCGAAATCTGGAACCGTGACGCCGATGGCATCATCACACTCCTTGGCATAGGCCGCGAGTGCGTCAACAGGTCCCGGCGTAGCCGCCACAAGGAGGCCTGACCAACTCCCGGCAACAGCTGCCGGATACACAAGCCCTCCCTCAGACTGGTCATCCCCACGATCGGCATCAACGTCATACCGCATGTATTGATCGCCCTTAAAGAAATAAACAACCGACCTCCCATCGATCCTGCGTGGCCAAGCTATCGCTCCATCGATTCCATCAGGAAATTTGAAGTTCGGCCAATTTCCGGCAATTGGTTTCGGGTAGCCAGGGTCAGCTCGATGGTTCTTCACATCGAACCGGATGTACTGATCATCTCGAAAAAAGTACGCGACGCTCCTCCCATTCCTTGGAACCGGCCATACCACAACCGCATCCACTCGATCAGGCCAAATTCCAGGCCACTTCAATGAGATAGGTTGCGGATACGGCCGTCCTGCACCATCGGCTGTATCTGCACGATCTGCCGCCACATCGTATCGCATAAACTGATTACCTTTGAAGAAATACGCGACCGTTTTGTTTTCTGCTCCTCCAGGCGGTGGAGTCGGCCAGAAAACCGCAGCGTCAATGCTCTCTCCAAAGAGCCCGGTCCAGCTGCCTTGGATAGAGCGAGGATACAAATTGCCACTGCCATCGTCCGCATCAGCTTTGTCTTGGGCGATATCATAGCGCGCATATTCATTGCCTTGGAAGAAATAGATCTTGCCGTTGTTCCACACTACCGGGACTAGCTTCTCTGAACCCGTCAACTGTGCCCAAACATTCGATGTTACAGAGATCCCCACCACGATGAATATCCCATAGAGCACTGTTCTCCATACATTCAGTGCTATTTTCATATGCACTCCTTTTCTCGCCAAACTATCTATTGCGGACCATCCCGTCTACCTCTTACTCTCTCTCAATAACGTCGTCACCTCCCTGCCCAAGCAAGACACGTTCCCATCCAAATAAGTACGCAATAGGGCAAAACCAACGATGCCATCTTATTGAGAAATAGACGTGTCACTGCAGCCTATCTACGACGAGACCGCTCACATCGCCCTTCGTGCCACACATTACTACGTATCCAGTTTGATTCACCTCGTATCTCAATAGATACGCATTCATCCATACGTCTACCAACAGGAGCATATGGAGGCTGAAATACAATGTGTTCCACGAGGTCGTGGGACGCATTACCAGCCCGCTTCGACATACGTATGTAGAATCCATTTAGATACATATGTGAATCGCTTTCGATACAGGACAATCGACTTCGTGCCGACAGATATTCCTCACCAACCGCCAGGAAATGCATTTTCATGACACTTACAAGGTGAAGGAGCAGCAGCTATAGCGCTTCGATACGCTTTCTCCGTGGCATATCAAATGCACTTGGTATGTCCCGTTATGACAAATATCAGAGCCGCTCAAGATGAGCCAGATCGCCAAGAGGCCACTGCCGTAGCCATGCACGGTGAGTCCTACGACACTAATAAGGATTTTCTTGTACGCAGTACCAGAGTGAGGAACCAGACGGCTCACAAAATACATCCTGTGAGCTCAGATTACACCACACTATCATGATTGGACTGGGAAAGGAGGCGAGACTTATGGGAGGCCAATCCAAGAGTTGACCGGACAGTGCGCGCAAAGACTAAGCAAATGATAGTCACTTAATTTTAGAGCAAGAAGGAGAATGATCCATGGCTAAGGATGTCTCTGCCGATCTTATGAAAGCACTCATGCAAAAGCTTTACAAAACAATAACGGGTAATGGCGATGGCGAAATTAAGATGCCTCGAAATAAATTTGTTTCGTGGCTGATGCCGGGAGTTCCGATGGATCCCTCTGACTTTCTTTTTTGTTCAAAGGGTTTTGTCGGCAATACAGCCGAGGAGACTCAACAGCTGTACCATCAGGGATTTGTGTTATCCAAGCTGTTGGATTTTGTTCCCGAAGTCAGTGCCGATCCACAGTTTCTCTCGCACGACATGCAACAAACACTGTGGACTACCACTCAAGACACTTTGAGCAGTGTGTATAACGACGTCCTGAAATACAGTCGTGTGCTCAACAATGAACTGAGTGACAAAGAAAAAGAAAAGCTTCAGAAATTCAGAAATCTCCTCACTGTCACAAAAGACAAGGAAGACATTATTACGGGGGAGAAGACGCAGGTTTCTGAACCAGGTCCGTTAACACTGGCATACACCGCAAAAATGAACGATTACATCGATGCCGCTGATGAGTACATGAACTTGCTCATAGATGCTCAAAGCGCAAAGGGTGATAGTCCTGAAGCTATTAGAAGAGTTGCCGCATTCGCCAATAAGTCAAAATTTATACGCAAGAAAATGGAAGCTGCTGAAATGGCATGGGTTTCACAGGGGTACAAGAATGAATATGAAACCATTAATGCTTACATCGATCAGGTAACTCAGAAAAGCATGGTTTTATACAAACAAGATCTTCTCAGGAAATTTAATCAGAGTCGCTTGACGAGTCCTCTAGATGGAGGCTCTGACTTTTATTACACAACGCTACTTCCTGGCAACTTTGCAACAAGTCCAGGGTGGACCAAATTTACCTATTACGACGGTGATTACGAGACTCACTACGATGAGCGCACCAGCAAATGGGGAGCAGCAGGCGGCGTACATTTCGGTCTGTTCTCCATTGGGGCAAAAGCGGGCGGCTCAAAAAAGGATGTTAAGGAAGATGCAAAATGTAGCAATTTTTTCGCAACCCTTGAATTCACACAAGTGCCAGTCTGTAAACCATGGCATGAGCCAGGTTTTTACTGGATGAGGGCGTGGGATTTGGATAAAACGTGGTACCTGAATTTTGACAACAAAACAGTTTCAGACGGAGCCGACAAACCGACAGGAAGATTGATCGCCTATCCTGTCAACGCACTGTTTGTACGGAATGTCGAGTTTCACTTTGCCGAGGCTGACCAGCATAGGCAGTATGCAGAAAGCCATATCAGTGGTGGCGGATGTGTGAGCTATGGCCCATTTGTGGCAGGAGGATCGTATGAAAGCGGAAACATCAGAAAAGACGTTCAGGGCCATTTTGAAGGTGGAAGAGTCTCTATTCCTGGCATGCAGTTGGTTGGGTTTATCAACAACGTGATTCCAAAGTGCCCCAACTTACATCCGGACATCAAGCCAGAACAGTTAGTCGGTGGGGAAGAGTCGAACTAAGCAGGATTCGTTTTCAGGTCCATGCTTGCATCGCCCGTGCATGGGGGATCAATGCGAGGCGCAGACGATCCGGTGCTAGGCTAGGAGCAGCTAGCTCTGCTGCTCCTAGCTCAGCTTGCCACCTCAATTTGGTTACGGACAGAGGTATTGCACATGACAACATCTATTGCGTCGAAAATATCTTTAGCCCTAGCTGTCAAACTGAAAGTGTTATTTGAACAGCCGGACAGGAGAGATAAGTTTCTCAGTTTCCCCAAGGGTATCGCGTTCACATACGATTTTTTGAAGTTCATGCTTCCTCCTGGTGAAAGCGGGCTTAGCGCGGTCGCACAACAAAATGCCAAGTGTGAGTTCTCGCGCATGATGAACGCATCGTTTGAAGATAGCCCGCAATTTCTTCCGGATACCAGTGCATTTTTATGGGACTCCTATGAAACCATCCTAAGAAATTCTGCATTCCCTCAATCTACCCTAACGGAACAAGAAGAAAAGCAACTTCTGGAGGCCACACAGTTTCTGAGCATTATGCAACCAGGAGCAGATGGTCCCATCACAATTCCTTCACCCCGGTATAATGCCTACATCCAATACAAGACTCTCTTCGACAAAGCGAATAATGCGTATCTCGATGAAAAGCTCAGCGTTGAAAATGCAACTGGACCGGACGGCGACGAACGCAAAAAACAATGGCGAGAGCATCGCGAAAAACAACTATCAGATTTAGTCAACCAAGCCAACAACGATTGGATAAATTTCGGACACAAGACTGCGGTAGAAAATTACACCGCTGTAAAAGCGACCCTAGAACAGAAAAAATATGCCAATTTGATTAGCAGTTCTTATATCAACGACCTAGAACAGTCCGACGTTCCTGACTTGAATGCGAATGGGCTTCCAACCAAACTTACTTTCTATAGTCCCCATGATATAGCAAATAAGTCCATACCATGGACAAGCATTCATCTTAGCAAGGATGAGATTAATGCATTTTCAGCACAAGCGCCGCCCGAATTACGATCCCTTTTCGACAGCGGTGAGGGGAATGACGACATAGAGGCCGTTTCCCTTGAATACAATACCGTCGCGGTAATCCGCACCTGGCTACACCGAGAATATTTTGAATCTCGTTATTGGAAGCTGCCGGATAATCTTGTTGTATCAGATGGATTGATTCCTTGCCGAGGTAAAATTCCCGTATATATTTCCAGCATGATTGTGGCGAGAAACATTACCGTTACTCGCAAGGCAACAGTGCACGCATCGTCAGTTGCGCCACTTATCCTACCGATCCTAAGTACTGTGTCGGTGAATACCATTGCTCCTGTATCTGCTCATGTGAACACAGGGACACAAAACAGCATGATGTTCAAGCTTCAACAGACGGCAACGCTGAAAGGTCAAACAATTAGCTCTACATTGTCTGGCACTCGGGCAATGGCTGAACCCGCTCCTGCCATGGTGAAACGTTTCAAACCGGAAGCAACCGTCGATCCCTCAGCTTTTGACAAACAACCATTTGCCGCCAAACTCAACTATGCGAGCCTAAAATATGACAGCACTGTAATCGCCACTCCGATACTCGACATCCCCCCTAACACCTCCTCGGCTCAGCCTTCAACTAGCATCGATCTCTGTCAACTCGCAGGTGATCCACAAAGTAGGTGGGCTAGCGGTCGACTCGTAGATGCACATAATACTACCGATAATGCCAACTTACCGTGGATGGGCAATGCTGGCGACTCACGCGGGTTTGCTCGTTCAGACGTAAACGTCATAATGGAAGATGGTCGTTCATGGCCTTCCGTTTTACGAACACATCCAAAGTGGGTCGACCAGGGAACAATCAAAGGTTGGTTGGCTTGGAGACCTATCCCAACTGGTGCACATTTTCAGGCACAAGTAGGGTTTCTTCGAGGAGCACTAGGTACGGATGGGGTCACATTCTGGGTCTGGGTACACTATTTAATCGGAGGGTTTGCCGGAAACGTGGAACAATGGAAGCCAGTGGCCCAACACTTCAAGAAGTATACGCAAAGCTTAGACACCATAGATGTCGATCTGAGCGCATATGCCGGGCAATCTATTTCCATAGAGCTACGCGTTGATGCCGGTGGAAGCTCTGGGCAAGACTGGGCCGCATGGGTTAATCCGACTATCACAGCAACACCGAGCCAACGTACAGACTTGATTACCGAAACATTCCCTTTTGATGGCCTCTTTGTCTTAGCCTACGTTTGCAAGAGGCTTCCTAAATCGCCGAATCCAGACCCCTCACTCAAATGGTCTTGACACAATAAACGGAGTACCTCGTGTGTGCATTACTCATAAATAATGGCTTTTTCGTATTTCAAGGCAATACTTACCTCTTTCACGATCTATTGGCTAAGAACGCCGATACGCTCCCAAAATCAATTCAGGCAGGCTTCAGTATTCCCTATTCGACCATTGATGCAGCGCTCCGATGGGATGACCAAACAGTATTCTTTTTCAAGGGGATGGACTATGTCAAGTACGACATGACGAAAAAGGCTGTCGTACCAGGATACCCAAAGAAGATTTTCCTTGATTGGAAGGGCATATGGCCTTCCGATTTGAGTGATGCCATGATGATCCACGACAAGGTGTTTTTCTTTAGAAGGGCGCAGTACATCAGTTACGATATTCAACTAGGCAAAGCTGATAATGATTACCCTAGACCCATCACAGACGGATGGCATGGTGTGTGGAATAACATCGATGGGGCCGAATACATGGGACAAGATAAAGCTCTTTTTCTCAAAGACGGTCAGGTCATACTGTATGACTTAAAGTATGATCGCGCCGATACCGGTTACCCCACGAGTCTCCATTCACATCTAAAATCCTACGGTGAGGAGAACACCCCGGACGGCCTCACTGCCGCGGCTAAAACTATTCACGCGTACGCATCAGCAATCATAACGGCAAAGAATAAGATAGCTACTAATTATCTGTCTGCCATTGACAACTTCCGTACACTAATCCAGTCGGCTGTCCCATCGGAAGAAATTCAACCGCACGTTCTTAGCTCCGTACTACAAATTGGATTGGCAACTATTGAAAAGATACTAGCGGCTACGCTCAAAGAACCTATTAGGTCAGCGCTTCAACCAATCATAGACCTGACTCATGGAGCTTCCGACACGATTAACACCGAGGCAAACCATGCCCTCTCAGGAACAGACTGGCTTGATCAGGTTCAACAGTCTTTGACGAACTTGTTCTCAGCGGATCAGAGCGCAGAACGCCTAAAGATGCAACTAGAAAGCGACTACGAGTTATACGATGAAGAGACTCGTGACAGCCATATAACCAACCTCAAAAATGAAATGACTGTTCTCCAAACGCTAGAACTTCCCTCAGTGGAAAAGCTAGAACTCGCAATATATACGGCTTGGATCAATCAAAATGTTGCTGGTGAGGGACTCAATGATCCCGGGCACATTGAGATTCGAGTTGTCGATGACGGAAACCGCAATTCAGCGACGGTACAAGCTCCGTTCGGCGACAAGATCGCTTCCGCCTTGAATGGAATCATGGCTAAAGCAGGCATTTCCCGCCTAGCAAACTTAGACGTTGTAAAAAAAGTTTTCAAGGGAGACGTTATTGCGTGTTTCGAACGAGACAATTCCTTACGAAGCAATCATGAGCACAATGATTCATCAATGCCGTTCATGTTAGACGACTCGTGGAAGAACATAGAAAGATTCACTGCTTGATTTTGAAATGATTTCGCCTTGATACCGAAAGCTGTAACTAACCCCTGATCACATTCATCGGTTTTCTTGGTCAGGGCAGAGCCTCGTGCTAGCATTTTTGTTCGATGGCTCTCTCAACCACCGTCCATGATCTCCGTATACTGATTCGTTCTGCTCATCCCCTGGTCATCATCGAAACAGTGGAAGAGGAGCGGGTACTGGCCCTCCTGCAATCCGTCACAGCCCAGGAACGAATGCCGCTCTTCGAATGGTCGATCACGAGAGGACTCACCCGCGCCGATGAAGGCCCGACCTTGAGTAAAATGACCACGACCCCTTTGGCGGTTCTTCAGCATCTCCATGGCTTAACGGTCGAAGCAATCTTTTGGCTGAAGGATCTGGGCCCGCATCTACAAAATCCTGCTGTGTGCCGTCAGTTACGGGAGGTGGCAGCCGTCTATGGCCGATCGCGGGCAACCTGCGTATTGACCGGTCAACCGTTCTCGCTGCCACCGGATCTCGATAAAATTGCCGTCCGGCTGGGCTTGAAGCTGCCGGATCGAGAGGAATTGCGATCGATGCTCCGAGGTCTACGGCAGTCACTGGGCTCACGATCCGCCTCTCGTGTACGTTCCACCACCTCTGCGGAAGGCACCCTCGACTCAACCAGCAGGTCCAGTGCCGCTAAGAGTCCAACCGACCAAGAGTCCGATACGATCCTCCATGCATTACAAGGTCTCACGCTCCGTCAAGCCCGCCAGGTCATCGCCCACTGTCTCATTGAACGCGACACCCTCTCCGCCGACGATGTGCAGACCATCCTGAACCGGAAGGTGCAAGTGATCAAAGATGGCGGTCTGTTGAAATACTATCCCCTGGAGGACAACCGATTTACTCATGGAAGAAATACTCAGGACCATTCCCCTGTCGTAAGCAGGCACGAAAATATCGAGACACTCCGACAGACGCCAAGGGACGATTTGTGAACGTACTGGGGTGAGAGGAGGACCGATGCGGTACATCATCATGGTGGCCATCACCATCGCAGCCCTGACAGGCTGTGCCTCACCGGTCAAGAAGCCACAACAAGCACCAGTGGATTTACCCACCCCGTGGCGAAGCTCCAGTGAAAAGCTTGACCGGTCACCAACATCCGTCTCGCGTCAGCCGTCGCCGTTCATGCCCCACAAGCCTGCTCCTGCCCCTTTCCTCACATCCCTCCCCAGCCGATCCGCCATCGTTCAGTCTGCTGTGCGGTTACTCGGATCAAAAACCATCACCATCCAAGGCCGGCGTATCGATTACGACTGCGCAGGCATCACACGCGCCATCTTTTTGGAGCACGGGATCGACTTATACCGAAGTGCTTACTCTGAGATGCATGCAAACGGCGTCCGGCTGATCCACAACCATGTACGCCAACATGGGCTTCTTCATCAGGACGAGGACGTACGACCAGGTGATCTGGTGTTTTTTGATAACACCTGGGATTTCAATGGGGACGGTCTGTTCAATGATCCGTTGACGCATGTTGGTATCGTCGAGCAAATTGATCCAGATGGAACAGTCATCTTCATCAGCAGAGTGGCTGATGCCGTAGCACGCTACCGCATGAACCTGAACCAGCCTCACATCCACAAAACAACCGAGGGACGTGTGTTGAACGACTATATACGACGGAAACGCTCTACCGATCCCGACCATACGGCTCGACTGACCGGCGAGCTCTTTTCCCGTTATGGAAACCTGCTAAGCCCTCAAAAGATTGAGCCTTTCCAAATGCAGTCCACACAGCCTCCGTACCAACAACAGATCTCCGACCTCTCATCCTCAGGAGGTACTGAACCGTGATGGACACTTCATGGCACTATGAAGTCCTCGTATCACACGGCAGATGCCTGATAGAGGAGAATGAGAGCCTACTCCACCGATGATCCTGAGTATGACTACAGAACCGCAGTCACTTATCCGATAAGAATCCTAGTGCGTCACTCACAGAGGAATGGCAGGCGAATCCTTCAATTTCAACCGAGCTGTTAAGATTACCATGGCTATTTCATCAAAACACACCGACGTCCGAGAAACCAATCCCCTTCGGCGAACCTTGGCCGATGTTCGACACGGTCTCCTGGGCTTGCATAAAGCCCTGATTGTCGCCGAACAACTGACCTACGAGCGGATTTATGGCCGAGTGGACTCCACTGGTCAACTCCTCCAGCTGGTGATGAACGATCCGTGGTTTACCTGGCTCCATCCGCTCTCCAACATGGTCGTCCGTATCGACGAACTGCTCGACGGGCATGATCACCCGACGGTTGATGAGGTCGCAGTCCTGTTGACGGAAATCCGAGGGCTCATTCGCCCCTCAGAACTGGGGGATGGATATGAACGGAGTTATTATGAGGCGTTGCAGCGCGCCCCTGACGTCGTACTAGCCCACTGCGAGATAAAAAAGCTGCTGACACTGCCCTCTGTGTAGAAACCGCACAACTCGATAGCTCCAGAGACATCACAGCCGTCGGTTCTACTGAATCGACGGCTGTGATGTCTCTGCCCAGGCACCCGCTGCTGCCTCTGGCAGCCTTCATTCACAGCCTGTTAGTATGATGCAGCATGGAAAGACACCAAGGAAGCAGCTCGACAGGCAAGATACCGCTGGCTCTTTCGATCAGATGCTGGGGGCTCTCCCTCCTCATCATAGCCGCCCTATCCCCAAGTTCTGCTAGCGCACAAGTCCGGCCGGTCGATGTCCTGATCACTGTCGTAAAGGACCGGGTCGTTGCCCTACCAGGAGGTGGGAGTCCTGTTGAAGAGTCGTTGGGCGTCAATGAAACGATCGTCGCCACTGCGGCTCACGGACCAGCGGGCTTTGCTCAGACCAACCGACGGCTGTTGGGATTTTCCTCGAGCTTACACCGATGGACGGAGGTGCAATTGGGCGTCGAGGAACATGTTGAGCAACATCGGGTATTCCCCCGGGTGCTTCTGGTCCAAACCAATCAACAAGTCTATGGTTTTCAAGAGAGCCGTGGCCATTGGTTCAGCGAAGCATTGGGACCAAATGAAACCGTTAAACAACTACAGGGGCGTGGCCACGTAGCCATCGCGATCACGCCGGAACGAGCTTTGGCATTTTCTGCGTTCACGGGAGGATTCTTCTCGATTCGCTTCTCACCGAACGAGCAGGTCCAGTCTATCGATCAGGCAAACGATGTCACACTGGTGCGCACTACCGTCCGCCAATTAGCATTCCGCTCACAAATAGGACTCTGGACGGAAATGAGATAGAAACGGCTCTGACTATGAACGACTCTGCTGCTTCCAGAGATACCCGGCAAAGACAGTTGCCCCAAGGACAAACAGCATGAGCAGGATAAGGCAGCCCACCGCTAAGATACCCGCCCAAGGAGCCGTATATCCGTGATAAATGACTAACAATGGCTGATCACTCATCGGGCTGAAATGCGAGAACCACCCGAGACCTAACCCGAGTATTCCAACAACCGTCCAGAAGCGAACGCCTACCCGTCCCGCTCGATACAGCGAGACACTCAATCCCTTTCCAGCCAGAATGACGGTCGCTACAACGAGAAATCTTATCGACTATTCATCGATCCGCCGGTGAAAAGCCCCTTGGAAGATATGGTCGACGAGATACAGCACATTTAGAATCACAATGACCGCAAGAAGGTGGATGAGGCGGCGATCCGGCAGGAGACACCAAAGACATCAGAGTCGGTCTTCATCAAGCTCAATGACATCGGCCCATGTGCTGACAGGAGGAAGGGAATCGACCGACACACCACGTTTAGTTGCAACCTCTTGCAGGCGACCTTGGAACCGTTGGCGAGCCGACTCGTCTTTCGGCCCGGAGGCGAGAAGGTTCGTGCTCCACTGTGTGATTTCTTCATCGGATGGCTTGCGGCCATTAGTTTTCACCCAGTTGACCAGCTCCTCATCCGCCCCACCAGCTAACACTTGCCATTCAAACGCTTTCGCATCGATACCAAAGAAATCGATCAGATACTTATCGAACCCCATCGTGATGTAGTTGTAGTCCTGAATCTGCCCAGCATGGCGCAAGCGAATCTTGTCGATAAACCGCCCCAGGTGAGCAATCCCGCCAAGAAGCGCTTTGGGGCTACGGGGATAGGTTTGATTGGTCATTGATCAGTTCTCCGAGGTACAAACTCTCCGCAGGATAAAGAAAGAGAATAGGCCAAGTCTATAAGGAATTAAGCGGGGGAACACTCTGGCTCAACCCTTTAAGTTTTTATTGGCCTTGCCGATATAGACACCAGATAGGGACTAGCAAGGAGGCATCTATGAGGCTAAGGAATAGCCCCAGAAGATACGTGCGATATTCCGCCAGTGTCCAGACCGACAACGGCGCGGCAGAAGGAACCCTCTTCGATCTCTCTGCAACAGGCTGCAGAATGCAAATCAACGCGGCGCTGACTCTAGGAAGTTACCTCGCGCTGCACTTTGAAGCACCAGAAGCCGAATCTTCCCTTGCCGTCGAAGTCTCAATCGTGCGTTGGCACAAAGACAACCAGTTTGGGATCGAGTTTCTACGGTACGCCGAAGACAATCGCGAGCGCATCACTGATCTGGTCAAAGGTCGCGTGCCATCTGTCGTCTCCCATTATGTCGACGAAGAAGAGTTGGTGCTCAGCGCCGCCTTAGCATAAGCCTATCACCCTCAAACTTTCCCGCCACCTTTTGCCCCCCATTTTTCGGCCTTCAGCGATGGCCCAGACGATGAGTGACGCTCCCCGTTTGGTGTCCCCGCCGATAAAGAGGCTGCTGCTTGCGATGATTGAGCGTTTCCGTAGCCAACCTCTTTGATTCTCCCCCTGCACGACGCTTCGCCGATGTTACCACTTTTCCGTCGCTGTCTTGTCACCAGAAATTGGACCACGCGGCGAAATCTTTCTCAATGTGATGTATGCCCCAACTCCTCGAACTTGAACGTGCCGGTGCCATCGTTATTGCCATAAAACCCTTGCCAGCTTGCCGGGCCAGGCAGAACGGCATCGTTCACAAAGAGATAGACCGGCCCAGACCGACGTGCCGTAATTTCTGCCATAAGAACGCGATCACCCTCCTGCAATTCCCCGATCAGCGGATACTCGTCGGCGCCCTCCGCACCAATTCGTAGGATGGGTCTGAACCACGGTTGATGGATGTCTCGTTTGAACAGCGTGAAGAAGTGCATGGGCCCGGTTACATCAGAAGAAAGCACCCCACTAAGCCCAGCGGGCACACCCCTATCTGTCCATCCTCCTTCACCAAGTGAGAGGGTCACACGGTACCGGGTTCCCCGCTGCGCAATCTTGTCACTGTTCCAACAGATACGACTCGTCACAAAGTGCTCTTCAGAAGGGATAGATGTTGCAGGACAGATGAAACCGCCGGAATTCAATATTGAGAACACCCCCTGGGATATGCCCGCGAATAACAACCAGAGGACCGCCAGACTCGCAAGCCATGGCATGACCCACACGCGTGTGAACGCCATGAATCCCTGATACCACCCGCTGGTTCTGAGCCATCGCACGAAACCTGCTTCTCCCTCCGTTTTTTCCTCGTCCCAAATCCCACGCATCCGTCCCTTGATTTTTGACCCTAATTGACTGCCCTTCATGATCAACAACGCGATGAGAGCCACATGCGTACCAAGTGCAGCAGGATGGGTTTTGAAGGCGTCAATCCAGGGGAACAGAGCCCCAGGGACCACCATTTCAATGGCATTGATGAACGGTGCAGCCCAACAAGATTTTCCCTCGCACGCCGCCGAGTCGTGGTGCCACACCGGAAAAACCAGGAGTGAAAGTGCGACCATCACTGAGAGAAAATAGACAAGACGCTTTTGCCAAGCGAGATCCCGGACACATTCCTCACGATGACGACGGGCTGTGGCAGCCACTTCGGTTTCAATCAAGGTACGCCCTGACGGATCTCCATTTTTCTGATCGATAGGCTTTCCGTCTGGTCCAATCACGACATAACGAATAGGTAACCCAAGCGGTGCATACCCATCCACATCCAATGCAATGCGTTGCATCACACTGTGGTGAATCTTAGGAAGCTCGACAATCACTTGATTGTCTTCATGAACCCGATCATTGCAGAGAAGAGCAAGGTCCCGCGGCTGATAGCGATACACCCCTCCCATCCCCGAACGTGAGTCATAGAGTTTCCCGTTCAAGTCCAACGAAGCCCGTACCTTGTCTCGCTCAGTGGGAAGAAATACCAAGCCGGCACTTGCAGCCTCTGTCATCATCCAGTCAAGCGACACATGGGCCAACGCATCGTCCGGATAGCCCCCTCCAACGTTCGCATGCATGCCGGAGAACCAGACCTGTGTAATGCGCTGGGAATCGGATGGGTCAGCCTCGTTCCAGAGAACCGGATGGAATGACTGCCGCTCATCGTCGATGGCCAGGGCATGACAGGCCCGCTTTACGTGCTTGCTTAAATTCCGATCCGGTGCCGACAGGGGAAAAACCTTATCCCACGCCCTCGTGAGCTCATCGATTGGTAACCCATAGGCGGCCACGGTATCCCACAGGCCTACAAAGTGGATCGGGGGAATGTCCTTGTGAGATCCATCACGCACTTCGGCATCGTTCCAGATGGACAGAACCGCATCGCGTACCTGGCGGAAAGCATTCACGATCATATCCTCATGGGCAAACCGCCTGCGGAACTCTCGATAGCGTCGTGTGGCGAGGCCTCGTAGTCTGTCTTCTGTGAGGCCGGTTGCCGGTACCAGTCCCTGAGAAGTAACCATCCCGACCAACACTCGAATCGTGAACGCACCTCGGCTGAACCCAAAGCAATAGATCTGATCACCCGGTTCGTAATTTCGACAAAGAAAACAGTAGAGATCCAGTACGTTGCGTTTAAGCCCCCAGCCAAACGCGCCACCGAGTATCGCAAGGGGCAGGAACGACGATGTCCCCACGCCATCGTCATAGCACACAACCTGGACAGGTACCCGCGAATTGCTTTGATTCGTCGCGGAAAGATCCAAGGCCTGGTATAACCGCCACACATTGGTCTTGACCACCTTCGCAGAACTATTCCCTGTACCATCAGACAACAGCACGATGTGTTTAGACATGCGGCCCTCCGATACGCCCTCTTGTACGGATCATGGCACGCAATATACGTACCTGATGGTGCAGGCTCACATCTTATATCGTTTTATACGGTTCAACTTGCTCAGGACTTTGACTTTCAGCGAAGAAATTGATTCGGTACCGTAATTGTGACTCGATAGGGAGAAGCAGGAGAGTGTCGCCTCTCCGTATCTAAAAGGATTCTAAGCTGAATCATTTTGTTCCAGCCTAGTAGACCTATCGTGCATGAAAGAATGAGCTTGAGAACTCAACCGCCCGAATGACTTACTGGAGACTGCTTGGTGGGTACGCTTTTCAGAAACTCGTCCGGACATGGTCTTCGCTTCAAGGAGGATGGGCAGAGCTTCTCACGGAGTCGCTCATTCCTCCGCAGATCAACACCCTACTAACTACGTTGTAATCGGTGGGGAGCGGAGGGAACTTGCACTCTTTTCATCGACAACAAGGCCCAGAAGCTGGGCCTCATCTATGACAGAGATTCCTTTGCAGAGCGGTTTGCTTGCAGATACCTATCAACCCCCGCAGCCATCTTACGGCCTTCGGCAATGGCCCAGACGATCAACGACGCGCCTCGTTTGGTATCACCACCGGCGAAGACGCCGTCGAGATTGGTCATGAAGCTTTCGTCGACTGCCACAGCACCGCGTGCGTCGTACTTCACTCCCAGGCTATCGAGCAACCCATTTTTCATGGGACCGGTGAATCCCATGGCCAGCAACACTAAGTCGGCATTCAGCTCAAATTCTGTGTTAGGAACAGGTGTGAATTTGCCGTTCTCGAACTTAACCCGATGCGCATGCAGTTTGGTGACATGACCGTCGTGGCCGGAGAACTTCGTCGTGGACACGCTCCACTGCCGGTCGCAGCCTTCTTCATGGGCATGGGACGTACGGAGTTGCATCGGCCAGAGCGGCCAGGGGGTCGACTCGGCACGCTGCGGTGGGGGTTCCGGCAGCAATTCAAACTGATGCGCTTCAACGCACCCTTGGCGATGTGCCGTACCAAGACAGTCAGAGCCTGTATCTCCCCCGCCGATGATGACGACGCGTTTCCCCTTTGCGGTGATCGGCTCATCCGTCATAGGAATACCGGCCGTACGCTTGTTCTGTTGGGTGAGATATTCCATTGCCAGATGCACACCCTTCAGTTCGCGACCTGGGATCGGTAGCTCACGGGCCAACTCGGCCCCCATGGTCAACCCAATCGCATCAAACTGCTGGCGCAACTGTTCGCCCGTGATGTCCTTCCCAACCGAGACGCCGGTTTGAAACTTCACGCCTTCGGCTTTCATCTGCTCCAGACGGCGATCGATCACCCACTTTTCCATCTTGAAGTCGGGAATACCGTAGCGAAGCAAGCCTCCGATCCGATCAGACTTTTCGAAGACCGTCACATCATGGCCGGCTCTGGCCAGTTGCTGCGCGGCAGCCAAACCAGCGGGACCAGAACCAACGATCGCCACGGTCTTGCCGGTACTTACGACCGGCACGATAGGCGTGACAAACCCCTCGTTGAACCCCCGATCGACGATATTCCACTCGATGATACGGATGGAGACCGGATCTTGGTTAATCCCAAGCACACAGGCCCCTTCACAGGGGGCCGGGCAGAGACGCCCCGTGAATTCAGGGAAATTATTCGTGGTATGGAGCGCCTTCAGCGCATCGTTCCAACGGCCACGATAGACGAGATCGTTCCACTCCGGGATCAAATTAACGACCGGACAACCGCTATGGCCCTGGCAAAACGGCACCCCACAATCCATACAGCGCGCACCCTGGGTCTTCAGCTTATCCTCAGGGATCGGCTCATACATCTCCTTCCAATCGAGCACACGCAACTCGATCGGCTTACGTTTCGGGCCCTCACGGGCATATTTCATGAAACCCTTCGGATCACCCATCTTCTTCTCTTCTAACCCCTTACGTGTAACTTTCCACTTCTCACCAGCTAGTGCACAGCACTCGCTTTGCGTTTCCGTTCCTCAATGACACGTTTGTAATCGACTGGCATCACCTTCACAAACTTCGGTACGGTGGTCTCGAACGCATCAAGCACTTGCTTGGCCTTACGACTCCCTGTGTACATAAAATGTTTGGTCAGCAACCCGTGAAGCAGTTGCTTGTCTTCCTTCGTGGTCACAGCTTCCAGCTCGACCATTCCCGTATTGCAGCGACTCTGGAACGTACCCGCATCATCCAGCACAAACGCCACACCACCCGACATACCGGCTGCGAAGTTGCGGCCTGTCATCCCGAGTACCACGACTACGCCACCCGTCATATATTCACACCCGTGATCGCCTGTTCCCTCCACGACGGTTTGCGCACCACTGTTCCGCACAGCGAACCGTTCGCCCGCCATTCCGTAGAAATAGGCTTCGCCTTGTGTCGCCCCATAGAGCGAGGTATTGCCGATCAAGATCGTTTCTTCCGGCTTATACAGGATGTTCTTCGGCGGGAAGACGATGATCTTGCCTCCGGACAGTCCCTTCCCAATGTAGTCGTTGGACTCTCCTTCCAGGGTCAGCGTGATACCTTTTGCGAGAAAAGCCCCAAACGATTGACCAGCCGAGCCGGAGAACTTGATTGAAATCGTGTCTTCGGGCAACCCGTCAGGACCGTACTTTTTCGCAATCTTACTCGAGAGCACCGTACCGGTCGTTCGGTTAATATTCCTAATCGGGAGATCAACCGAGACCTTTCTGCCTCTCTCGATCGCAGCCTGACAGAGTTCGACCAGCTTGTTGTCCAGAATATCGGCAAGCCCATGGTCCTGCTTCTGCACGCAATACCGCGGCACCTCCGCGGAAACCTCCGGAGCCGTCAGCAGCGGCGTGAGGTCCAACCCCTTGGCTTTCCAATGATCGACCGCGTTAGTAATCTTGAGCTTGTCGACACGCCCCACCATCTCGTTGATCGTCCGGAAGCCGAGCTTTGCCATGAGTTGCCGCGCTTCTTCTGCAACGAAGAACAGGTAGTTGACGATGTGCTCCGGCTTGCCGTTAAACTTTTTGCGCAACTCAGGATCTTGTGTCGCAATCCCGACAGGACAGGTGTTCAGATGACACTTGCGCATCATGATACAGCCTTCGACGATGAGCGGAGCTGTCGCGAATCCATACTCTTCCGCCCCGAGTAATGTGGCGATCACCACATCGCGGCCGGTCTTCATCTGGCCGTCTGTTTCCACACGGATACGCCCCCGCAGATCGTTGAGCACTAACGTCTGGTGCGTCTCCGCCAGTCCGAGCTCCCAGGGAATGCCCGCATATTTGATGGACGAGAGCGGCGACGCGCCCGTCCCGCCGGAATCACCGCTGATAAGCACTTTATCCGCATGGGCCTTTGCGACCCCAGCCGCGACGGTCCCCACACCAACCTCCGAGACCAACTTCACCGAGACGCCGGCTTCGGGATTCGAATTCTTGAGATCGAAGATCAGCTGAGCCAAGTCCTCGATCGAGTAGATATCGTGGTGTGGCGGAGGCGAGATCAACTGCACGCCAGGTGTCGCATAGCGGAATCGGGCGATGTTCTCGTCCACCTTGTGGCCTGGCAACTGACCACCTTCCCCAGGCTTAGCTCCCTGTGCCATCTTGATCTGTAGTTCACGCGCATTCACAAGGTAATGGGCCGTGACACCGAACCGGGCCGACGCCACCTGTTTGATATAACTGTTCTTGGAATCCCCGTTCGGCAAAGAGTTGAACCGCTCAGGATCTTCACCGCCTTCGCCCGTATTGCTCTTGCCGCCAAGCCGATTCATCGCGATCGCAAGCGTTTCATGCGCTTCCTTGCTGATCGAGCCAAAAGACATAGCACCGGTGTTGAAACGCTTCACGATTTCTTTGGCCGGTTCCACCTCTTCAATCGGAATCGGCTGGGGATCGAACTTGAAGTCCAGCAGACCACGCAGGTTCGACCACCGCTTACTTTCGTCGTTCACAACCTGTGCGAATTCGGCATAGGTCTTCGGATCGTTCGAGCGACTGGCATGTTGCAATTTATAGATCGTCTCCGGATTCCAGTTATGATGTTCACCCTGGATGCGGTAATGGATCTCACCGCCGAAATCGAGTTGGCGAATCGCCGCCGGTTCATAGGCCACGCGGTGGCGGCGCAACGTTTCTTCCCCGATTTCGCGGATACCAACCCCTTCTACGCGCGATGGGGTCCCGGTGAAGTAGCGGTCGATGAGCTCGCGATTCAGCCCAATCGCCTCAAAGATCTGTGCACCGCAGTACGACTGCACGGTGGAGATACCCATTTTCGAGAAGATCTTGAGCAACCCCTTGTTGATGGCCTTAATGAACTTTCCCTCTGCCGTCTGCGCATCAAGTCCTTCAGGCAGATAATTGTCGCGCTCCATGTCGACGAGCGACTCAAACACAAGATAGGGGTTGATCGTCCCGGCACCATAGCCGATCAAACAGGCGAACTGATGCACGTCACGAGGTTCACCGGTTTCCAGAATCAAACCCACTTCGGTTCGTGTACACTCTCGAACCAGATGGTGGTGGACGGCAGAGATACCAATCAAACTTGGGATCGGCGCCCACTCCTCGTTCACACCTCGATCGCTCAAAATCAGGAACTTGTAGCCTTCCTTGATGGCCTGCGAAGCCTGCCGGCAGAGATCGTCGACCGCCTCACCGAGCCCATCCGGCCCCTCGGCGACGCGGAATAACATCCGGAGCGTCTTGCTCTTGAAGTGTGGATCGGAAATACCACGGATTTTTTGCAAATCGGCGTTCGTGAGAATCGGCTGCTGCACTTTAATACGACGGCAGGACTCAGGCGATTCATCCATCAAGTTCGGCTTCGGACCGATGTTGGTCACCAGCGACATCACGAGTTGTTCCCGAATCGGATCAATCGGCGGATTCGTCACCTGCGCAAAGAGCTGTTTGAAGTACTTGAATAAGAGCTGCGGCCGATCGGATAGCACCGCCAACGGCGTATCGGTACCCATCGAAGAGATCGCTTCTTCACCCGTCACGATCATCGGGGTGATGACCATCTTCAGTTCTTCTACCGTGTAGCCGAAAGCCTGCTGCCGCTGACGAATCGTGGGGTGATCCGGCTGCGGAACGTTCAGCGGATCCGGCAACTCATCCAGCGACACACCATACTGCGTGACCCAACTGCGATAGGGTTTACGACCGACGATCCCAGCCTTAATCTCTTCGTCATCAATGATGCGACCCTGCACCGTGTCGACGAGGAACATACGGCCCGGTTGGAGCCGACCCTTCATACGAATATCTTTCGCCTCAGCCGGCAAGACCCCGGCCTCAGATGCGAGAACCACGAGACCGTCGGTCGTCACATGATATCGGCAGGGGCGTAGCCCATTCCGATCCAACGTGGCACCGATCAACTTCCCATCGGTGAAACATACAGCCGCAGGACCATCCCATGGCTCCATCATCGCTGCGTGATATTGATAGAACCCACGACGATCTAAATCCATCTGGGGATTCGCTACCCACGGCTCTGGAATCAACATCATCATGGCATGCGGCAGTGAACGGCCGCCAAGCAGAAGAAACTCTAAGGCATTGTCCAGGCAAGCCGAGTCGCTCTGATTCTCGGAAACAATCGGGAAGAGCTTCTCCATGTCCTTCCCAAACAGTTCAGAATGAAGACGGCCTTGGCGCGCCTTCATCCAATTGACATTCCCTTTCAGGGTATTAATCTCGCCGTTGTGGCACACATACCGATAGGGATGGGCTCGTGGCCATGTGGGAAACGTATTGGTGCTGAAGCGCGAGTGCACGAGCGCCAGTGCGCTCACCATTCGTTCATCATTGAGATCCTGATAGTAAGCCGCCATTTGATGGGGCAACAGCAGCCCTTTATAGACGATCGTGTTGGCCGACAAGCTCGCAACATAGAAGTGCTCTCGCCCTTGAATGGCCGACTCCGCGACAGCCTTTTCAACTCGCTTGCGGATCACATAAAGCTTTCGCTCGAACTGAATTTCGTTGAGCGCATCTCGCGCGATGAAGATCTGCCGCATGAACGGTTCGGTGGTTCGGGCAACCGCGCCGATCTGATCACTCTTGACCGGCACATCACGCCAACCAAGCAGGCGCAAACCTTCCTCGGTAAGAATCTCGGCGAATACCTTCTCGCACAGCCGTCTGGAATCGACGTTAGGCGGGAGAAATAGCTGACCGACTCCGTACTCACCCAGGTCCGGCAACGTGATACCCCCATCGCCCGCGACCCGCTTCAGAAATGTGTGCGGAGTCTGTAGCAGAATACCTGCCCCGTCTCCAGTATGGGAATCAGCACCCTGTGCCCCCCGGTGAGTCAGATTCTCCAACACCTGAAGTCCTTTACGGACAATGTCATGGGATTTCTTCCCTTTGATGTTGACGACAAAACCGATCCCGCAGGAATCCTTCTCGTATTGAGGATCGTAGAGCCCCTGCCGATGGGGAAATCCAGGAATGTTCATAGATCTATCTCATTCAAACAATGGACGTTTTCTCTATGGATGACATGGGGAACGGAGCAAGCAGCACCCTCGGGTGAACGCACCCTTCCATCCGTATTCAGGGTGAACCTCACCCAAGTGTGTTGTTATGAGTGGGACCTTACTGGATGGGTCCTTCCTCTGTCAAGGTTGCGTAGGGCCTATACCCCTTTCATTTGCTTGACTTTATTTCCTTGGCTGCCATACCATCCGCCGCATGACACAAGGTCCAGTCATCGCCACCCTGCACAACATGTCGGATGTGTGGGAGTCCTATCGAAGTGAGCTGGACGGAGTAGAGGATCGCGTCCGAAAGAATCTCGACTCCAGCGTGACCTTGGTCAACACCGTCGCTGCACACATCTTAAGCGGTGGGGGAAAGCGGATCAGACCTCTTCTCTTGCTCCTCTCGGCCCGTCTCTGCGGCTATACGGGAACCGAACACCACCAACTCGGCAGCATCGTCGAATTCATCCACACGGCCACTCTCTTGCACGACGACGTCGTGGATGATGCCGATCTGCGGAGAGGGAGGCGAACTGCGCGCAAGGTGTGGGGAAACCAGATCAGTATTCTGGTGGGCGACTACCTCTATACGAAAGCCATGTGTAAAGTCGTTGAGTTTCAAAGTCAGGGGATTAATGAGGTCCTTGCCGAGGCCTGCAAGAAAATGGCAGAGGGGGAAGTGCTGCAGCTCTACTACAATGGAAATCCCTCCATGCCCGAAGTCGATTACATCAAGATCGTCGAACACAAGACAGCAGGGTTGATCGCAGCCGCGTGCCGCATGGGGTCCATTCTCGCCGAAGCATCGGAGCCGCAACAGGACGCGCTATTTCGCTTCGGCCAATACCTTGGCATCGCCTTCCAAGTCGCAGATGACACGTTGGATTACATCGCAAACGGCGAATCACTTGGCAAAACGATCGGACAGGATCTCCGACAAGGTAAGGCAACGCTGCCGCTGCTGCACTTATTGCAGCAGTGTTCCGAGCAGGACCGTCAGATGATCAAGGACCGCATGGAAACACGGACACTGAGCACAGCGGATTTGGAGCGCATCTTGTCGCTGATGGCCAATTTCGGGTCGATCACCTACGCCATGGATCGTGCGCGCGCATATATCACTGCCGCAAAGGATGAACTGGACTGCTTCGAGGATAGTACGGCACGACGTGCGCTATCCGTCGCTGCGGATTATATGATTACCCGAGACCGGTAACAGTCTTCCCGCCAGTCGGAAAGACGCCTGGCCGTGGGAGCGGCACGGCGTAGGGCGAAGGGACCCTGCTCTCTCCTGTAACCATCAAACCGTCGTCGCTGTTACGACCACGACATTGCCAGGGAGTTGCTCATGTCACAGGTTTTTCCGTTCCACGGTGTGCGGTACGATCAGACGCTTGTCGGAGCGATCACAGAGGTCATTGCTCCACCCTATGATATTATCGATGCAGCCGGACAGAAGCAGCTCCATGACCGGCATCCCCACAACATCATCCGCATGGAACTGGGTCTTGACCAACCAGGTGACAGCTCGACCCACAACCGCTATACCCGCGCTGCCGCGACGCTCCAAAGCTGGATCACCGAAGGAATCCTCAAGCGGGATGCACAACCAACCCTCTACTACCATACGATTGAATACCATCCTCCCTACTCCGCTCCCGAGGCTCCGAAAAAAGTGCTGCGAGGATTCCTGACGTTGGTCAAACTGGAGGCATTGGACTCCGGACACATCTACCCGCACGAGAACACCCGTGCCGCAGCGAAAACCGACCGACTGAATCTCATTGAGGCCTGTCGAGCGAATTTTAGCCCGATCTGGTCGCTGTACTCCGATCCACAGGGCACCATCATCCAACTGTTGGAAGCGAAGACAATAAGCACGACTCCCTGCTATGATTTCCAGGATGAGGCCGGTTGCCGAGAACGTCTATGGACTGTCACCGACAACGCTGTCCTGAAACAGGTCACCGATGCCATGCAGAGCAAGCCGTTGTTCATTGCCGACGGCCACCACCGTTATGAAACAGCGTTGAACTATCAAAAACTCCGGCGACAACAGGCCTCCATGCAGACAAGCCTGCAGCCCTATGACTCCGTCCTCATGCTACTGGCTCCGCTTGAAGATCCAGGACTGACGGTGTTACCAACGCACCGGGTGACCACCACCACCCTGCCTCCGTTCGAGCACATCAAACAGACACTGGGGGAGATGTTCGAGTTCCGAGAATTTCCCTTCACCTCATCCTCACACGAGCAAATCCGCACCCAGTTCTTAACCAGCTTACGGACAGAAGGGACGAAGGCGCCGGTATTTGGCCTGACAAGACAAGGTGATCTTCGATACCTGACCCTCACCTTAAAGCCGAGTCATCAACCGTCACCAGCGGCGTCACCACGCACTAAACTCGACGTCTCTCTGCTTCAACAACTCATCGTCACCAAGCTCTGTCCGACCCAGCAGGAGCAGGAAGCAATTCTCTACACCAAGGATGACGTCGAAGCGCTCGATTGGGTCCAGCGTGGAACAGGGACTGGTGCCTTCTTACTCAATGCAACGAAAGTCAGCGAAGTTCAGGCCGTCGCTGCGGCAGGAGAACGAATGCCGCACAAGTCTACGTATTTTTATCCGAAGCCATTGACAGGCCTCGTCATCAATGTGATGGACCGTCGGTGAAGGGGATAGAAATGAGCCGTCATGGGTCGGTAGCGCAACCCTGTGAAATGGCATCTTTTCATCACGCTCAACCTGTCACCTCTCACGTCTGAAGTATGAACACGAAGCTTCTCATCGTTGACGACGATCCGGATATCATCATGATGCTGGAGGATCGACTACAGGCCTCGGGATACGAGACCGTGACCGCACTCGAAGGACAGCAAGCCCTTGATCTCATTGTTCAGGAGTCGCCTCAGCTCATCCTGCTGGACCTGACACTGCCCAAACTCTCCGGCCTTGACGTGCTCAAGCGCTTGGCTCAGATGAAGCCGTCGGACAGTCCTCCCGTCATTGTCATGACCGCGCACGCATCCATTCAGGCCGCCGTCGAGGCCATGAAAGAAGGAGCGTACGACTTTCTAACCAAACCGCTCGACAATGACCACCTCCTCATCGTCATCCGCAAAGCGCTGGAACGAGACGCACTCCGACGACAGGTCGCCTATCTCCGCTCTGAAGTTGACGGCCGGTACGCCAATATCGTCGGTAATAGTCCATTGGTCCGATCCGTTGTTGAAGCAGCACAACGAGCCGCCAAGTCGGATGCGGGAGTGTTGCTGCTGGGGGAGAGTGGAACGGGGAAAGAACTCTTTGCACGCTCGATCCATCAGTGGAGCCCTCGCTGTGCCATGCCACTCATTGTCATCAACTGTGTGGCATTGACCGAGACCCTGCTCGAGAACGAACTCTTCGGCCATGAACGTGGAGCGTTCACCGGCGCGGACCGGCAGCAAAAAGGGAAGTTGGAAATGGCCGACGGCGGTACGGTCTTCCTCGACGAAATCGGAGATATGCCGCTCACCTTGCAGGCCAAGTTGCTTCGCGTGCTTCAAGATCGGGAGTTCCAACGAGTCGGCGGATCCAAAACCGTATCCGTCAACATCCGCATCATCGCTGCCACCAACAAGGATCTTCGTCAGGCCGTCAAAGCCGGCCAATTCCGAGAAGATCTGTACTTTCGTCTCAATGTCGTCACGCTGCCCCTCCCATCGCTCCGCGAACGACAAGGAGATGTCCCGGCTCTTGCCCAATTCTTCTTGGAACGACACACGAGAGATGCCAAACGCCCCGGTATGGCCCTGAGTGCGGCCGCCTTAGAGGCATTGACACGATACCCATGGCCCGGCAATATCCGTGAATTAGACAACGTGATCGCACGAGCCGTCGTCCTCAGCCCCAAAGACACGATTGAGCCGGATATGTTGGCACTCCTGTCGGATGACGCAGATCTCCGTCAGCATGAGGATGATGCACTCCTGTCCTATCTCGACCTGCCCTACCATGAATCAATGGAGCAGCACAGCCGGTACATCATCACACGCGCCATGGAACGGGCCGAGGGCAATCAAACCAAAGCGGCCGAATCCCTCAAACTTCAGCGCACCTATCTTGCGCGCCTTCTCAAGCACCAAAAGATCTAAGCGCCGGATCACCTTCGGCCAAACGGCACGCCGCTTTCTAGTATGATGGTCTTAATGAGATGTGCAGTGTGGGGACCGCTCGTCCAAACGAATCCGTCCGGCGCGAGCATCCTGCTCCGCTTGTGTGTAGCGTTCGGCGGTTCCAATGTCCGACCAGTATCCATGCAGGTCATAGCCAAGCACAGGTTCTCCCCGTTGGATGGCTGCTACGTAGGGATCAATGATTGAGGAAATAACCCCCTTCGGTACCTGCTGAAGTAGCCGGGGGTGAAGGATGTGAATCCCTGCAAACATCCGCTCGGTAATCGGCGTAGTCTCCTCCCTCCCGCGCCCTGTGATGCGTACGATCTGATCGTGGTCTCCCACCTCAACCAAGCCCCAGCGCGCGGCATCGGGATCTTCCCGCAAAACTAAGGTTGCAGCTGCTCCACGCGAGCGATGAAAGTCCCACAAGGCTTCAAGATCAAGTTCGACCAACGTATCTGCATTCAGGATTAACGCCGGTTCCCCTGAAAAATATGGCTCGGCTTTCTTAATTCCTCCGCCGGTCCCGAGGATGATCGGTTCATGCGAATAGATGATCCGTATCCCGAACTTCGAGCCGTCGCCCAAGGCCTGCTCGATCATCGGCCCCAGATAATGCAAATTGATAACGACTTGGTGAAATCCATGCCGCTTGAGCAACAACAGATTCCAGACGATGAGTGGCGTGCCTGCAACCGGAAGCAACGGTTTAGGAATTGTGTTGGTCAGCGGCCTGAGACGAGTCCCGAGCCCAGCCGCAAGAATCATGGCCTTCATGGCATCTCGTAAGGAATACGGGGTAAAAGATAAGGTAAAGATTCTGCTAGCCAGAATTTCATCGACTCACCCCTTACTTTTCACCCCTCACGAACTCTTACTGTAACTCCGGCACATATGGAGTGAGATGCTTCCGAAGCGGTTCTAGCTCGGGATACTTTCGAAGATTCCGTTTGACGTAACTCAGCACACGAGGAATATCCGCCAAGAATTTGGGGTTCCCTTTCACCCGGTCGATATACACGAATCGACCGGCTGCCTTCAGGTTTCGCTGGATGCTCGTAAGATCAAACAGTCGGCGGAAGGTCGTTCGATCAGTTCCGCCCATACCTCGGTCAACCATGTGATCGAGATAATACTCCACTAACTCATCGACCAGCGCCTCATCAAGTTGAACGTAGGCATCCCGCACTAGCGAAGCCAAATCGTAGCCAGCCGGTCCCATCAAGGCATCTTGAAAATCGATCACACCGAGCCGTGTTCCATCAACCATCAAGTTACGAGAATGATAGTCACGGTGCGTAAAGATCCGCGGTTGGCTCGCCAACTGATCGGCAATATTGCTGAACGCTCGCCGAATGGCCTCCGCATCGACATCGGCCAACGGTGTGCCGTTCCGTACCTCGACTCCATACTCCAGAAAATGATCAAACTCCCACATCAGTAACGGGGCATCGAACCCACGGTGAAACGCAAGACAGGTGTGATCCTCTGCCTTGGTAGCGTGGATCTGCATTCGTATCAGTATGTCAATGGCTTGCTTGTAGTATGATTCCATCTTCACGTGATCGGCACGACTCACAGCATCCGCTAACGTCATATCGCCAAAATCTTCCAGATACAGGAGCCCTGCCGACTGATCATAGTAATAGAGTGCTGGCACGGGGACCTTCACCCTGGCCAAAAGCGACCGGATGTTGGTGAACGGCAATTCCACAATCTGATGGGCCGTACCACTGACTGCCTCCTCCGATTGCTTGAACCCTTCCGGTTCAGCAAGCTGCATCACGATCACAGAATGTGGTGGCCCTCCTGTAAGGGTTGCGCGAAAGTATCGTCTATTGGAGGCATCGCCGGCCAGCGGAATCACCTCGCGCAATGCCAGGCCCGGCGAAAATCTCGTTTCAATGGTACGGGCAATGAGTCTGCGATCTGGAGGTACCAGAGGGGCTCGAGACGCGACGGAATGTGCTGTGGACATATGGGCGGATTATACCCACGATACCCCAACTTGTCACGAAGACCATCAGAAAACATCTGCGCCATCGATTTCCCGAAGTGAGAACCAGCAAGAAGCAGCCTCGCTCAAAATCACGAGCGTGCATGGACACCTACCGAACAGCCTGAACCTCTCCTCCCAGATATCCAACGTCTGACTATTGCCCATCACAAGACCCCCTGGTCCTGGGTCAGAACAACGACCCACCATCATGGCAGTTCCTTGAACAACCAATGACTTCAGCGCCTTGTCCGGTTCACCCTCAATACAGGAGAGGGGCACCGATCCTGGATCGCTGGAGGAGACAGGGGAAGGACATTGATGGCCTGTTACCGGGAGGAACTGGATCCGGCATGATTCATAACTGGGCACGATCCGTTATGAATCATGGGGAGAGTTCGCGCGTCCTATAATGAGAGAGTTATATAGGTTTCGCGCGTGCCACGACGAACTGGGAGAGTCGGCTGAAACCAGCCGCACCCACCGCCGCGCCGACCGTGTCGGCAATCCAATCGAAAACACTCGATTCTCGAAACGGCACAAAGGCTTGGTGGATCTCGTCACTGATTCCATACAGCGACGTCAGGACAATCGCCAACAGTATCGCCTGCCGTCGCCAGACCTCACGTTGGTTCGCCTGAAAGGCGCGGCAACACAAGACCCCCAACAGCGCATATTCGACGGCATGAACGACCTTATCGCTGAAAAAGGTTACGAATGGGACTTGTTCTTCAGGATGAGACTGCGACGACACATAGAAAATGAGCGCAGCATAAGCACAGACTGGCCCCCACAACCACAGAAAGCACTTCATATCGTTCCCCCAGTACTCCGCATTTCCAAAAACCTGCCCGCACATTGCATGCCTATACCCCCTATGACATACTCAAAAAACGAAAGGAATCGATCTCGATGAAGCAGGTCCACGTCTGTTTCTTCTGGCACATGCACCAGCCCTATTACACGGATCCGGTAGCCGCATCGGCCAGTATGCCATGGGTACGGCTCCATGCGACCAAGGCCTACTATGATATGGCCTATGTACTCCAACAATTTCCAGAGGTGCGTGCCACATTCAACTTTACCCCATCGCTGCTCCTTCAGTTACAAGAGATTGGAACCGGCACGGTGCTCGATCTTTTTCTCGAGCACGCCCAACGGCCAGCGGCAGACCTCACGCTGGAAGAAAAGGCTTTTTTGGTTCGGCATTTCTTCTCTGCCAATTGGGCAACCATGGTCCGTCCCTATCCTCGGTACCATGAGTTGCTCGTGAAACGAGGGTTGGAAGTCAACGACCAGGATCTTCCTCGGATCGCCCGTCACTTTTCAACACAAGAACTCCTGGATCTTCAAGTTTGGCACAACCTGGCCTGGTTCGGATACGGCACCGTCCGACAGTATCCCCGTCTGGCCGACCTCCGCCAGAAAAATCGCGGCTTCACCGAGGACGACAAACAGGAAGTTCTGGCACTGCAACGCACTGCGGTCCAAGAGATTGTCCCCCTGTACCGAAGCCTCATGGAACGGGGACAGATCGAGTTGACCACCACTCCTTTCTTCCATCCGATTCTGCCGTTAGTGCTCGACACCGACATCACCCGACGCGCGAGACCCGACCTCCCCTTGCCGGCCCGATTCCGGGCTCATGAAGATGCAGAAGCGCAGCTCCGAGAAGCCGTCCTCTTTCATCAACAGACGTTCGGACAGCCGCCATCAGGCCTGTGGCCCTCAGAGGGATCGGTCTGTCCAGAAATGCTCCCGCTCGTCCATCAAGTAGGCCTTCGGTGGTTGGCCACCGACGAGGGCATTCTGGCTAGAACCCTCGCGATGGACGGTCTGCCCTGGCACCGATCATCTGCCCTGTATCAACCGTATCATATCGGCGACGCCGGGCAATCCTTGGCCATACTGTTCCGGGACCGTGAGATCTCCGATGCCTTTGGATTCGTCTATCACAAAACGACACCGGAAGCGGCCGCCGACGATGTCACGCGTCGGTTGCAAGGCATCATCCACGACAGCCCGCAAGACCGACTCCTCATTGCCATTGTGTTGGACGGCGAAAACCCTTGGGAACATTACCACGACGGAGGAGAGCGATTCCTTTCGCTCCTCTATGAAGGCTTCACGCATCATGCGTTGGATCAGGCCGGACAACTGACGGTCCGGTCTTCGACGATCTCGGATGCACTGGCATCGGTACCGCCCACGCAGCACCTATCGTCGCTTCACTCAGGCTCCTGGATCAATTCCGACTACAAGATTTGGATCGGACACCACGAAGACAATCAGGGGTGGGATCTTCTTGGACATACTCGTACGCAACTCATACATCATGGACCGACCCTTCCGCCTGATCGTGCCCAAGCTGCGTGGCGAGAGCTGTATGCCGCAGAAGGCAGTGACTGGTTCTGGTGGTACGGGGACGATTTCGACACCGACTTTAAGCCCGAATTCGATCGGCTCTTCAGAACGCATCTTCGCAACGTCTGGACGCACATGGGCCTCCCGCCTCCAGACCAGCTCAACCATGCGATCTGCGCAAAAACGATGCCATTTGACTCCGAGATGGTGCAGCAGCCGGTCACTCTCATCACACCCACCATCGACGGCAAGGTCACCAACTTCTTCGAATGGCGCGGAGCGGGTCGCATCAGTACCCAACCGCCTCTTGGAGCGATGTGGAAGGCCGATGGGATCTTCACGGCCATTCTCTTCGGTTGGAATCTCACTCAGTTTGTTATGCGCTTCGACCTCGACGAGGCGAACCTCAAGCGAGAAGGGCTCAACGTCGATCTCCTGTTGCAAGGCCCGCACTCCAAGTATCGGCTCACATTTCCCCTCTCCTTGTCCGGTCCAGGAGAATTTCACCTGTCTCGTCAGACGACCACGAACAGTTGGGAATCGGTTGCTTCCCATCGGTCCATCGCCGCACAGACCAGCTTGGAGTTGGCCATCCCCTGGAAGGACCTTGGGCTGGAAGCAGGGCATACGATTCAGCTATCGGTCGCGGTGCGAGAACATAGCCTCGAAGTCGCCCGGTATCCTGGTCAGCGCCCCGCCGTGCTCACCGTGCCGGGGCCTGAGTTTGAGGCGGAAATGTGGAGAGTGTGATCATCGTAAGAGGTAACGGGTGAGACATAAGGGGTGAGAAGAAGTTCGTCGGTTTCCAGCTGGTCTCGGTCCGTCTTCTTTCTCCTCACCCCGTACCTTTCACCCCTACCTAATATGAGGAGGAGAAGAGATGCCCGATTTACGACGTGATCCGATAGTCGGCCGCTGGGTGATTATTTCAACGGAACGCAGCGGTCGCCCGCATGATTTCATCACCCCGTCACCCGCTCGAACGAGTTCCGCGTCCCTCTGCCCATTTTGCCCTGGACAAGAACGACTGACTCCGAAAGAAATCATGGCATATCGACCGCAACCGGCGGCTCCCAATTCCCCGAACTGGACCGTCCGGGTCGTCCCGAACAAATTTCCCGCGCTCCAGGTGGAGGGTGAGATGGGGCGCGAAGGCGTCGGTCTCTATGACCGGATGAACGGAATCGGCGCACATGAAGTCATCATTGAAACCCCGACCCATGTCGAAAGCCTCGCCGAGATGCCGACGAAGCGAATCGAGGACATGCTCTGGGCCTATCGTGACCGCATGCTGGATCTCCGCAAAGACCTGCGGTTCCGCTACATTTTGATTTTCAAAAACCATGGATCCTCCGCCGGAGCGACGTTGGAACACAGCCATTCCCAACTGATCGCCCTCCCGATTATCCCAACCAGCGTACAAGAGGAGCTCGACGGATGCCATCAGCATTATCAGCAAAAAGAACGGTGCATCTACTGCGATATCCTCCGGCAGGACCTGTCCGATGGAGGACGCGTTGTGGCGGAAAACCCGGAATTCCTCTGTGTGACCCCCTTCGCGCCGCGCTTCCCGTTCGAGATGTGGATTTTACCCAAACGCCACGCAGCCTACTTCGAAGAAAGTCAGAAGTCTCAATTTGAGTTTCTTGCCCCAATTCTCTCGGAGTCGTTGCGCCGCATGGACAAGGTCCTGGCACGCCCACATTACAACTTCATCCTGCATAGCTCTCCTCTGCATGAAAAAACCGGAGAGTACTATCACTGGCACCTTGAAATTATTCCTAAACTGACGCAAGTGGCCGGCTTCGAGTGGGGCACGGGGTTCTACATCAATCCCGTTTCACCGGAAGAGTCGGCTAAGTTCCTTCGTGAAGCGGAGATCTAAGTGCCCATCCGTTTCCGTCTCGAAGATCCCGCACTTGCTGGGATCCTTCGCCGCATTGAAGAGAGCGTCCGTCGCAGCAGTGGAAGAATCTGGGTAGTGGGTGGCACAGTCCGCGATCTCGCGCGTGGGGAACAGCCTCGAGATCTGGACCTCGAAGTCACCGGTCTCCCACCCGGACAGCTTCATGCCTTGCTGTCTGAACAGTTTTCTGTCCAATTCGTCGGAAAGGCCTTTGCCGTATTCAAACTCCAAGGGCTTCCCGTCGACATCTCCATCCCCTCCCGCCTCCACAGCACCGAGACCACGTCGATCCATGGTCTCCTACGACAGGCTGATCCCAATCTACCGATCGACGAGGCTCTGGCACGCCGTGACTTCACTATCAACGCCATGGCCTGGGATCCCGACACCAGGGAGTTCCGTGATCCTTTCAATGGTCGAGAGGACTTGGCTGCCGGTCGATTACGTCACGTTTCGAACCAGTTTGTAGAGGATCCCTTGCGGGTGCTTCGAGGCATGCACCTCGCGGCTCGCTTCGAGTTCAGCGTGGTCCCGGAAACCATTGCCCTCTGCCGAACATTGTCGCAGGACGGGCATCCGCGTGAGCGGCTGTGGGAGGAATGGAAGAAGTTTCTCCTATTGAGTCGGAAGCCTTCTCTCGGGCTCCACTTTTTACACCAATGCGGATGGCTGCGCTTCTATCCTGAGCTCGCAGCGCTTCAAGGCTGCCCTCAAGATCCTCACTGGCACCCTGAAGGTGACGTCTGGATTCACACCCTTCACTGCTTAGACTGGTTTGCAGCCGAACGCACAGGTCATGAACTCGACGATCTGATCGTGGGATTGGCGGTCCTCTGCCATGACTTTGGGAAACCGGCGACTACCCAAGTCGACGGCGAGCACATCACCTCCCGAGGACACGAATCGGAGGGAATCGGACCAACGAAGGACTTTCTCGGACGGTTGACCAATCAACAGGACCTGATCGATGACGTCATCCCTTTGGTCCAGTGCCATCTCCGTCCCCGCGCGTTGTTCGATGTTCGGGCGTCAGATAGCGCGATTCGGCGTCTTGCCAAGCAGGTCTCCCGCATCGACCGTTTGGTCCGCGTAGCGCGGGCGGATCACGCAGGCCGCCCACCGAAACCGTTTGATGGATTTCCGGCTGGAGACTGGCTCCTAAGCCGTGCCACGGCGCTGGCGGTGGATCGGCAAGTCCCACAGCCTCTCGTGATGGGCCGGCATCTGCTGAATCTCGGAGTTCCTCCTGGACCGGAGATGGGCCGACTACTCGATGACTGTTTTGAGGCTCAGTTAGACGGAGAATTTTTAACATTGGAAGAAGGACTTGTCTACGCGAAAAGCAAACTGTCAGCTCCATGCTAAACGACATCAGGTTTCACGAAGAGTACGCGTGCATACTCCCCCCTTGCCCCTTGATCCCAGTTACTCGTATCATCCAGATATGCAGATACAATTAAGTCACCCCTCACGATCGATCGACATTAAGGGTCCCAAGCGAGCGAAGGACCTTTTACGGGAATTGAATTTGGTCATCGAAGCACACCTCGTCATTCGCGGTAATGAATTAGTGACCGAAGATGAAATGCTCTACGACCAAGATCAGATCGAAATCCGACCGGTGATTTCGGGCGGATGATGGCACGCCCGCGCATCATGGCACCGCGTGGGGTTGCCTTTCCAATATAAATTAGGAACACACACATATAGTATTTCAACTAACGTGCATCGATCCAGGGGTGAAAGACCAGGAACCCTCCGCTCACTCGAAGCCACCGATTGGCTACCCTGTGCCAATTCATACTGGGCTTAAGAATATTCATCCGTCGCGGCAGCCCCTACTATCCTCCATGAACTGAGGCGGTTTAGCTCGATCACGGCTATTCTGCTACAGCTAGCTGTAGGGAATTCCCTTCGAGCTTACATGAGAAAAAATCTCTAACCTACTGATTCATCGCTGCTCTTTGTCTCATGTGAGAAATAGTCAGGAGCGGCATTACCTTTGCTGTATACCTGACTCAAGTGCCAATGAATGGCACACATTCTTCTAAACTCTTAAAGGGGGTTCCTATAATGAAGAGCATGTTGATGGCAGTGATGGCAGTCGCAGTGGCAATCACCTTCAGCGCACCAGCCTTCGCTGGCGAGAAGAAGGAAGAGAAGAAGAGCGGCCATGTTGTGATGGCTGAAGAGAAGAAGGACAAGAAGGGTGGCCATATGGACATCTATGGCGACAAGAAGGAAGAGAAGAAGGGCGGCCATGCCGACACCTTCGGCGATGACAAGAAGGACAAAGGCGGCAAGTAAGTTTCAGCTTGCTGATGCTGGATTGAGGGGCTTCCTACTCCGTAGGAAGCCCCTCGTCGTTTTCAGGTGAGCAGTCCAGGCTCTTCCTAACAATGGTCGGTACAAGGTATGGAGTATGGACAGATTTTGACGTAATCGTACAAAATTGACTTCTACTCGATAACCTCCATCCGAGTCGCCATAGGCGCCCACTCCCACTCATCAATATTTCAAACAGGTTCCGCAGATCCCTTTCCGCATAGACGCCGGTACAAAGCTTGCGGAAGGTAAGGGCCAAGTCAACTCACACCACCATCTCAGTTGACAACGGAGGCCAAGATGATCATGACTCGCTCCTATCATCTGCTTCTCGGTGTCGTACTGCTCATTCTGACAGCCTGTGCAGCGGCTGATCCTTCTCTCGACACAAATATCTCACCGTATAATACCCGAACCGCGATGCTTTCTTGGGATCCAAATCCCGGAGCGGATCTCGCCGGATACAAGATCTATCTTACAACGGCATCAGGGAGCTATGGGACGCCAATTGCTACGACATCCACGGATACCACCTCTTACACCGTCACTGGTCTGGCACCCAACACTGCCTATTTCTTCGTCGTCACCGCCTTCACCACGGATGGGACTGAAAGTACCTTCTCAAACGAAGCAAGTACGATCATCTCTTAACCAACTGGGGCACCCCAGCTTGCAGACTTTTCTGCTACCCATCACTTGACCCTTCCTCATGGAGAACTGTATAACCACTAGCTCTAACAAGTGCTGAGACGAACATGCTGTGTGCTGAGACATGCGTCATTCAAGTGGGCGATCTCTGAATGAGAGCTGCCATGTTGAAACCGACGGAGTAACCGAGAACTCCGCACTCAACCCTCATCACTACCCTCATATGCGCCCGTAGCTCAATGGATAGAGCATCTGACTACGGATCAGAAGGTTACAGGTTCAAGTCCTGTCGGGCGCACCATTCCAAGCCCTGAATCGTTTCTCACGCCTCGCTGACGAATCAGGTCCTACCACTTGCTGCCCTGCCTGGGGCACCACACCCACCCGGCTTTTTTCGCTGGTCTCGTATCAACAGCTCCAGCAGTTTGCTTAAAACTTGATTCGTGTGCTTCGACTAACTCAGCATGAACGGCAATCCTCCGTAAATTCAACGTGCAATTGTCGCAACCCATAACGGACATGCTAATACGGAAACAGCAATTCACGAATTGGAGCAAGCAGACGTTCCTATCGAAACGCGCTCGATCGTCGGCAGAGATTGTCACAGCGAGGGACATGTGATGGGACATGACAAACACGGGTACGCATATAAAGCAGTGGAGGAAGTTCGGCATACAGAGGGAGTGAACGTCCCGAAAATGTTCCCCAGTGTGCCATTGCGAAGCCTGGTCTTGGGTGGGCGCCTTAGCCCGATCGAAGGCGCCGTGATGGCAGAAGGGCTCAGGGCCATCGAGGCAGAGCTGTTCAGCATCGGGATCCTGAAGGATAGCGTGTTGCAGTATGAAACAGCTATCAAGTCCAAGCAGCCTCTGTTGATCGCCCAGAGAACGGCGGAAGAGGCTCCGCTTCATAGAGTCCACTATTGACGACCAAGGTCACGCTGAGGTATAGGGACAGCCTGAGTGAGGCAGTGGTGGAAGCAAGCGGGATGCAAGGAATTATCGGTGTCATTAGGGAAGAGGATTGCAGGGATGTCCTCAGACTTGAAGCAGGTGCATTCCTCATTCGAGAGTCTTCTGTCTATTTTGACGCCTCATCTGGACCTTTTAGACGAGTTGTACAGTTGTACCGATGAACCAGTACCGATGGGACTAAGACATGAATACTAAAAACACTTTCTACGAGATAGCGCCTCGGCTATCTCGCGCAGTTGCTGGCCTCAATACGTTACAACAGTGGTGGCAGAACGCTGACGGATCGAGGAGCATGCGACTATTAAGCCGACACGTGCTTCTCTCTGCTTTTCTGCTCGGGTCTGACCTCATGATGGGTTGTTCCACGGTGGTTGTTCCCCTGGCTCCTGGGGATGCAGCAATTCTAGGCTCTGGTCAGGGATTAGTTTTTGGACATATGCATGTCACAGTCAACGAGAAAAGCCGGACATCGGAAGTCGTCCTGCCATCCGATATGCAGTGGCTTCTATCTAAAAACGGTGAGGGGAAATCGATCACAATCGATGCGCTTCCGATCGATGGACACTTTGCATTCACATTGCCGGCTGGCACATATCGACTCTTGAGTACTAATCTCGATGTTACGCAAGGAGTGTGGCAAGCGGTGCTCCCCGCCACCTTTACAGTTCAGTCTGGTGCCTGTACCTACGTCGGGAATATGGATCTGGACCTCCAGAAAGACTCTTTCGCAGGATCAATGACGCGACGTGTTTCCAATCAACTGGCACGGGACGCGGAATACCTTCGAAAATTTTTGGGCAACAAGTCGTGTCCTCTTCTGAAGACATCCTTGCCCCCAGCCCTCGACGCAGAGTCGGACTTGATTGATCGAGTCGAGGGCACAGAGTTGACCTCCCCGCCGTAATGATGCGCGAAGGAGCGAATGCCGCAGACGTTGGACCTGCTCTAGCATATGCTGTCAATTTGACCTCTACCCTTTTACAATGCTGGCAAATTTAAGAATTCCAACTGAATTAATGTGCACCAACATTTAAGCTGTCTTAGCAGCTGTTGATGGCTGCCGTTATTGAAGCGCCATTGGCATTCCCTCAGAAACCAAGTAGATCTGTCTGGCGTGAAACCATTGAACTGACGCAGGTGCCGCTTCGCTTTGCTCCAGAATTTCTCACTTCCATTGATGTGATGTCCTCGCTTCGTCACAAACACAGTGCTGTGGTCTACGCGTTGGCGATGAAATTCTGAGACGTCTAGCCCAGCGCACACCGTGAAACTGTCCATATAACGGATGGTGTGCGGCGATACTTGTTCCTGAATGATCGGCAGAGGCGTGCTTGATTTGGCAATGGTAATAGTCTCGGTAAACACCTCCCATCTCGCTTTAATCGACCACAAACTGACACTTTCTCCCCTGGGGCCGTCAATCCAGCAACAAACAAATCCATGCGCCGCCTTTGCTGCTTCTCACGTAGACGGTCCCGCCGAACAGAGATCATTGGCTTAAGCTACCCTTCTCAGAGCGCTTGAGCTATGCCGGCACCGGAGGTATGTTCATCAGCCCGGTGACGATTCGAGTGAAAAACGGCTTACCGTTTTGACTCCAGGCGTGTCTGCAACTGCAATTGAGCGTGAGGGGAATTGCAAGCACTATTGCGGACTAAAAAAATAACTGACTTCCAGACTTCTCAACTATCGAGCTAGGTGCCCCCTCTGCCCGCAACTCACCGTTCCACGGTGCCAGAGTGAACAGCAGTATGACCATTGCGCCCGTAAACCTGTCTGGTCTAAAACCATAGCGGTGCGCAGTCCTGCACGCTTGCTGACATGCCGTTTTCAATACAAGCGCTACGGAGGAGTTGATAATGGTATCCACGAGGCAGCCAGCCTCTATACCATTCCTTCGTTGGCGGCAGGAATAATCTTCCACACGTCCGAAAGGGCTAGCTCTGCACTAAGCATCGTACAAGGTTCAGGGCGATGGCGGGAGGTCTAGCTTCCCAGACCTCCCACCATGTCATTCACAGGCAATCAAAAAAGACCCTGACGCTCACGTGCGAACGGCGGTCCGAGAAAGAATTTCTTTCTGCAAGGCGTCGATATCGGCCTTGGCTCCAAGCGCCAGTTCCTCCACCCGTCGTTCACTCTCAGGGCCTGGCACATGTGAGAATTCGTGACAATCTTCGTAGGCCTGTTCGGTGGTCCCGGTCGCTCGAATCACCGCACCGGCTATTGCGCCTCCAATGATGGCGATGCCCAGCGTCATGGCAATACCCACAAGCTGAACACCGGCAACGCCCGGCACGACCATGATCGCCATGAGTCCGCCGAGTAAACCCGGCATCCCATGAAGGTTGTGGACGCCGCACGTATCGACAAGCTTGATCTTCGATTCAAGCATAGGTTGGATAAACACATAGCCAATAACCGACAGCGCACCGGCCAGCAACCCAATCCCAAACGCACCGGTTGGGCTCACAAGGTTGCACGTCGAGCCGATCGACACCCCGCCTGCCAACGCCGCATTGGCCATATCGACCATCGATGTTTTCCCATGATGAAAATGGGTGCTGAGGAAATAAGTCGAGAGTGTAGCCCCACTCAGAGCCAGAATTGTATTCACGATAGTCTGAGGCATTTGTTCAAACGGCACAATCGCCGTCGCAAAACTCGGCCAGAACAGCCACAGCACCATCGACCCGAGCATCGCGAAGCGATCTGACGTCGGATCGGATTCAATCGGCTGACTCCGCTGCGCGGTAGTCGTCAGAACCAACGAGGCCGCGAGACCAAAGTAGGCTCCGAACGCGTGGATAACGATCGACCCAGCCGAATCCTGAAACCCTTTAGTCAACCCGGCCCCATTGTCCAACACGAGATATTCGTTCAGCGCATAGAGCGGCACCAGCAGCAACGTGAGCAGCGCATACTGAAGGACCCGCAAACGTCCCAGCACCGCCCCCATCGCGATGAGTCCCGTCGCAACGGAAAACTCAGCGTACAGGAGCGCATCGACCGTATGGGCTTTCAACTCATGCCCCACCACACCGTTGGCTCGCAATAACATATACAGAGGCAGTCCCGTTGCAACCACAAGGTAAGTACCGGTCGTCGCACCAAAGCCATAGCGGCGGACAAACACCATCAGAAATCCGAATCCCACCACCAACATGGCCAGGATGTGAATGGAATAATTATATTGCGCGACCAGACGTGCCTCACTGACAGCACCAGCTGACTCTTCGGCACTGACCCAACTCGTGAGACACAAGAGCAACAGGCTCGTTACGCTGAGCATCTTTACCCAGAAACTGTTCTGCATGGAGGCCTCCTTGAACAGTAGGAGTGAATGGGGGGAGCTATTGGGCTGGTAGTGTACTGCACTCACAAGCGCGTTTGTCAAACCCCACAGAAGGCTTGCCCACAGGCTTGGACATCCTGTGCACCAGCTCTCACTGGGGCACTGATGAAGTCGACACAAACAGGGCGAAATCGGTTCGGTAGGTGCCCTGAGCGCACCGGTCAGGCCGAGACATCACAAATCCCCCTGATCGCCATGAGGCCAGAGATTTCAGCTGCATCATGCGGTGGTACACATCCCACAACCTCCATATCCCGCCAACGGGTCACGGGAACAAGCTCCAGGAGGCTCCAAAGAATCACCGTTTTTTGTGGCCTGCTAGACACCGGCATCTCACTGAGTATAATGACAACAGTTTATGCGTATGATCGGTCCGCTGCTCCTTCTGATCGCCCTTGTCCTGCCATTTCCCTTTCCACCATCGTCATGGGCAGCAGCCAGTTACGAAGATAGCCTCAAGCAACTGGCAGAGGGTGTGACGGAAAGGGCCGCCAAGGCAAAGAAGCAACGACTCGCCGTGCTCGACTTTACCGACGCACAGGGTGAGCAAACGCCGGTCGGACGATTCCTCGCCGAAGAGCTTGGGACACAAATCATGGTGGCCGGTGAATTAACTACGGTCGACCACACCCTGCTCTCCTCGACCTTGAAAAAGATGCAACTTGAGCACATCGATCCAGCCCATGCCAAGGCCGTCCGACGCGCCGCCAAGGCCGTCCGCGCCGACGTCTTCGTATCAGGGACTTACACGGAAACACCAGAAGGGCTACAAGTCACCGTACGGCTGATCACCCCTAAGCAGGCTCAGTCTATCAGCGCCACTCGGACGATTTTCCCGAAAACCGGTCCCCTGAGCATGTTTTTTAAACAAGAAGAGCCTGCCCCCGGAACTCTGCCGGTCGAGAAGCCGAAAGAACCGACACCACCGCCCGGTCTGGGGACCCATCGAAACGACTCCTATGAGTTTGTCGTCACATCAATCGAGCGGCTGAATAGCCGGGTCAAGCTGGATGCCACCGTCGCAAATCATTCCGCTCGTGATCTCAAGCTCCTCTGTCACTTGCAAAACACGGTGTTGAAAGACGAACATGGACGTGTGTGGCATCAGACCGTTGAGCAGAACCGTGAAGGCCTCTGTACGCGAGGTATCGAACTGTCTCCTCGTCGAAAGCAGCGAGTGGTTTTCATATTCACTCAACCATCTGAAACCTCAGCTTCCGAGTTCACACTATCGTTTCACGAGCAATTACCAAGGCGCGATGCCTCATTCACGATCGATCGGTTGAAGCTGGAGCCGACTCCCAGTCAAGAAGAAGTCGTGCCTTAGAAAGCAACGCATGCCACAAGCCATCAAACAAGTACTGACGATTGCCGGATCGGATTCCGGTGGAGGGGCCGGCATTCAGGCCGATCTCAAAGCCATGTCCGCCAATGGTGTCTTCGCCATGTCGGTCATCACAGCCATCACCGCTCAAAATACCGAAGAAGTGACGGACGTGTTTGAGTTGCCACCGAGCATCATCGTCTCCCAACTCGACGCGGTCTTTGACGATTTTGATGTCGCCGCCGTGAAGACAGGAATGTTGTCGTCGAGCACCATCGTTGACATTGTCGTCAAGATGCTGACCCTTCAAAAGATCGCTGCCCTGGTCGTAGACCCGGTGATGGTCTCAAAGAGCGGTCATTCCCTGTTACAGCCGGATGCCGTCGACGCCGTGAAGACACAGTTACTCCCACTCGCCTTTGTGGTGACTCCCAACATCCATGAGGCCCAACAGTTGTCCGGAGTCCAGATCACCTCCTTAGCCGATGCGCGACGAGCCGCAAAGGTCATCCATGGGTTCGGCTGCAAGCACGTGCTGATCAAAGGAGGCCATCTGCTCAGCGAACGGGCGACGGATCTCCTCTATGACGGCCGATTCTTCAATGTCTTGAAGGGCGAGTTCATCGAGACACGCCATACTCACGGCACCGGCTGCACGTTCGCCTCTGCGCTGGCCGCTCACCTTGCCAAAGGGCGTTCCGTTTTGGATGCCGCGCAAGCGGCAAAGGACTACGTCACGCAAGCCATCCGCCATGGGTTGGCAATCGGCCACGGCCACGGACCAACTGATCATTTTTATTTCTTGGAGCGGTAGCGACAGACGTCGCCGACGATCTCGCTCTCAACTCTACCCACCCACGCCAACTCTGGTAGAATACTCGCGTGGAAGAACGGTTTTCATTTCTTGATTCCCAAGAGCATCGAGTCTCCGCGATCTTGAGCCTCCCTCCCGGAGGAACGGACAAGGTGGCCGTCTTGTGTCACGGGTTCTTGTCCTCAAAAACCAGTTCGACGAATAAGGCACTCACGCGGTTGCTGATCGACCACGGGATCGGCACCTTTTCCTTCGACTTCTTTGGACAAGGAGAAAGCGACGGTCCATTTGAGCAGATCACCACGACCCTGGGAGTGCAACAAGCACAGGCCGCCATCGATCTCATGAAGCAAAAAGGCTATCGACACATTGGATTGATGGGGTCGAGTTTCGGCGGACTGGTGTCAATTCTGACGGCCTCTCAGCGGACAGACCTGGCTTGTCTGGCACTCAAATGCCCGGTCGTCGATTTCGCGGAGGAGTTACGATTGGGGTTTGGCCCCGATGAGATGATACGATGGAAGACGACCGATACCATCCCCAATATTATGGGTGATCCTAACCGAATCAGGCTCCGCTATGTCTTTTATGAAGATGCCCTTCGCCAAATCGCCTATGATCCCGCACGATCAATCAGTGCACCGACCATCATCGTACAGGGCGACAAGGATGAGCACGTTCCGCTACATCAAAGCCGACAATTGTACGAGGCTCTACAGGGGAAGAAACATCTCGAGATGCTGCCGGGCGCAGACCACCAGTTCACAAAGGGAGAAGATTTTACTCGGATGACAACGCTCATCGCCGGATGGCTGATTCAGCACCTCTCCAGTCCTCCAGGCTAACCAATCGACCGTAGCACACGCCCTCCAACCACACATCCGCCCTCCATGGTTCCAGATCATAAGAGTTTTTCTCCCTGACCGGGGAGCTGTACCAATCGGTTCACCCAACGCGGCGATTCGTACGGGCTGGCCACCCACCGAGGCCCCGGATCGTCACTATCTGACAGAAACCACCTATAACACAGGAGTTTGACACAACCTGCTCATCCAAATTCTTCGCGAACCTCTAGCACATGGGTTGCATAACCCTAGGATTTCTATGCCGTGTCATAGCCATTTAAAAGGGAACCCATCAACATGATTGATGTTCCAAAAGCCACGGCTCTCAGCCTCGTCATGACGCTAACCATGCCCCTCTCGTGGCAGATCACAGAGGCGGCCGATGGTGTGCGTGGCCGGCATAGCCTCATCCATCGCCCACAGATTCAGCCGGCTCCAGCCCTCACACCAGCTTCTTCCGCACCCCAGCCTCAACTTCACTCGTCTTCTCCTTCACCCTCGACACCTTCACAGCCCATTCGGCGAAAAGTCGTGAGGAGACCTGCAGCACCCCTTGTGGAAGTCGCTCCAATGGATCCAGGCAATTCAGCACAGACTGATCCTCCACCACCGGACTCTCAATTCTACAATCCTGATGACGCCCCACCGGAACTAGCAATAATACCTCCACGAGAATCGCCGGAAGCAGTCAACGCCGAAGCCCGATAAGCATGGGTCAACCCCAATTCTTCACAACGGTTCGTGACGAGATCACGCATCTCGTGAAACGTCGTGCGTGAAGCGTATGTCGTGCCCGAATTCGGACACTTCACGTTTCATGCTTCACCGTCCGGCAGACTCACAGCCATCAATTCGTATCGAAGAGCGTATGACGAACATTGTCGCCGAAACCTTCATGCAGACCGCTGACGAGGAGCCTGTTCAAGATCCGAGTTTCAATTGTCGATACGTCGAGAATCCGTATACTACAACAGGAAGGACAGAGGAGACTGAGCACGATGCCTAAGATCGATGAACTCTTCCGCAAGATGATTGAGCATGGAGCCTCGGACCTGCATTTGATCGCAGGACAAGTCCCTGCCTTTCGCATCCACGGTGAACTGGAACGTCTACCAGAGCACACGCCTCTCGATAACCAAAGCCTCCATGAACTCCTCTATGAGATCACTCCAGGGCCGAAGAAGGACGTATTTGAATCCACGGGTGACGTGGACTTCGGCTATGAGATTCCAGGAGTCGCCCGTTTCCGCTCAAACTTTTTCAACCACAAGCACGGGGTCGGGGCCGTCTTTCGGAAGATTCCGACCACTATCCTCTCTGCCGAAGACCTCGCGCTGCCACCTGTGTTGACCCGTGCAGCCATGTTGCGAAAAGGGCTGGTGCTGGTCACCGGACCCACCGGTAGCGGAAAGTCCACGACACTCGCAGCCATGGTTGACTACGCGAACCGCCACAGGAAGGATCATATTCTCACCGTCGAGGACCCGATCGAATTCGTCCACCAGAGTAAGAATTGCATCGTCAACCACCGTGAAGTCGGCTTACACACCATCACGTTTGGATCTGCACTGCGGGGAGCCCTTCGGGAGGATCCCGATATCATTCTCGTCGGGGAGATGCGAGATCTCGAGACGATCGCCTTGGCCGTCGAGGCAGCGGCAACGGGGCACTTGGTATTTGGCACGCTCCATACCGAGAACGCCGCCAAAACTGTCGATCGTATCATCGAAGTTTTTCCAGCGTCCGAACAGCCACAAATTCGCAACACACTCTCCACAGCCTTGCGCGTCATCGTCGCACAGAACCTCTTCAAGCGGATCGATCAAAAGGGGCGCTGTGCGGCCTTGGAGATTTTGGTGTGCACCCCGGCCGTCAGTAATCTCATCCGAGACGCGAAAACCTTTCAGATCGCCTCGCAGATGCAGACAGGGAAGAACATCGGCATGCAGACGTTGGATGATGCGATTCAGGATCTCCTCACCAAGAAATGGATCGCCCCGGAAGAAGCCTATGAAAAGGCGATCGACAAGAATCGCTTTGCCAAACTCCTCAAGACCCCACCGGATGCACTGCAGTAGTCCTACATCGGAACCCGACCCACAAAATATCATTGAGGAACTGAGCACCCGCAGCTCAGGGCTGCTGAATTTCTTGGAGTGTAAACTGTTTCGGGAGGAGCACCGGCAGGATCACACCGATGGGGTCACCACGCTTGATCGTCGTCGGTTTGTGCAGTTGTAACAGAAAATTGGCGGTGAAGGCTTCGTAGTCAGGCAACCAGGGATACTGATTCGGCGTGCGCTTATACTCCTGTGTTTTAATCCCCTCCCAGATAGAGAACGTACGGTCTGGGTGGTGATAGAAATGGTTGGGCAGATCCTTCATCATTAAGCCGACATGTTTGGGGTAGTACAGACGGACTCCACAACAAAGCTTTGGATAGCCGCTGTTCAGAATCAAATCGACATACATGCCGGTAAAGCTCTTGTACCCGAGCAGTCGCTCTTCCGGCAGAATCGACGGCGACTGCCACTGAACTCCTGAGGCTGTACGTCGCAACTTCACGTCGACAGGACAGCGGATCAGCCAACCATAGCTCCCCACCGTCCTGACCGGCCCGCAGTCATCCGGCATCACTTTGTATCCGCTGGCGGCAAGTGCCCGCTGTTCCTCCAGCGTCATATTGCTCAACATCGGCCGGTGCGGATGGAAGTCCAACTTCAACCGCTCCGGCGGAAAAGCAGTGGAATATTCCCGCTCCCAGTAAATGACGATCTTTTCGGATAGGTCGTCCGGCTCCGGTGATTCTCGCGGCTCCTCTTCCATAGACAGTGACAGTAATCGATGATGGTAGGTCGGTACAAGAGGCTAGAGACAAACGAAAAAAAGGTACCCGAACTTCGCAGAACGTGGAGTCCTCACCGGGAGGTAACAGTAAAGGTATCCCCTGCGATGATAATCCCCTCCGTCCCATCAGCCAGCTTCACCTTGAAACCGTCATATGCTTGGCCGTGATACACCGCAACTACATTGGCTGTCTCACCGGCTTTGAGCGTCGCGATAACCTTCCCCGGCTCAATGTTCACATTCGGGTCTGGAGTAGAAGCGGCCTGCGTGATGGCGTGGACTTCCGTGGGTTGCTCGACCACAAGAATGTTCTCACGCTCACCACAACCACCAAGGAACCCAGCGCTCAAGACAAGGAACCAAGTCCATGCCAAACGATTATGACATTCTCTCACGGCATTCTACTCCACATCACCCATTGCACTTCGCATTTAACTTTTTAGCGGCACCTCTATCAGCCGACATCGCCTGCTGACGAAGATTCTGTTACATGTACATCAAATTCTGACAGTAATCGAATGGAACGAGCGAAGGCAATGGGCTATGCCATCGATAGATGGCAAGCTCCCGCACGATTCTGCCCTATAAGAATCCAAGATACAAATCCGAGCGGCAGCTCAAGCAATCCTGACAAAAACACATCTTGCAAGTGGTTAGACTTCGCTCGTACGGCCTGCGCCAGGCAGGAAGTGGTCATGATGAATCTATTTCACCTACCGCCGATGAACCACCCTCACCGGATGATGGAAACGGTATCCGACCCTATAACTGTGCCAGACGATCCTTAAGAGACGATCAGGGAAACCCCTATCTACCCAAAAGGCGCGTTGTGTGCACAAAACAAGATGCGACTCCATGCTGCTCCTCCAACAAGAACAATACTCCATCTGTCTCTCCAGCTATTCAATTGGTTTTTGTAGCCCGGGTTAGCGAACAAGGATGTGATAACTGCCATCGTGTGAATCACGGCCATTTAGAACCGCATCGGCCAACTCTTGTTGAAGACGTTGTGCAATCGGCAACCGATAGTGGAGGTTGTCCCAATAATTTGTATCTTCGCGCGTGATAGGAGAGTGCAGACGCCAATCAATAACCTTGGCACCACCCTTCTGAGCGATTTCAGCAATCTTTGCCTTGCATTCCACCTCCACAGCAGCTTCTGTTGTGCCTGGTCGCGGTTGTGCAGCAATATGAACCGGCATGAATACCAAAATCTTTACCGTGGACATTGGCAACTTCTGCAATGTTGCGTCGAGCCATTTCAGCGCGGGGAACGACAGTGCTGCTCTCTCTCCGGCCGATAGTATGGGCAAGGGCAGATCTCTGAATGTCTCTGGGTTAATATCCCCCCAGATATGCCGTCGTGCACGTTCGAAATCGTATGTGTTCTCCGGTGGTGTAAAGACCTCAAACCCGTCAAACCGAACACGTTCACGGTAGAGCCCGAGTTTATTCCCGACAAGCCTAACGGCTATCTCCGCAGTCGATTCATTGAACAGATACAGATAATCGTTCCATGGACTATCGTCATAGATCCAGTCTGGCCACCCATGTGGGTTATGGCGGACGCTGTCGGCCTGCTCGTGACACCACACCCAATCAATTCCAACGATAAGCACTTTAGGAGGACCAATACGGCGTCTGAAGTAATCGATCATTTCGTTTTGTTCCCAGGCTCGCATAGAATTCATGGCTAAGTTGGCTAGCCGTACGTTGAACCTTCGGCTGAGATAGTCAGGATCTAATAATCGTGAAGTCGACGTGCCGACTATAAGCGAATCGAATTTCTTGCTCAGCACGATTTGAGGATAGACAAAAGCCTGGCTGATGCTTACGATGCGCCTCTCAAACGGCAATGAAAATGGGATGATCCCATAGGGGTCTACCAACAAGATAAACAAGTAAACAGACACTGCAGATATTCCGAATGCAGCGAGGAAAACCTCAACAAAACGCTTCCAGGTCTCTTCTGTGTTCGTGACGCGCATTATCATTCACACCCTTGCGAACCGCGCTTCATCGTTAAAATTTAAAATAAATGAAATTTATTGGTGCCCCCTTACCAACCTCCAGTAGACAGAATACAACAAGTACTGCTGCACCAACGGCAAGAACGGGATAAGGCAATAAAAAGCGATCCTTCATCTCATGAGCCGATGGCATCAGAAGGCTCACAAGGGCCGAAAGAGCCAAGGTCAGGCCACCTTGCAACACCCCGGTATAACCATTGCCACCGATGAGAGAAGAAAGAATAGCCCCCGCAATCCCAAAGTCGCTGGAACGAAACAACACCCATCCTATGATGACAAATGCCATTGTCACAAACCAGCCTATTATTTTTGGCAAGGGATGCCCTACACATTGCCAACCTCGATGGAGAATCAGGCCACTCCCATGCCAGACCCCCCATGCAACGTATGTCCATCCAGCTCCATGCCATAACCCACACATAGACATGGCAATAACCGTCGCACATCCATACCTCAGCGGGCCATGACGGTTTCCGCCCAGCGGAATGTACAGATAATCCCGAATAAACTTTGACAGCGAGATGTGCCATCGGCGCCAGAACTCACGGATATCACTCGAGAGATATGGCCGGACAAAATTCTCCGGCAACAGAAGCCCAAACATCAGTGCCGTCCCAACCGCCATCTCTGTATAGGCTGAAAAATCAAGGAGCAGCTGGAATGAAAATCCCAATGCTGCCGACCAGGCCTCCCCGAAAGACAACATGTGTATCTGAGCCTTCTTAAAAAGTGGATCCACGATAGCCGCTAATCGATCTGCAAGTAGGACCTTTTTAACCAGGCCTACAGTAAACACGATGAACCCCGCGCTGAGCCTTTGATAGATACCTTCACGAAGTGGGTTGAGCAAGAGCTGGGGGATCAGTTCGTTATGCCGTACAATTGGACCAGCAATTAAGTGTGGGAAGACGATGACGAACAGAGCGAATACACGGAGAGGATAGATGGGTGCCTCGCCCCTTATCCGATCCACAAGGTAAGAGATGAGTTGAAACGAGAAAAAGCTAATACCGATGGGCAATACGACATTTGCACGAGGCAACTGCAACCCGCTCGCCGATTCAATCAGACTGACGAGGAAGTCTAGGTACTTAAACGTGGCAAGCGAAGTTAAATTGAGGAGAATTCCAATACGTAGTACCAGTGGTGATCCAGTACGCTCGTGCCATAACGCTAGAACCCATGTTGAGCCAATTTGACCAAGCAAGAGAGGAAGAAACCGTGCATCCCACCAGGAGTAAAACACGAGTGATGCAGCGATTAGGACCAAATGTCGCGCTCGCTCTGAATTGGCAACGGCGTAATAGCACATCGTCACCAATGGCAAGAATACGAGTACGTAGAATTGAGACTGAAACAGCATTCCTGCTAATCAGTCCTCTTAAAAATTCTTGCCGTTTTCATAAATACGAAGCATGGCCAAGCAACAGCTCCCACTGCGAGACCAACTTCGAAGGTATCATACGCGAAGACACTGAACCTGAAAAGCATCACCACCCTATCCATGGTGGACGCTGATCGCGTGCGTCATCCCACTGACCCTTGAGCGTCGCAATAGCCTTCCCTGTCTGAATGTTCATGCTTGGGTCAGAAGCAGTAGCGGCCTGGGTAGTAGCGTGCACTTCGGTGGGTTGATCGACCATCAGAATATTCACGCGCTGACCACAGCCAACTGAAATAACTGCAGTCAGAATGGCCAAAAGCCCTAAAGCACAGCGATTCAGCAATCGTCTCGTGACATATTGGCCCCAATATTTCTCCTCATATGTCTCTCAATAAATAATCCCTCCCACCACCCAGTGCCGGTCATCCGGCACATCGATCAACAATCGCGTGAGATTCATTCTGGCCAGTTGTGAACCAATCTCATCTTCAGTAAAAGCTGCCAGCAGCGAATTGTAAAAATCACGCCTCAGAACATCCGGCTCGT
>NZ_JBUBKD010000018.1:0-35802 GCF_054902215.1 Nitrospira sp. CMX1 | reverse complement strand
AAAATCCCTCGGGCTCAAAAGGCCCGTACCGGTTCGATCCCGGTCTCCGGCACCAACTTTCAATAAGTTATCCATGCTTCCTCGTCTCCCTTACTCCATTCACTTCTCGGTTTTGTGCCCAAACTGTGCCTAAACCCTTCTTCGATCTCCGTCGACGATCCCCCGCATGGAGGGCTGCAAGCTTCTTCATCCCTTCACTGAGGTCCGCTTCGGAGACGATCGCATACCGGCGATAGACACTCTCGGTCTTATGACCGGTGATCTTCATGGCGACCGACCGCGGAACGCCTGCTCGTTCCAAATTACGGACGGCAGTTCGTCGGAAGTCATGCGGGATCCGTTCGGCTACGCCAGCAGCTTCACAAGCGTTCGCCCAAGCCTTTCGAAAATCGATGATGGGGTGGCCATTTCTGTGAAAGACCCACGGTATGATCGCGCCGCGCTCAAGCTCCAACTGGGTCGTGTCTTGGCGTTGGAGCGCCAGGAGGTCCCGAAGTTCGGGCAATACGGCAAAGGGAAGCACCCGGCCTTCCTCATTCTTGGTGGATCCCGGCTCAAGGCGGACAATACCAGCGTCCATGTCGACCTGTCGCCAAGTCAGGCTGAGGATCTCAGAGCGGATTCGCCAGCCTGTCAGATACGCGAAGGTGACGACTGGACGAAGATGCAAGGGGAGAGCAAGGCGGACCGCTTCAAAGTCAGGCCGTTCGAAGAAGCCTTGTCGGGTGTTGTGGACTGACAGTGTTGGGAATGGGGGGCAGATTGCTTTCCCAGCACGTTGGGCGAGCCGGAACGCTCGCCGAAGTATGCTCAGGTCGTTCTTGATCGTTGCTGGCGCAATCTGGTGCGATAGCCGTTCTGCCACGTATGCGTTCAATCGATCGAGGGTAATGTCTAGCGCCAACGACAAGCCGAAGAAGGCTTGCAGGGCAGCCAGTGAGGTTTTCATCCGACCCAGCGAGCGCCGGCCATTGATGGTGTAGTCATCCGTGATAATGGTTTCAAGGTCTGAAAATGTCGTTCGATCGATCTTCGGACCAAGGGGTTGGCCAGTGCCCATCTCGGCCATCCGTTTACGTAACAGCTTAATCGCATCCATTCGCTTTGAAGAGCGGGAAGACTCCCGATGCACTTGCCCGCGAAAATGGTACTTGACCCACCATACGCTTCCACGCTGGTAGACCATCCCGAATCCCCGTCGTTTCATAGGTGCCTCCTGAGTTGAAGGGTGAAGAGCCTGATGGTGGCGCAGCATGTGCTTCACGCCCTCCGTTTTGCAAACCATCGGCTTAGGGCAGCCTCAGGAAACAGTAAGGTCTTTCTCGTGGGCTGACTATGGGGTAAGTGCTTCTTGTTGCGATAGAGCCAGCGGGCAGTAACGTGAAACCGATCTGCCACTTCCTCAACGGTCAGGTAGCATTCTTTCTCCGCTGTTTGAAGAGCTGGACCAGGCACCATCTGATTTCCGAGCAATCTGGCGGCCGCTGAACTTTGTGCAGCTGCGAGCTGAGACATTACAGCCGGAAGTCGATCGACTGGTGTCTGGGTAATCAATTGCATGAGCTCGGTCAGGAGTGGTTCAAGTGCCATGTATCAGTTCGTTCCATTGTCGGCTTTCATATCGTTAATGCCCCACCGTTAACGTCCCTCCCTTACAGGGAGGGGGACGTTATTTAACGGTCCACAGTTAACGCTCACGGTTAACGTCATCACCTTATAGAATCATGCACTTACACGCGGTGTTAACACTCTTAACGGTCATTAACTCAAAAATGGCGTTAACGGTCGATGTTAACGGTTCAAAACGGTCCATTTTGCCTCTCGCCCCTCGCCAATCATCTGCCATTTGATTCCCTTGTAACGGGCATTGGAAAGCGTCGCTTTGACAGTTTGGAGCGGTTTCTGAAGCTCGTCGGCAACTTCCCTCGATGTACGGGGAGTTCCATCAGATTCAAGGAGATTTCTTATTCGGTTAGGCAAGGGAAGGGCCTTTTCAATCTCTGCAGCCTGATTGAGGTCGAACGATTCGTATTGAATGAAAGTGCCGTCAGACGTTTGATGGACCTTCAAGCCCATAGGCGAATGCTTCCGTGTCAGATTGGTTTTCCGGTGGAAGAGGCCAAGGATCGCACAGTCTTCTCCCACTTCCTGTTCGGTCCGTATCTCCCACGTCGATCGGGCAAAATTAGAGTTGAAGACACTGCCGTAGATAGTCGGGGTGTCCTGTCCTTCCGCCAGTGTCTTGGGAGTATGGCCGATAATCAGCGTGGCAATATCGAGGACACGCAAGGCCGAAAATAAGTGCTCGGTTGCCTCAGCGTCAGAGCCACCGCCAGCCGCCGCCAGGAGAGAGTCAATGACGAGCAATGTGATCTGCTCCTGCTGGACGATCCTGGCCACTTCATGCACCATTCGCGCTAACCGCTCTGTACACCGGAGATATGTGACATGTGCCTCGCTTAATTCTGGATGTCCTGCCTGCAAAGCATGGATCCTGCGTGTATGGACATCTTCGGTGTCCTCCCAATCGAGATAGAGCGCTCGACCTTTCGCCGCAGATAAACCGGCAATGGAGCCGCCTGTGGAAACAAGCAGCGCAGTCATGAGCGCTAGGGTACTTTTCCCTTTGCCTCCGTCCGCAAAGATAACCGTTGGTTTTCGCTTGAGAATGAGTGGATTCACGATGAACGTGAGTGGCTCACAGGGAGTGTTTCTGTCGAGCCGCAAGACCGGTGCACCCCGGCGGTAGCGCTTCAAGACTAATGCGCACGCACGGGGGAGAAGAATCTTCCAGGGAATTACCTGGTCAATATCCTGGCAGAGTGACTTCAGATTACCCGCCAGCTTCGCCTGGGCACTGTCACTTTTCAAACTAAGGTCAATGCCGGACCGAAGTTCGGTGACTCCAATGGTGATGGAGACCTCGGCGACGATCCCCCCGCGCTGTGGGCTCAGCCGTTCGAACGTGATCGTAAGGCTATGGACCGCACTGTGCACCGTGTATAGGCCAGCCACCTCAGCGAGAATAAGATCATCGGTGACGCGCTCGCGGATGGCCTCCTGGGTGGCGTGCTTATCCCGCCATCGTTGCCACCATGCTGCAACGATAGCAAGTTTTGGATCATCCGTGGAGATTCGTTCTAGGGCGGGCCAGTCGGTTTCCCACCTGGATCCAGTCTGTATTAGCCAATCGTCCAAGCCGACCTTGCCTCCATGTTGTTCAGGCAGCCTGACAAGGGTGACCACAGCTCCACGTGAGATCAGCTCTTGGGCTAAGGCATAGAAACCACCAAGGACCTTGAGGAGTTTATCGGGCCGCCATGCATCTGAATCAGGAACGATCTCGATTGGTCGATCTTTCCAGACGAATTGGTCAAGCGCGGGGATCATCATGCGCTCGCCCGTATCGAGTCGCTGTTTCCAATTCCACGTACCGGCGATCCCGAGCACATGGAGCCCAGCCTGACATCCGGCCGCCGCCTTCTTCTCCCCTTCGGTTATGACGATTGGTAGACGCGCGTCTCGTGCCACTGCTTTCCAAGCAAACAAAGGCGGCATATACAAAGATGGGGGAGTGCCTGGCGTTTGATGATACTTTTGTGTGCCGTTGGAGCCGGCGAGAGCAGGAAAGAGCTTCAAACGCTCGACGCAGTTCAGCTTGCCTTCCAAATCAAAATACGTAATCCGATAAGCTGAATCTACACCTTGGAGCTTGAGATCATGCGGGCGGATTGCTGTGAACCCGCATGCCTTGATCGTGTCGTCCGTTAGTCCAGAGGCCCTTAAGTCAGCAAGATGCTCAGGTGCGAGGCTCACCTTAGACTCCCCAATACACCGTCAAGCGCAGGTTGTAATGATTCCAACAGCTCTAAAAGCTGCCTTTGGGTTTCCGATTGATCGGCGAGAATTTCAGGAGAATATGCACCACTCAACCTAAACCGAATTACAAGAGTTCCCTCATCGGGGTTGTGGAATTCCAGCGTTTTGATCGAAGCTGTGTGTTCGGATACATTGGAAATTACCATTGTTTGCTCCTGGGTTATGCCGTGCCTCGAGTTCGCGCTCGGGGCACGGCGTTTTTATGACTTCTTGTTCGGTCTCGCAGTAAGAAACTTCTCCACATCATCCAAACGTACATAGCGCGTCATGCGATGTCCGGCCTGTAATACAGGCAGACCGCGAGTAATCCAGCGTTCCAGCGTCCGTGGGCTAACCGGATAACGCTCGCAGAGTTTCTTGAGTCGAACGATGTCGTTGTAAGCCATGGCGTACAGCATAGGGTCGCCTCATGCCGCCGTCACAAATTTTGGACAAGAAAGTTGACACTTTCTTGAACTGATGGGAGAGGCTTTGGGATTTGGGAAAACAGAGGACAGCAGGCTAACTACGGCGGGAGCGTTTCAGGCGTTTATGGATGCCCTGCCTGCTCAAGGTTTTGCCTTTAGGGTTAAGATCAAGATCCTCGGGGCTAAGGCGTGATGCGATTTTCTGTAGTGAGAGACCCCGCCTACGCATTTCTTGTATTTCAATCTGTCTGGCCTCGATAGGCTTTAGCAAATGGGACTCAAGGCCCATCTGGGCTTTCCGAAGAATGTGCCTGTTATAGGTAGTCCGCTGCATCTGAACGATTCGCTGAATGTAGGGATGGGTGAGCAGTCCATTCCGTGCAGCCCGCATGCAAAGTGCAGGTAGCTCGTTGATGATTTTTCCTGCTGATATCTGATCATTTTCCGATCCTCCCAGTAGCTGTGTGAGGCGATCTTCCTCGCATTGATGCCTAAGGAGCCATTCACCAATATCCTCAAGTACTCGAGCTTGGCGACGTAACTTCAATTTGGCCTGATGATTGACAGCCTCTGCTTCCGACTTCCTAAACTTCTCAGCATCTTGCTTGAGAAGGCGTGATAGCTCTTCAGGATCAGCGACCTTCCAATACCGGGAAAAGTGACGACGGGAGAGTTCGTTCTGGAGAAGCCGATACAATTCGGCTGGGTGCTTCTTTGCAAACTGAACCAGTAGTGTCTGTTCTGGGATACTGAGAGCAGATCCGCTAAGAATTTGTCGTAGCTGGGACAGAAAACGATGATGCTTGGAAGGCATGCCTACTCCTGAAGTGGGCTCCTGAAGTATGGAGAGGGACGGCACTCGCGTCAGGAACACGAGCCGGCCAGGTGATCAAGCCTGACCGTTGCCGTCCGTATCTACGGTATCATGAAGCACGCGCCATAATCCGTGACAGTTGTGTAGCCGTCCAGGTCCCAGCGCCTCGGTAGGTTGGTACCCCACTCCTGTTCATGGCCTCGGCTGCAGCACGAAGGGTCAGGCCCTGAGCGCGATAGCCCTGGATCATCGGCTGAATGGACCGGGCAAACGTGTCTGCTGCTTGTTGCCTTGCCTTCGCTCCTCGGTGGGAGGCGTCACAGAGACTTCGATGCGAGGGATTGCCGAGCTTGACCCCTTTGCGTTTCAAGGCAGCTAGGGCTTCACGGGTTCTGGTTGAAATCATGCTCCTTTCTTTCTCGCTCAAAGCGGCATAAAGGTGCAGGACGAACGGATCCACATCAGGTCCCAGATCGGCGACGATGAAGGGGACACGCTCAGCCATGAGGCCCGCAATAAAGGCTACATCTCTCGACAGCCGATCGAGCTTGGACACGATCACGGGCGCTTTGAGTCGTCGCGCTTGGCGAAGCACCTCGGCGAGCTTCGGCCGTCTCGTGAGAGCGTCCGTTCCTTTTTCGAGTGTGAAGGCCGCCTATCGGCGTCGACAAATATGCTGGCACCCATGTGTGTCTCCTTTCTGGAAAGGTGAGGGTTCAATCATCAATTCTCAAGATCTGTCCTTGAGGTGCCCACGCTGGTCTCGGGGGTAAGCGGTTTCGAGTTCTCAAAGAGCTCTTGCGTGAGACACACATAGCCGTCCACCTCACAACCGTCCCTCAATTCCGCTTGCAGATCGCGCACGGTCAGCCGTACGAGGTCGGCATCCAGGTGTGTTCGGCCTTCCGCGGCCATGAACAGAAGATCCAACCGTTTCCGACACTCAGCGAGGATGCGCAGGACCAGCGAGCCATCCTCTGCAAACTTCTTTACCCCGAACCGTTCTCGATGCGTCACATCACTCACCTGGCCATCTCGATCCCGGTACAAGATCCGGCCCTGCAACATCAGCAGAGGTTTAGTGGCAGTGTCCATGGTCACCGTCCTTTCTTTCTGGGTGGTAAAGAAGGCTCTCCACCGAGGGGGTGCTCTCCTCGCAGCATCCGACAAAAGATCGTCGCGGCATCATTGATCACTTCAGACATGCTCTGACCATACCGCTTCGCTTCTGATTGAAGGTCGGCGAAGTTTTGAGGATGGATAAGTGCCTGCACCCGTTTAAATCGGTCACAAGGCTTGATACGGCTTCGGCGATGCTTGGTCTGTGTCATGTGGCGAACTCCTTCCCCTTTTCAAGACTGCGTTACCGTTTCTGCTTCTCAGTGGCCTTGAACTCCCTTTCGATCAAACCTCGAATGAACCCGCTAGCCGTGGTGCCCTTGGTCCGTAAGGCGTCGAGTTTGGCCTTGAGACTCAACGGAATCGATATATTCATGCGAACCAGATTCATGGATTTCACCCCCTTTCAAGTGATACTCAAGTGTATACTATGATACATTAATGTATCAACTGGTGCTTGAGTGGTGGGTGCGGGGCTGCTAATATTCCTCCCCCATGCCAAGACAGGATTCTGTAAGCCACCAAGGTACAATCAACATTCGAGGTGTTCCGAAGGAACTCGTGTTCCGAATTAAACAAGCAGCGCTGGCTGAAAGGCGGACTGTGAAAGCTTTTCTCCTGGCACTAGCAGAAGAACGGATTCAAGAGCTGGAAAGGAATGGTCAGCTGCCGAGGACCAAATAACTCCAACTTACCGTCGAGACAGTCAGAGCAAGAGGGTAAGGGTGAGCAGACTTCTTATGGCCGCCTTACAAAGCACTTCAAATGATCCCTTGAGTTAGGTGCCACAAGGCCACTACAGCGCATAGGGATTTCACCATATCGCTTTTCCGTCTACCTACAACATAGAATCGCACCCTGGTTTTCATACGGGAGGATCCGGCCATGTTTCAATGGGAGGCATGGCGCAAACTCACTTGGTCTATGGAGGGCGAGATGCCTTCTCGAGTCAGACTCCTCAACAATGGTTTTGGGTGATGCCTTGGATAGTTTCTATGAAATACTTGAGGTCGCGCCAACGGCCACAGATAAGGAAATCAAGCACGCCTACCGACAGCTGATCCAGGTCTGGCATCCTGATCGGTTCCAAGATAATCCTGATCTTCTGAAAAGATCAGGGCAGAAGACCCAACAAATAAATGAGGCATTCCGACACCTAATTGACCCCCACCTTAGAGCCCAGCATGACGAACAGCTCCAGCGACATCACCGCGATGCAACAGGGGAAACCGAGATTCATTCGAGCCATTCTCGGTCAAGCCGTACAGACATAGTTGCCGTCTTGGCATGCCCAAATCCTGCCTGCAAAGTTGGATTGCGCGTCCCTACTCAGAAGAGACTCAAGGTTGTTTGCCCCCAGTGCCGTACCCACTTCATGTACGATTCCTCTCTTGAGGCTTCTTGGAATGTCCACATTCCTGAAGACAACGCTGGGACAGGGAGCTTTCAGGCGAAGGGCTACACCAAATCTGAGGAAAACCATTTGTACTATCGACTCGGCAGATACGTGGGGCGCACGTATGGTTCACTGATTCCTGGATCTTTAAGTTCTGCCTTCCGTAATCCGATCTTTTGGGCCATCTTCATTATGGCGCTCTGGGTCATTTTCAATTTCGAGCAACCTGTGTCGGGGCCGTCGGGACTGGCTCAGCCGAAGGTGGTTTCTGTTGCTCCCCTCAGTCAAATGAACTCAACAAAAGACTATGAATGGCTTCAGAAGTTGCTGGCCAAATGGATCACTGACCTTGATAAGAACTATCCGGAGAGCTTGCGAACGCAAGGGGTTCAAGGGAGAGTTACATTATCAGCTATGCTCCATGAGGATGGATTGCTGACAGACGTGCGTGTGGTGAGTAGCTCTGGCGATGCGCGACTTGATCAGGTAGCGATGGAAGATGTGAGGAAGGGCCCTCCTATAGAGCTGACTCACCCTCTGGAACAATCCCAGATTTCGGTTAAGTTTGCGATCGCGTACGATCTTGACTCCATCGCTGAACAGAACCGAGTTCTGTTACCAAAAGAGCGCATCCTCCCTGCTGTTCCTGCTCGAGCCGCAACGCAATATGCTAAGGAACCTCTGATTAATTCCTCGTTTTCAGAAGTGGCCCCTCAATTCCCAAACGTTTTGAAAGGTGAACTACTGAAAAATCGAATTAATCAGGCCTTCCCTAATAGAAACTCTCATGATGCTGTTTCACAGTCAGAGCAGGGAATAAGCTACCCAACTCCAAGAATAGCGCGGCCCCCAATATCACTCAAAACGGGGGATACGATTAAGAAGCCTCTTGTCGCACCTCGATCTGGGCGCGGAAGCTTACGGATCATCAATGGCACGGATGTAGATGCTGTATTTAAATTCGGTGATTATGATGGGGGTGGTGGGTTCATAGCGTATAAGTACATCAAGTCTCGGCAGGAATATGTCGAGCAAAATATAGCAGAGGGGGCGTACCGGTTAGCCTTCAGCCTAGGATCCGATTGGGACCAGGCTCAGGAAGAGTTTAGGGAGAATAGACAGTTCATGATGTTTGAGGAACCATTTGAATTTGAAGAAACAGCTGAGGTTAGGGAACTTAGAGCTGATGACGGGATAGAAACTCAGACCACGTTCAGATTTGTAGAAGCTGTGGCTACCTTGCATGCAGTTTCTGGTGGACACGCTAAAACTGAATCCTTAACCAGGGCTACATTTGAACGTCTCTTTGAAGAACGCCAGTAGAACGCAGGGGCCGTCACCAACTCAAGAGTTCGCCCCAGCATGACAAACGGACTAACTTGATACGCAGAATCAGGCACTCCTCCAGTGGCTTTCAGAGCTTCTTGCCTACGTTCCTCCAGCAGACCTCTAGTTTTCTCTAGTAGCTGACTGGCCGTGCGATCCATGTATTCTCCGGTGCATCTGCCCGAATCGACCCCGATCTTCCCTCCATTGATCTGTCTAGCGGGTGTCTAGTTTTGTCTAGCAGTCGCTTCGCCCTTCTTCATGGCAAGGGTAATGGCTAGGGTGAGTTGGAGTCGAAATCATGCTGAGCATCGTTCACAGGTTTCCCTCGTGTTTGAAAGGGGAGCCGCGTATCAAGCCGCGCGCAGTCTTGCGAAATCATTCGATGCTGACGCCCATAGCTTCGATCCCGAGTCTGATACTGGGAAGGGTAGGCCAGGCCGTAGCATCGCCTACAGAAGAACGGGCAAGACGGAACGTGGTACAGAACCCCTACTCGTCGCTGGCATTGCGGGCAGGTAAACCAGGGACGTTTCCCGCCATGGGGACCTGCTGAGTAAGCCAATGACACGCGCTGAAGCACTCGTGTCGACTCGATCAGGAAGGACAGCTCCAGGGCTGAGTCTCGCACGGCGATCGTGACGGTAGCGATGTGGGCCCCCTTTCTCGCCCGCCAGACCCAGTCATAGGTTGTGGAGGGAAGTAACCAGCCTCCTTGGTTGAGCTTCGTGATGTCGAGCGCGTGGAATTGGGTGACAAGGGCTTTCATCTCGGCCGTCTAACCTCTCTATAGAACCTCTACAAACCTCTACAAATATCTTGGCTTTTCCTTGTATTACCCCTAGGTCGACCATTCGAAATCATAAGGTGTGTCACAGGGTAGCCCCCTTAACACGGGCATCCTCTGGTCTTTTTCAATCACTCAGCAAACACGCGCATTCTCGACTGTTGGTGTTCCCAAGAAACTAAGTTTGGTTAACAGGCTGGTTAACAGGGTGTCTACCCGCCACGGCGACACGTCCATCTGTTCAGCTTCGAAATCATGAGGCTCCTTCGTCTCGAAGCACCAATGTAGGGGTAATATAGGTTGTCACCGTGGCCACCTGGAACGATTCCCTGACAGGGTAGAAGGCATGAACTCTCGCGCTGGCTTCGCCACGATCTTGGGGGCCGGTAAGAGGAACTGGGCCGGGGTCATCTGCATGGGGCGTATCGTGGGTTGTGCTGGTGTCGACGCCGTAGGACTCGGCATGTGAGGGGTTGGCGCCTGGCCTATCTGTGGTGTCGTAGCAGGCGAGAGTGCTCGAGGAAACGCATCAGGGGGAAGAGCAAGGCGTGGCGCACTGTCCATCCCTTCTGGCGTCGTGAATCGATCGCTCCATGCCTGCTCGAGTGCCAAGCGATCGTAGTGTCGCTCCATAGAGTCATTATGATGACGGTCGCGCTGCTCCATGGTCGCATCGAACCGCTGTTGTTGCTGCTTCATTTTCATGGCATCGGATAGGAAACTGCCGGCCATTCGCACGCCTTCATTCAAGCCTTGTCCGACTCCGTACATGAGGCACCTCCTTGGTTGTTGTGTTGGGGATTGAGTGATGGCACATGGGCGAGTTCGTCTCGCCCGCAATACTCGACGAGCAAGTGTCGTCCGATGAGATCAGGCAAACTGGAGCAGTGTTTCAGCCGATCATGTCCAGAGACAGGCCCGCAGGGGGCAAATTGGGCGCCTGTGAGAAGATCCCCGACCTGTTCGAGGGGAGCACCGTATTGCAAGGCGATGCTCATCAGGCGGGCGATGACGTCGTAAAGCGCGATAGTCTTGGGAGTGCAGTCAGCACCTTTCACACGAAGGAAGAGTTCGGCAGGAGCCTGATCATCATGAACCGAAAGATACAGGGTGCGTCCGCCAATGCGGACTTTCTGGGTGATGTGGTGACGACGGGAGGGAAGGGCAAGACGGTGACTCATAGGGGGAGCCCTCCTTCGACCTGTGCCCAAAGTGTGCCCAAACCATTGAGTTGCGAGGGAGACAATCGGTAAAAAAACGGCGCGACAGTCTTACGAACCACTTGAAATTGTGGCCATACTGTCCGATAGTGTCCGGTGGTTTCGGGGGGTGAGGGGTTCTTAAAATCCCTCGGGCTCAAAAGGCCCGTGTGAGTTCGATTCTCACCTCCGGCACCATCTTGATGCAAAGGGCAAGGTTTTTCCCTACAAGGGGTCGGCCGGTGCTTCGATATTCAACGTACTGAAAGAGGGATTCATGAGTGTCAAGACAGGAGTGATGATCGTCGGCGGTGCGGTGTTGCTTATCTCATCCTTGGTTGGGGGGGCATGGGTGGTCACTGCACCTCCGGACCACGTAGAGCCCTGGAAACAGAAGACATGTAATGAACATGTGGAACAGTTGGACATGCTAAATCGGTACAAACTGTTTTGGTCATTTGTTCAACGTCGGCAGGGATTCAACGACTGCTTGAAACGGGTCGACGAGCTTGGCATGAAGCCACCATCTGAGTGACGACGAATTTCCGTGTTTCCCATGTGGCGTGCCTGTCGATGCCTGCTTCTTCCAATGGTTCCACGTCCCGTTATGGTGCTGCTCCTGCTGGTTGCGAGCCACACACTAAGTGAGGGGTCCGCATCTGCGGAGTGGCATCTCCTCGATGGTAACAATCATGCCAAGGTCTATATAGACCGGGAGACCATTATTAGGACCGGCGATGTGGTAAAGGTTTGGATACTCGACGATCTGAAGACTCCCCACACCAGAGAATTCAGCAGCTTTTCTTCTGTTCGTGCTCAAGAAGAACACGACTGTTCCAAAGAACGCTTTCGTCTTGTGGCTATCGAGCAGTTTGCCGGCAACATGGGGACCGGAGACTCAATCTATAAGAAGTCTGGTGAATCTGGTTGGGCACCGATCCCACGAGGGACCATGGCACAATCGGTCTGGAAGTTTGTGTGTGGGAAAAAGTGATGGTGCCCCAAGTAAGAGGGATTGGGAGACTTCGGCGGGCGATTTTTCTTGACCGCACTTCCAGCAAGTAGCAAACTGGTTTTCGTGACGTTCGTCACATCCCGGACAGATCCAACCTTCTTGGTTCAATGGCAATAACACCAGGCCATCGTCAAGTAAGCGCCACGCCCGATCGATATCCTCATCTTGGATCACCCACAATTCCGGGAACACCTCAGTAAAAGGAATCTCTCCGGCCAGGCCAGAGGAACGCTGGTTCTTGATCGTGCACTGGATATCGGCCTGCTCAAGAGTCTAGAGGCAGGACTCATTAAGTGTGAGGGGTCCCCTCAGCCAGTGATCTGTACTGCACGCTGGCTGGAGGTAACCATGAGTGACCTGTTTCTGTTGACCACGCAGCAGTTGAATCGGATCAACCCCCGTTTCCCGGTCTCGCATGGTGTGCCGCGAGCGGATGATCGGCGGGATCATCTCTGGGATCCGGTATGGTCTTCAATGGAAAGATGCTCCGAACGCCTATGGGCCACACAAGACGCACTACAATCGGTTTGTCCGCTGGAGCCGGGCAGGGATCTTGAACAAGACTTCCGTGAGTTGTCGCGATACGCTGGAGCGAGAGACTGTCTGATGATCGAGACCACCCATCTGAAGGCCCACCGAACGGCAGCAAGTCTGTATCAAACGGGGCAGTCCCCCGCTGTATTGGCCGCACGAAAGGTGGCCTGAATTCGAAGCTCCACGCCGTGTGCGACGACGCGGGCAAGCCGGGATACCTGTTGCTGACAGCCGGACACACCAGCGATGACACTGGCGCACACTGCCTGTTCCCCTGTCTTTCTAATGCCACGCACCTGATTGCCGACCGCGGCTATGATGCGGATTGGTTCATCACTGCCCTCAAGCAGCAGGGGATCACCCTCTGCATTCCGCCGCGTAAGGGCCGAACGAGACGGCGCCACTACAGCAAACTCCTCTACAAACAACGACACAAGATCGAGAGCATGTTTGGGCGGATCAAGGATTGGCGTCGGCTTGCCCTGCGATATGATCGCTGTGCCTGCACTTTCTTCTCGGCGATCCGCCTCGCCGCAACTGTCACCTTCTATCTGAAAAAATGAGTCCTGAGCCTAGTGCTTAGCTATGTCAGCCCCTACACTTAAATCCAAAATGCGCTAGCTTGCTAAGGGGAGCCATTGAAGAGGCGTTCAAGAGTGAGCACTTGAAGTATCTTGTCTGTACACGACTCTCTTCCAAGGCGTAAACCTCCCTGCGAGAAATGTTTTTATCGATACACCAACCAGGGGCCAAGGTAATAATCTCGGTTCGGCATCCCTATGGAACTTTGCTGGACGCGCTGGTCGTTTAGGGCAAGATATAGTTGGAAACGTTTTCCTGGTTGATTATGACTCATGGGAGTCAAAACCTCTGACTATGGCCACGCGATAATCATTGATAGGCCTTCACGAGCTGATCGATTGACGTGGTTTCCTGATATTTCCGACGTTTCTTGAGCACGGCGAAGTCGTGCTCGAGGGGGGTGAGGTCTGGGGAATAGGGTCGCAACAACAACTGGGCTTAGCTATAAATCTTGTACAACGATTGGATATGTCGAGGAGAGTCTTCCTTAGTGAGTGAGATTGGCTGTGGTCGCTGGGTTTAGGTAGGACCGCGCAGGCATGGAAAAATCGTTATAGGCGTGATGGCGTCGAGTGGATCACAGTGCTCGGTTCACAATAATGGTGTAGATTTTGGGGACTCCTCCACTCTGAGCAGTCACGAAAATAGACACAACGGTTGGGGTCCCTGGCCCACTGAGAGGAATGTTGGGTGCTGAACCGGAAGCTGTTCCTGCAGGGACAGTTACGCTACCGATAGCCATTACAGCATTGAGATCGGACTTGGTAGCGGACACAGTTACTTGATCGACGATGCTCTCCACACTTACAGAATAGCCTAAAGTGATCGCGCTAAAGCTTGGAACCAACGGCTGCTCGATGCTGTTTGCGGTGACCGTTAAGGCCGATAGCGTGTCATCGGTTGATGCTGCACGGTTCACCCTGATGGTGTAAGTCTTAGGAGCGCCTCCACTCTGAGCAGTTACTGAAATCGACACAACGGTTTGGGTGCCTAGCCCACCGAGTGGGAAGGTTGCTTGCCCTGATGAGGTCCCGGCAGGGACGGTTAGGGAACCGATCAGCATCACGGCACTCCGATCAGACTTGGTTGCCGAGACGATAACTTCAGTGACAGCGCTGGCGACGTTCACCGTGTAGTCCACGGTGCTCGCACTAAAACCTGGAACCAGCGGCTGTCCGAGGCTATTCGCGGCGACCGTCAAGGCTGATAGCGTGTCATCGGTCGATGCAGCTCGGTTTACGGTAACACTGTACGTTTTGGGACTCCCATTCTGGGCGGTCACAACAATGGAGATGGTTGTAGGGGACCCGGGTCCATCGAGTGGAATATTGAGAGCTGACCCCGATGCGGTTCCTGCCGGGACGATTACGCTGCCGATAGCCATCACGGCATTGATGTCGGATTTAGTTGCCGTGACATCCACGCGATTGACGTTCGTAGCCACGTTTACGGTGTAGTTCAGGGTACTCGGAATGAAGCCGGGAGGAGGGAAAGAACCGGGTGGTGTGACCGTCAACGCCGATAGGTTGTTATTGCTTGATAGAGCCGCACGTTGCACGGTGATGGTATAAGTCTTGGCTTCGCTATTGGGGACAGCCACGGTGATCGACACCACTGTTGGTTGCCCGGGCCCGTTCAGTGGGATGATGGCTTGGCCGGCGGTGCTTCCCGCTCCGGCAGTCACTGATCCGGACATCACGGCATGCGGATCAGCTTTCGTGGCCACAACGGTGACACTATTGATGCTGCTGGCGACATCAACTTGGTAGGTCAGGGTGCTCGGCACAAATCCCGGAGCGGGAAAAGCCCCAGGAGGTGTCACCGATAAGGCCGATAGCGTGTTATCGACCTTACGAACTAGGATGTCATAGGTGCTCTCAAGGCCGTTTTGGCTTGTGACGACGATGGTGATGGTCGTCGTTGGTTGCGATGAACTGAGTGTAATGGGGCGTCCCTGACCTGGGTTGGTATCGATGCCGTTGATCGACAGTGTTGTTGAGCTGTCTCGTGGGGTAGCGGTCACAGTGACGGTGCTCACCGTAGTCGATACCTCGACCAGGTAGCTTGTGGTATTACTCGAAAACGCAGGCTGTAGGGTCCCTGGGGTCACGGTCAAACTGGAGAGGGGAACTTCTACGGTATTCTCTGAAACAGAGACGCTGTCTTGGCAGCTAGTAGCACTAAACCCGATGATGGCGACAAGGAGAACCGTGTGACAGAAGCGGGTCATGGTCAGAATGTATTTCATAGTGATTCCGATTACTTTCTCTTGTTGCAGGAGTCTTCAGTCTGCCGGATCCTACCAACCCCGAAAAGCAGGTTCCAGATGCTAGGAGAGGAGGGGAAAACGGTCTAGACCTACAGGAGTATAGGAAGACTGGGCAAAGGAGGGGGGCTGGTCGAGGCAACAGAGGGTGCTGAAAGATGGACGGGGGACGATCCCCGGGATAATTGAGGGGTACTCTTAGAGTGATCGGCTCAGGGTGAGGGAGTGTGATCTGATACGGCTAGTGGGTGCAATTGGCGCCTCTGATTTGTCCAGTGGAACAGCCAATTGAGACGCTGGGATTTGCTTATCGGCAATGGCGATCTAGACAGCACGGCATTCCGGTTTGAACCTAGTTGCCGAAACGGTCACCTTAATCGGCTGTACATCTCCTCACAGGCGGTGGCAGCGTTGATAGCGCTAGTTATTGATTATGGTGTTGATTTCCAATTGTGGCGTCATGACCGGACTCTTGTCCGACTCGCCGACTGAGTTACTTAATGTATAGGTAACGTCGTAGAGGCCATCAGGTAAATCCACATTCGGTCTGAAGATAAGGGTGTTGCCAGCCGGAGTAGAGGATGAAGGGAATTCTTCCCCTGTTGTTTTCTTTATGTAAACCTTTGCGGCCTCCCCTGTGCCTGGCGTTGAGACACTGAATCCTGGTCTCTTGATGTTCGTCAGGTTGTCCGTATTACTAGTGGGAGGGAAGCAGGTACTCGTCCCTGGAATAAGTTGGCAAGAGTCATCTGCCTGTAGCAGGTCAGGGGCGGTCGCCGGTTTAGCCGGCGGGGTAGGTGCCGTTGCTCGGTTGATGGTGACGGCATAGGTTTTCGAAATTCCATTTGCGGCGGTGACTATGATCGATACTACTCTACTGGTACCTGGTCCGTCCAGCTGGATGGTCGCTTGTCCTCTGTTGGGCAGGTCACCGGAGATCACGGCGCTTTGATCTGCTTTCGTTGCAGCTACGTTGATGCTTGAGATGTCGCTCGTCACATCCACCGAATAGGCGAATGTGTCAGGAGCAAAGACAGGAGTCAAGCTGCCTTGCGATACAGACAGCGTCGACAGATTGTTGTCGCTCGATGGCGCTGCTCGGTTTATGGTGATGGCGTAGGATTTCTGTGTTCCGTTTGGGGCGGTGACTATGATTGATGCCACTTTACTGGTTCCAGGCCCATCTAGCTGAATGGTTGCCTGTCCGCTATTGGGCAGGTCCCCAGAGATCACGGCGTTCGAGTCCGCTTTTGTCGCAGTCACACTGACACTGGTTACACCCGCCGCTACGTTGACAGTATAAGCTAATTCGTCCGAGTTAAATGATGGAGACAAGGTCTGGGTTGTGTTACCGACCCGCACTCTCAACGCTGACAGATTGTTATCGCTCGATGGCACCGCACGATTGACGGTGATCGAGTAAAGTTTTTGGCTCCCGTTCTGTGCGATTGCCACAACATTGATAATGGTGTTCGAGCCTGGTCCGTTCAACGGGATGGCCCGAGCTTGTCCAGAAGTGGAAGCTTGTCCATTCACTTGAAGGCTGGCAGCAGAATCTTGGAGCTGCGGTGTGACCGTTAGGTTGGTCGCATTGCTGTTTACATCTACCGTGTAGCTTGTTGTGTTTGCATTAAACGCGGGACTGAGGGTGCCTGGCGACACGGTCAAGCTCTGCAAATTGTTGTTGCCACCGAGGGCTGCACGTTGAACACTTACCGTGTAGATCTTTTGTGTGCTATTGGGGGCGGTCACTACGATATTAATTGAAGTATCCGATCCCGCTCCATTCAAGGTAATGGCTCGGGCCTGTCCCGATGTGGAGGCTTGTCCATTCACGGTCATGGTCGCGGCGGGATCGGCCAGGGTAGGCCGTACCGTCACGCTGCCTACAGTGCTGGCCACATTCACGGTATAGCTGAGATCGTTTGCGTTGAAGGGGGAGTCTAAGGGCCTCGGTGTTACGGCTAATGCAGACAAATTATTGTTTCCACCAAGGGCTGCCCGATTGACGGTCACCGAATACTGTTTGGGTAACACCTCCGGAACGATTACGAATATGGTGATAATTGTGGGAGAGCCGGGTTGGTTTAATGTAATGGTTTGAGATTGCCCAGACGTGGTGGCTTGGCCGTTCACGGTCATGGTTGCCCTGGTATCTGCCAGGGTTGGCCGTACCGTCACGCTGCCTACACCATTACCCACGTTCACCGTGTAGCCGGTGCCGCCTGCTCTGAACGCAGGGACTAAGGTTCCGGGTGAGATAGTGAGCCCTTGTAAGTTGTTTGATGGTTTAGAACTTACGGCAACCTCATAGGATTGCGTGCTTCCATTCTGAGCCGTGACGGCGATCGTGATTGTCGTGACCTGGTTGCCAGCATTGAGATTGATTGCGCGTGCTTGACCAGAGGTTGCTGGCTGCCCATTTACGGTCATCGTTGCGGCAGGATCTGAGAGAGTGGGGGTGAGCGTGACGCTTCTGATGTTATTGTCAACACTGACTGTGTATCTCACCGAGCTTTTATCGAATTCGGGCGCAAGGATTCCTGGTGAAACAGTCAAGTTCGCTAACGAATTGTCTCCGGTCAGGCTCGCGCGTTTGACTTGGACAGTGTAGGACTTCGACGTGCCGCCTGTGCCTGTTTCTGTGACGACGATGTTAATGGATTTCTCTGTCCCCGGCGAGTCGAGCGTAATGGTTTGACTCGTGACTTGCTGATTATCGATCCGGATGGTATCGCCGGCTACTCGAGGGGTTGCGGTGATGGTTGTACTTAAGACATCGGTCGGGAGCTGGACGGTATAACTCGTTATTGCCGGGGTAAAAGTTGGTTGTAGGTCTCCGGCGGAGACCGACAGGTTCCCAAGCTCTGCCGGTTGCGTGGCTGTTCCTGAGTCTCCACAGCCGTACGTGCTCAATCCCAAGAGGACCAGAGCCATTCCCGTGAAAGATCGTGCGGTACGGATGAGTGGGTATGTCATGGTGGAGCTGCTCACTTTCTGTTGAGGCAGATCGTTAAGGATATGCTTGGTCACGTAGGGTGACCCTAAACTGTATGGTTTTGGAATGACGAGACCGCTCGAACTTGGTTGAGCACCACTTCGCTGTCTCGATAGGCACGGTTGAAGCTATAGCGGAATTGTACTAGTCAGGTCAAGTACCTGACTAAAGTATTTACATAGTATAGCTAATAGGTAGGAGTGAACAGGAGTCGATTTAGCGCCCTGTTGTTGTCCTGCTCGCTGTTTTTCCGAGGAGCTCAGATTTAGAGGGAATCTGGGTCAGGAGATCAGGGCGCACTTGAAACAAACCGGAGATCCGCTGGCCGGTCGCATAGAGGAGATTCCCGGACTGACTGCCCAAGGTGAGTCTTCCCGTGGTCTTGCCGTCTTTCGCGGTGGCGACAAACTCTGCAGCCGGAGACAGAAGCCCATAGGGGGCGAGCGGCGAGGATTGTTTCATGATCCGTTCTTCTGCCGGTAGATTAGCTACCCGGCTGACGAGCAGATCGGCCACCTCTTGGGTGACCTTCTCCATAGGCTGGTCTTCCAGGGCCCACTCACCGCTTTGGTTGATCAATATGTACTCTTGCTCCCTCGTCTTGACCGACAGCATGGCCACATCTGTGTAGTCGAGGCCGAAGAGTCGTTTATCTTGAAGATTGAAGAGGTCCTTCGTCAGGTCCTTGATCAGTCCCGGATTGATACGGTAGAGCGGTGCGTCCGGTCCAATCTCTGCAATAGCCTCGCCCTTCTGCGGGTCCGATTGATAGAGCCGAACTGATTGGTCCCCGGCAGCGGTATGCAAGGTGACCTTCACTTTCGGTGTCGTCAAGGTCTTGGCAATGCTGTCTCGTTCGGGACCTGGATCAATGATGCCGAGCGCCTTCAAGTCTTCCAGGCGGAACATCAATGCTCGAACTTCGTTCTGATCCGCTTCGGCTTCGATCGGATACCGAATCTTCCATGAAGGCTTGGGTTTGTCCTTCGCCATGTTGTAGATCACGATTTCAGTCGTCGGATAGGTCAAGCGAACCCGCTCGATATCATTTTGAACGAACTTCAACAGCTCTTTCCGACGAAAGGTCATCAAGGACTTGTTCACAAGATCTTTTGGCGCCAGACTCGTCAGGAGGATGCGGTGATCCGACTTCCGCAAGACATAGAGGGTATTGGATAGAGGACCACTATCGCCGATTGAAATAGCTTCCTGTTGGGTGCCGGCTGTCACAGTGATAGTGGTCACCGGCGGTTCGAGGCCGAACGCCACCAGCTGCGTGGTCTGGTCTTCCAGGGTTCTGGTCACGGTTCCTGTGACCAGTGCACGAACGAGGGCCTGGACCTCGCGGGTATCAGCCTCGGTTCGAAGTGGAGCCACGATCGACCACTTCCCCGGTTCGGTCAGTTTGATCTCAATCGGTCCCTGAGCGGTGGTAACGGAGATGCCGGTAATGGTGGTCTCTGGAAACGGCAAGAGTTGTTTCTGGGCCGTCTCTTGTTTTTCTTCCTGTTGCTTGGCGGGAAACTCAACCAGGTAGAGATAGCCGCCCAGTCCAGCGAGCATCACCAGCATTACAAGTGTAGGCCAATAACGCATATCAGGATGGTGAAAATTGCCGCCAACTGCGTTCTCGCATCGTTCAGACTCTCAACGTGCCCCAGAGGGCAGGCCTTGACCCTTCACTCGCTGTGGCCTTGCCGGACAGCCAATTTGACCATCCTACAGAGAAGAGGGTGAAAAGAAGATTCATCATAATCGTCGGCGTTTTTTCCACACAATGAGGCCGGTCAGGAAGATCATGAGCGGCAGTAAGATAACCTGGATGTAAATCAACGCACGTTCCTGCGTGGGATTGGGCGTGAAGGGGTGCAATGCCGGCTCTCTCGGTGCAATGGAGATCAAGTCTCGTTCCTCGGCCAACCAACCGGTCGTATGGAGGAAAAAGTCGCTGTTGCCTGGGAAATTGAAGAAGGCGTTGGAGGCGAAGGTCGAGTTGCCGATCACCACAATGGCGGGGCGAGGTTTGCCTTCCTTTGGGGCCTTCTTGGGCGACAGTGCTGCAGCCATAGGAAGAGGTCCCTTCACGTCTTCTTTTTCACTCAGGCTCACTACCCGGCCTTGCATGTTCGTTTCAGCCCAGCTGTTGGACGAGGTTCTGGCGAGTGGGACGAAGTCCCAGTCTTTGCCGATCTGCTCATCGAAGGTGATATGTCGTGACAGCGGCAACAGCACGGCCGAGGTGAGGTCTTGCGTGATCTCATGTTCCGTAAATGTTCTGACCAGCAGTGCGGTGAGGTCTCCCTGGGCTAACCGATCTTGAAGATCGACCAGGACACCGGGGCCCAGGCCCAGTCCCCAGCGGGTCAGCAGCGTTTCGAGCCCTGTCTGTGTATCGGGATCAGCCAGCAGCAATAGATGACCGCCCTTCTCAACATACGCGTGAATACGATCCTGCTCCTCCTTCATGACGGAACGACGTGGACCGGCGAGGACCAACACAGACGTATTGTCGGGCACGGTTGATTCTTTCAGGAGCGAGACAGTCCCAACATCATACCCTTGGCGAATCAAGGCTTCTTTCGCAATGAACAGACCATTCCGGTCTTTGTCCTCGACATTCAGCTCACTGTGGCCTTCAACGAAGACAATCCGCTTTTTCGAGTCCTTGGAGATCCGGATCAATGCGCCTGTCAGTTCGATTTCTGATGGGGACGTTACGCGGATCGTCTGTCCGTTGCTCTCGAAGATGGCCGTGTCAGTCCGAAAAATGCCGTATGTCTGGGCCACCTTCGGCTGCTTTTCCGGATCGATGAATTCCACACTCAGCTTGGTCGAGGCTTGCCGATAACTCTCTAAGCGTTCTTTGAAGGCCTGATAGCCGGGATCCTTTTCTCGTGTGAAGACGGTGATCTTGACGTCGCGTGGGAGGGTCCGAAGCACTCGATAGGTTTGAGGCGCAAGGGTGAAGTTCTGGTTTTCTGAGAGATCCCATCGGACTGAATGCCGTGATGCCAGAAAGTTCACGATCACCAGAATGCTCGTGAAGAGTATGATCATCAGAAAGCTGTTCAACCCCATCTTCGTTGAGCGTCGACCAGAGAAGGCCTTGACGGTCTCGAAATGGAGTGCAAAGAACGAGACCAGGCAGGCCAGCGCCAATCCTTCGGATATGGTCACGGCCCATAGCCAGTCCGGTCGAAGACTGTAGGCGATCATGCCACCGATGCCGAGCAGGACTCCCAGAATGCCGAGGGGAAAAGATTGGAGATTCATTTCCAGCGCGTCGATTCCACGACTCGATGTGTCAAGAACAGCATGAGCACGAGGCCGCTTCCGAAGTACACCAGGTCGCTCGTATCGATCAGCCCCCGAACGAGGCGGTCGTAGTGCTCCATGTAGGACACGTACGAGATGATATGACCCACGGTGGTATCCCCAAAGAGGCTGCCCAGCCCGGCGATCAACCAGACCGTGAGCAGCATGCCGAAGCTGATGAAGGCGGCGACGATTTGGTTCTCCGTGACTGCCGATGCGAATACGCCTACGGAAAGAAACAGGGCCCCCAGCAGCACCATGCCGAGATAGCCGGTCCAGATGGGATTCCAGTCAAAGTCGCTGAAGAGCATCAGCACGCTCGGGACCAGTACGGTGAGTCCCACCAGGCCAAGATAGATGACAAACACACTGACAAACTTGCCGACGACGATGTCATTGACCCTTAGCGGCGAGGTCAGCAAAAACTCGAACGTCCGCAACTTGCGTTCTTCTGCGAACAATCGCATGGTCAATATCGGCAAGATAATCAGGAGGACGATTCGCATGCTCGCAAAGAGATTTCGAAAGACCAGATCGTTTAGGTTAATCTGGGCCGGCCCACCTTGCATTTGCATCAATTGGATGGCCTGCGCGCCCGCGAATCCGACGTAGAGGTAGGACAGTAGCCCGAAAATCAGCAGAAAGACTGCTCCGACCACATAGACGATGGGCGAGACGAAATAGACGCGCAGCTCCTTGGCAATCATGGCCTGTACCGGGGTCATACAGCTCCTAATAGGATGCTGAAAAAGTCCGCCAGCGGCGTTCTCGCAAGATACAGCCGCCTCACCATCTCGGCGGCGTTCACAAGCGTGCCGCGCCTTATTCGGCGCGGCGTGAACCTCAGAGACTCAACGTACCGCCGGGATAACGCCTGTTCCGACAGGCAGTGGGTGGGCGGGTGAAAATGGATTACGCCTCGCCTCTTCACTTGCTGCGGCCTTGCTGGACAGCCTTTTTGAGTATCCTGAAGTGTTCTGGCATGAGCATCGTATGGAAACTTTCAGTCATAATGTTCGCATTAAACGAGTATTTCCGCAGCTTGCTATGTGTACGTCTTTCCCGCGGTAGCCATGCTCACGGTGGCCTCTGTTGTTTCGGTGGAGTGCTCTTCGTGACGTGTCAGCTGGAGGAAAACGTCTTCCAAGGTCATGGACACCGTCCGGAGTTCGAGTAGCCCCCATTGGTTCATCACGGCGACGCGTGCGAGTTCATCACGCAGGTCACGGCCCAACTCACATTCGATAAGGAAGGTGCCTCCTCCCTGTCCAGGAAGCACATGAAGAACACCTGGGATGGCCTGCAGTTTTGTCTCACAGTCCGCAGGGCGGGACTTCAGCGTCAGCGAGACCTTTTCCGATTGACGTAAACGCGCCGACAATTGCTCAGGGGTATCTTCCGCGACGATCCGACCCTTATTGATGATGACCACGCGCTGGCAGACGGCCGTCGCCTCGGGAAGGATATGGGTGCTGAGAATCACGGAATGCGAGCCGGCGAGGCTCTTGATGAGTTCCCGAATTTCAATGATCTGTTTCGGGTCAAGGCCCACGGTTGGCTCATCGAGAATCAGGACCGGAGGATCATGCAACAATGCCTGTGCCAGTCCCACGCGCTGCCGATAGCCACGGGAGAGGTTCCCAATCAGCCGGTGTCGCACAGCACCCAGCTCAAGCCGCCCGATGGATTGGTCGAGCGCCGAGGTGAGTCTTGGTCCTGCCATGCCACGGAGTTGTCCGACGAAGGTCAGATATTCCGTGACGGTCAGTTCCTGGTAGACCGGCGGTGTTTCCGGTAGATAACCGATCTGCCGCTTCACCTCCAAGGGTTGATCGGTACAGTCGAAACCCGCTATGCGTGCCGTGCCTTCCGTCGCCGGTATGAAACAGGTCAGAATCCGCATTGTGGTGGTCTTGCCGGCCCCGTTGGGGCCAAGAAAGGCCAGGACTTCCCCTTTGGCGACAGAAAAGGTAACGCGATCAATGGCCGTATGATGGCCGTATCGTTTTGTAATGTTGTGAACGTCAATCACGAAAGTGATGTCGGTGCGAACAGCTGTGGAGAATATGGAGCAGTACTGCTCTCAGACTAACAGCCCTTGTCGGGTGGATCTTACTCACTCCATCCGATGCAGTCAATATGGTGGCAGGATTCCGACTGGTGGACTTTCTCCGCAGGTCGAAAATAAGCGGGCTCGATGCGATGGCTGTCTCTCGGAATGCATTGAGAAATAAGGAACTCACTCAAGAAATGGAGGTGACACTCTTCCATCTTGTCATTCGCCTCAACCACCATCAGGTGTTGAACTTATAGCGTGCCTCGGTTATATAGGAGCTCCGTTCGATGGGTGATATAGGTACTTTTTTGAACAAGGATGAGCTATACGGAGGTGGGGGGAGAGGGGTACTCCCGTCGGTGTTGTCGAAGTGCCAAACCTTTCATACTCTGAGTCGATCGAAAATTCGGAGTACGTCAGCATTCAGAGGGAGGCAAGTCCAGTATGAGCACGGACGTTCCGCACAATCGGCTCTTCTCGAAGAGTTCTTTTGCCCTGGTGTTGTGTCTGTCGTTGGGGGCTTGCTCGTGGGTCCCCAAAGGGGAGGTGCAGCTGGATGTCGGGATTAAAGATCGCGGGGTCGCCTCCTGGTACGGTGAACAGTTTCATGGAAGGCAGGCCGCGAATGGCGAAATATTCGATATGGAAGGGTTGACGGCTGCGCATCGGACGATTCCGCTCGGGAGTGTGGTCCGCGTCGTCAATTTGTCGAATGGCAAACATCTCCATGTGCGGGTGACTGACCGAGGGCCTTATGAAAAGGGGCGGATTCTTGATCTCTCCCATAGGGCGGCCGTCCTTCTCGGAATGGAGCGTGAAGGGGTCGCACACGTGCAGCTAGAGGTTGTGGGTGAACGCCGTCCCGAGCTGCTGCTGCTCGCAGAGCAATTTACCGGGCCAATGTCATCCGTTCTTACCGGTCGAATGCTTCCAGTCGATCGGACATCACAGGGTATGACGTCTCAAGCACGAAATTCCCCTGGCGACCTCTGGATTGCGAGGAGGAACCGGTGGGCACTTGCCATCTTGTCTGTAGTAGATCCGATCCAAACTCCGGTTGCCTCATTGGTCCTTAGCTGAGCGCCGTGAGTTTATTTCCTCGTGATGTCGGTAGGCGCTCATCAAGAAGCAGAACTTGTAAATCCATCGGCTGATGTCCCCTCACAAAGACATGTCCATTTTGAGAGCATACCTACAGGCCCCATTCAGGTTGACAGTGCGTAAAGCTCTCCACTAGACTGCACTCTTTCTATAAGCCGAAGACCATCTATATGAATCGACATGAAGGGGAGGCATGAGTCGATGGCCAAGAAGCGCGCGCAAGAATCCGATGAAGCGAAATTAAAGAAGAAGATTGTCACAAAGGCGACCAATCACGGTAATCCTGAAGGGGATGCCGCTCTCCGCTCTTTGAAGAAACGGTTAAAGCGGGAGCAGCGCAAGAGGCGGGCCCTGGTGCAGCGAAAAAAACGGGCAGCCGGAAGCAAAGGCGCCGCTGTTCCCGCATCAGCATAATCGCTCTCGTGCAAGGTATTGTGTCAAGAGACTAATTGATTCCATGGATTCTAAGACAAAAGGCTCCCCAGTAGACATTAATCCCCTTAGCCAGCCAATTGGTGATGAACCGGTTGGTGGGACTACTGCTGAGCAGGTACAAACGGAATCTTTCGCTGTTGAGCCGCAAACGGCTGGCTTAGACTCGGCTGTACTGGAAGAAGAGCAGGTCAAGGACGAGATCGATATCCAGATCGATCTATTGGCAGACTCTGACTGGGTGGTTCGCCGCGAGGCCGTGATCACCCTCGGAGAAATGGGGGACGAGCGGTGTGTTGAACCATTGGCGCGTGCCTTGCGGGATGGTGATTGGCAGGTCCGTGAAGTCGCTATTGAGGCGATGGGTCAGGTGGGATCGCCTGCGGTTGAGACGTTGCTCAAGCTCCTCCGTGACTGGGAGGTGCGCAAGTATGCCATAGCGGCACTCGGGAAGATACGTGACGAGCGCGTGCTGGATCCCCTGATGCTTCAGCTTCGGAACGATGAGTTTAAAGACGATGCGATCGATGCCTTAGTTGCGTTGGGTGCACCATCCGTCGAGAAGCTCATTCCTGCCCTTCGTGATAAGGATGAAAACGTTCGGAAATGCGCCGTGCTTGCATTGGGACGGATTAAAAGTGCCGAGGCCATCGATCCTCTCATCCAGATGCTTGGAGATAAGGACTGGTTTACACGCTTGACGGCGGCTGCGGCATTGGAGTCAATTGGCGATGATCGCGGGCGTGAGGCGATCAAGCCGTTGCTCAAAGACTCTGATATGGTCGTGAAAATGCGGGTCGAGCGGATTTTGGCGAAGTGGAAGAAGCAGCCGACCTCAGAGTCTACCAACGCGTGAGCTATTTATTTAGCTGTTGATCCATCCGTTGCTGCAGTTCATCCATTCTCTTGAACGAGATCGGTTTCCCCGTCGTCAGTTCTAATTGCACGTCCCGTAGCGAATCAACGAGGTGGCGCAACGCCGCCGTGGTGTCGTCGGCCTTGGCTCCCTTAGTCATGGCCTCTAGTGCCTCGATCACTCCTGCCAGCTCCTTCACGGCTTCGCTATGATTCCGGTCGATCACGTATACCTTTGCCTGTAAGAAGCGGGACTTGGCTTCGACGAGTCCCTGACGACGACGAAGATCATGTTCGATGCTGAGCGTCGTATCCACAACATTTCTCGACACCTCTTTCAGCGATTGCTGGAGGTCGGAGACGGATTGCTGCAATGTGCCGACGGGTCGTTGCCCGACATAATACCCTGCTCCAAATGCGCCGACGAGAAGCAACAAGCTTGTGAGAAATTTGGCCATAGTGGTCCTGCGTTAGCGGCGTCGGGTTGGTGCAGGGTGCTTGCCTAACTGCTGAAGAAGGCTGTTCGCCGCCGCGATGCGTACTGCCTCATCCGTATCGCGTAACCCTTGTACCAAAATAGGGACGGCTCCGTCGTTGCTTTTTCGCAATGCCTTGGCAGCCATCAACCGCGGGAGTGGCTGTTGGTCTAACAACAGCGATTGCAATATTGTGAGCGCCTGCTCATCCCGTGAGGCACTCACAGCTTGGGCTGCTGCACCTCGAATAGATGGATCGGGATGTCGAGCTAGCTCAGCTGCCAGGGCGATGGCTGAGGCATCGTCAAGGCGAAGCAATCCTTCTGCAGCACTTGCACGCACATGGGCATCGGGATCGCGAGTCAGTGCCAAGAGCAGCGGTCGGTTATCCTTGATGCCGAGTTTCCCAAGGCTTGCCGCTGCGACGCCGCGAATCATTGCGATTTCGTCTCCAATGGCATGTGTCAGCGGAGCCGCACCATCGGGAGAACCAAATTCTCCTAGCGCACCGGCAGCAAAGGCGCGGACTGATGGATCGGGATCGTAGACGGCTTGTGCCAGGACGGCGAGACTTGCTGGGCGTTTGAGTCGCCCCAAGACACCCAATGCCGCCATCCTGGATTCCGCGTCCGGTAACGTTGCGGCACTGGTAATCTCAGCCAGTCGTTCTGAATGGCCCAACATGACCAAGGCTGCGGAAGCAAAAATGGACTCGGGACCATCTTCAGTACGAGCCACGTCAATCAATTGTTGTCGAACGTCGGCGGCTTGTGCTCCTCCAAGCGCGGTCATCGCGGCGATGCGGACGGTCGGCATCTCATCCCGCAACGCGCGGCGTAAGGCGCCGGACCTCGGGGCAAGGCCGGCTTTCCCAATCGCTTCGACGGCTCGTGCTCGTACGACGACGGAGGGATCCAGCAATCCGTCCTCTAGAACGGCTGCAGTTTCCGGTAGCCCTAAGTCTGCGAGGGCCGAGTAAGCGGCTATGCGGATATGCTCCTTTCGATCTCGCACGTGGCTCGTAATCACTCCAAGTGCCAATGGGCGAAGAAGCACCGCATCGTGAGATTGCCCAGACTGGGACAGTTTGGAATAGATGGAGAGGGCCTCGTCTGTTCGTCCAAGGCGGAGGTAGCTCTGCAGGGCAAGGCGGAGGAATTCTCTGGAAGGTATCACGTCTTGCGGAAGGCTTCGGTAGAGCGCTGTGACTTCCGGGTAATCACCTGCCTTGAAGAGCGCGGCAGCTTTCGATTCGGTTGGAGAAGGTGTCCCTGTCGCTGCGGCAACGACAGCCGGTCCAACAAGAAACACAACTAGTCCAACCATCGCAAGCGCGACGGTGGTCAGATGAAGGGGAAGCGTGTGCAGCAGACCGCGGTCCGGTTGCTCAAACCGAATTACCATGTCGCGGGCATACGCACCGTAGCGGCGCGGTACATGAGGCTGACGTAATCCTTCAACATGCGTGTGGTGCAGAACTGAGGCGCGGTGGTGCGAATACATTCTTTCACCATTTGGAGCCAGCCGCGCGGAATACCGTCTCGATCGCGTTGATAGAACAGCGGGACGACTTCCTGTTCCAAGAGGCGATAGAGCTGTTCCGCATCGTGATGATCTTGAGCCTGCACATCCGCTTGCTGACTCAGCGGTTGGATGCCCCATCCATTAGCTCCGTTGTACCCTTCAACCCACCACCCATCTAAGACGCTCAGGTTCAGCACCCCGTTCAGGGCGGCTTTCATGCCGCTGGTACCGCTGGCTTCCAAAGGAAAGCGAGGAGTATTCAGCCAAATGTCGACGCCTTGGACGAGGTACTTTGCCATATGCATTTCGTAATCTTCAAGGAATGCCACGCGACCGCCGAGCTTATGATCGTGGCAGAACGACAGCACTTCATGGATGAAGTACCGGCCTGGCTCATCGGCGGGGTGGGCTTTGCCCGCGAAAATCAGTTGGACTGGACGCCATCGGTCTTGGAGCAGCGCTTTGAGCCGCTCGAGATCTCGGAAAAGCAGCGTCGCGCGTTTGTAAGTTGCGAACCGGCGGGCGAATCCGATTGTCAACGCCTCAGGGTCCATGAGGGTTCCACGTGTGAGCACTTGCGAAGGTTGGAGATGCCCATGCATCCAGCCGGCTCTGGCCCGCTCGCGGATAAATCCCATCAACTTCCGTTTCATCGCTTGGCGAACCGCCCACAGTTCATGGTCAGGAACATCCATCACCCGTTGCCACATGGCGGGGTCGTCGCAGGTTTGTGTCCAGGTCGGGCTGAGTGATTTGCTGTAGAGGTGGTGGAGTTCCGGTGAAATCCAGGTTGGTGCATGAATGCCGTTTGTGACGCTTCGGATCGGGATTTGATCGATCGGCAATCCAGGCCAGAAGTGTTGCCACATCTCGCGCGTGACGCGGCCATGCTCCCGACTGACGCCGTTGACATGGGCGGAGAGGCGCATGACCAATGCCGTCATGTTGAATCCACCGTGCGATTCGGGAGCTTCACCCAGGCGCAGAAATTCGTCGCGCGAAAGACCCAGTTGCTCCCAGTACCCGGAAAAGTAGCGGTCCATCAAATGATGGGGGAAGACGTCGTGTCCAGCTGGGACAGGGGTGTGTGTAGTAAACACCGTGCTTTGCCGAACGATCTCACTTGCTTCCGCGTGGGATGAGCCCTTTTGCACCAACTCGCGCATCCGCTCCAAGGTCAGGAAGGCCGAGTGCCCCTCATTGGCATGCCACACGGTCGGAGAGATCCCGAGCGAACGCAACATGCGCACGCCCCCGATTCCCAACAGAACTTCCTGGCAGATCCGCATTTCTTGATCTCCGCCATAGAGTCGGGCTGAGAGCGCGCGGTCTTCAGGGCTGTTCTCGGGTACGTCTGTATCGATGAGAAACAGCGTGATCCTGCCCACCAGCAGTTTCCAGACTGCCGCGGTCACGCGCCGATTGCCCATGTCGACGGTAAACCGGCAGGGTTCTCCGGACGGAGTCTGGGCCAAATGGATTGGTGACTCATCACGGTTAAAGGGTGCGTAGGCGGCTTCTTGCCAGCCCTCGGGTGTAATGCGCTGACGGAAATAGCCTTGGGGGTACATGAATCCAACGCCGACGAACGGTAGCCCAAGATCACTCGCTTCTTTACAATGGTCTCCGGCTAATATTCCTAACCCGCCGCTATAAATCGGCACGGAGGCGTGCAGCCCAAACTCGGCCGAAAAGTACGCGATGGTCTTCTTTGCCAAGTCGGCATGGTGAGTACCGGTCCAACTTTTCTTATTGGCTAGGTATTCATCGAACAGGCGAAAAACGGCTGAATATTGGCGAAGAAATGAGGGATCCTCAGCCAGGCGGGTCAGCCGGTCCGGCTGGATATCGGCGAGAAGTTTGACGGGATTATGGTTTGTCAGGAACCACAGAGTTGGATCAATGGTTTCAAACAATTGGCGAGCTTCCAGCGTCCAGCTCCACCAGAGATTTCGTGCCAGCTCGGGGAGACGATGCAAGTTCTGGGGGAGCGCACTCTTCGTCGAGTTTGTAGAATCCACAAACACTCCTTTGGTCAAAGGCGAGCAATGTGTATGAGCAATGACGGGCAGCTACCGGTGGGAATTAGGCGTGCCCTGCCTTATGCCACGTGGCCCACTCTTTAGAGAATGCCACGGAGGCATACCGTTCGCCAAGGATTTTTGCGACACGGTTTAAGAGTTTGGTGAGTTGCTGCAGCTCGGAAGCGGTGAGATCCTCGCGGAACCGAGGGTGAAGCCCCCAGCGGGTTTCGACTTCCTCGCCAGATACGCTCGACATGAGGCTGACGAGCTTGATCTCTTGACCAGTTGATGGTCTCTGTTCGGTCGAGCGTGCATTCACTGGAGAGCTCGGCGGCGCCGCTTCCCGAACAGGCGGCGCCTGTCCTTGTAGCACGGCGCTGAGCGCCGGGACCACTGCGCTGGCGCAGAGTGATGCTGCCGCGCTCAGCTGTGCGTTGCGTGGTGCGCCGAGTGCCTCAGCCACGTTCTCACCGAAGGTGCGGAACATCTCATTTTTGGTCTTGGAGTCTTCGGTGATCAGGAATTTGTAGTGCTCGTAGGTCTGGCGACTCTCGGCCACGGTGGTGCCGATCGTCATCACAATTTCCATCTGATCCGCATTGTTGCCGAAGGCCGGTTCCAGCGCCTGTTTCAACTGTTGCGTCACGGCATCTTCGAGCCCGTTCATGAATTCCAGCTGATCTTTCAGCGGAACATGCAACGCGACCAAGCGGTCCGTGAGGTTGAACATGATCTTGAGGAACTCCAGGTAGATACCCCACTCATCCTGACGCTTGAGCTTCAGCGCCTGTTCAGGGGCATTGCGTTTCATCATGGTGACCGATTCGCCCGACACGGCGAGCATGAGTTCAGCCAATTGGCGCAGGCGTTCTTTGTATTCAGTGGTTGCTGTAGCCATGGGCCTTCCAACTCAACGCCGGATTATAGCGGAGATATGCGTGGGGAGCAAAGAGGTGGAACTCTTGATCCATTGCCTAGGGGCTCTACCCGAGTTCAGCGGGCACGGCACCAAGTCAATGTAGCGGGCAGTATGTTCCGGTCAATATGCTCCGGTCAATCGGTTGCTTGAGAGACAGTGCTTCATGAATATGGAGAAGTGGGATACATTGCCCATACCTCGTCCCTTCCGATAAAGTGAGCGCGCCGCTGTCGAATGGTTCTTCGAATGGAACTCAGTTCAGTGCGAAATACAGAGTTGGAGCCACGGATCACAGTCTTGCCACGTGATGAGGCGCGCGAACATCTGCTGTCAATCGCGGATATTCTGGCCAAGGTGCTGGATGCGTCGATCAGAATTCCTGGGACGTCGTGGTCGATTGGATTGGATCCGCTGCTCGGACTGATTCCTGGGATCGGTGATGTCATTGCCAATCTGATCGGGACGGTGATCCTTGGTATCGCGACACGGCTTCAGGTGCCACGCATTGTGCTGACTCGTATGAGTCTCAATCTGTTGATTAATGGGACGGTCGGGGCCATTCCAATTGTCGGAGATCTCTTCTCGGTCTGGTTTCGGAGTCACGTAAGAAATGCCTCTCTGCTCCGCGAAGCAGCCCGCAAGCCGGATCGCGAGACCCATGTCGACTGGTTCTATGTTGTCGGAATCATCGGCGGGACGGTGGCGATCTTGTTGCTTATGATCGCTTTCATCATCTGGTTGGTTTACAAACTCTGGACAGCGGTCTCGGGCGGATAGGAAAGCGCAGGTGGGTGTGGTATACAACGACCTTTCCTGAGCGGATATTTTCGGTACGCGCATTTCCATGGAACGAGAAGTCAAAACCTACGTGTTGAAACGGCCGACTGAGGAAGCCGTGCCGCGCAAGTTGTCCATCGATTTTGCGGCTGCGCTGAACCCTCAGCAGCTGGCTGCGGTGACGGCTGGCGAAGGGCCTTCGCTGGTCATTGCGGGAGCCGGCAGCGGTAAGACACGCACGCTGGTCTATCGTGTAGCCTATCTGATCGATTCCGGCGTGGATCCGTCGAATATTCTGCTGCTCACGTTCACCCGGAAATCTTCGCAGGAGATGTTGGAACGGGCCAGTGATCTGATTGGGACGAGTAGCCATCGGGTCTGCGGCGGCACATTCCACTCAGTGGCAAATCTGTTGCTGCGGCGGTACGGCCGATCGATCGGAGTCGAGCCGGGGTTCACAATTTTGGATCGTGGTGACGCCGAGGACCTCATCGCGTTGGTGCGGTCACAGCTCGGACTGAACGAAAAAGACAAGCGCTTCCCCCGCAAGGGGACGATCATGGAGATGATCAGTAAGAGCGCGAATACGTTGCGCAGTCTCGATGAGATCATTCTGGGAGAGTTCAGCCATTTTGCGGATCACTCGGAGGATCTGGGGCGGCTCGCGAAGGCCTATGAGGCGGCGAAGCGGCAAAAGCAACTCTTGGACTATGACGACCTGCTGGTCATGCTGCGACAGCTGCTCTTGTTCGATGAGGCGGCTCGCACGAACATTTCACGTCAGTATCGCTATATCCTCGTGGACGAATATCAAGACACGAATCGGTTGCAAGCGGAGGTCATCCGTCAGTTGGCGACGACACATCAGAATGTCATGGTGGTCGGCGATGATTCGCAGTCCATCTACGCGTTTCGGGGCGCGACGTTTAAGAACATCATGGAGTTTCCTGAACTGTTCCCCTGCACGACCGTCTATAAGCTGGAAGAAAACTATCGCAGTACTCAGCCGATTTTGAACTTAGCCAACTGCATTATCGAGGAAGCGACCGAGAAGTATACGAAGCGCCTCTTCACGAGAAAGATCGATGGGCCGCTGCCGGCTCTGGTGGAGGCCGCAGGGGAAAATGCCCAATCGCGGTTCATCGCGCAGAAGATTCTTGAGCTACGTGAAGAAGGGGTGCCGCTGAGTGAGGTGGCGGTGCTGTTCCGTTCCAGTTTTCATTCCTTTGACTTGGAAATCGAGCTCTCCCGCAAGGGGTTGCCCTTTATCAAGCGCGGGGGGGTGAAGTTTATCGAGACCGCTCATGTCAAAGATTTGCTCGCGCATGTGCGAGTCGTCGCGAACCCACTCGATACGGTGAGCTGGCACCGTGTGCTGCTGTTGGTGGAAGGGATAGGGCCGAAGAAGGCGCAGGACTTACTCGCAGCAATTGTGAAGGCTGAGCGGCCATTTGACGTGCTGCGTGGAGTGAATGGTCGTTCCGGACAGGGACTCAAGGCTTTAGCGAATACACTGGAGAGCCTGGCTGGATCGGATGATCGGCAGCCGGCTGAGCACGTCAATCATATCTACGAGTACTATCTGCCGATTCTCAAGGATCACTACGACGACTATCCGAAACGCACGAGGGATTTGGATCATCTCCACACGATCGCCGAGGGCTATCACGGTATCGATGAATTTCTGGCTGACCTCGCGCTGGAACCGCCGGATGGGAGTGCCGTGGGTGTGGAGGAATCTGACCGTGATGATGAGCGGATGGTGCTCTCGACGATCCATTCTGCGAAAGGACTGGAATGGCAGTGTGTCTTTGTTATTTGGGTCGTCGACGGTAGGTTTCCGTCCGCCTATTCGTTTCTCACCGATGAGGAGCTGGAGGAGGAGCGACGTCTGTTCTATGTGGCCGTCACGCGAGCCAAGCGGCATTTGTTTTTGACCTATCCCATTAACGTGTACGATAGGACGAGTGGGATGTTGCTCTCCAAACCCTCTCGATTTCTCGATCATGTCTCTTCTGACCTGCTGGACACGCTTGCCCTTGTTGAAGAAGGTGGAGGAGACTGGGGAATGGTACACGATTCCTATTGATGGGCACTTCTTGTTGATGGCCGTTGGTTGTCCTTCCCGTGCGTATGAAATACTTCATGATTCGGTTCCTCCTGCTGTGGTGCTGTTGGTGGTGGGGGGCGACTGTTCTCGCGAAAGCGGCGAACAGGCCTCATACCGAACAGGAGAGTGCAAGCCAGTCTTGGGCGCGTCTTCTGGTAGAAGCAGAACGATTGCACTTGCCGACGAAGTTCCTGCAGGTGCTCCCACCGGACTTTATCCGTTTTGAGTTCGATGATCTTCGAACCTATGCCGCTGAGTATCATCCCGGTGAGCACCGGATGCTTCTCAATCGAACGGTGTCGCTCAATGCTGCGGGGAGAGTGCTTAAGCCGCTTGGTAGGATGACGCACAAGGAGCTGGAGGTGTTGTACCATGAACTGTTTCATGCCTACATGGATTACCTCACGGCCAAAAGCATCCAACTCGGTGAGGCCGAGCGCCACTCCGAAACGCTCGTGCGTTTTGCGAAAATACAGCAGGCGTGTCGATATGGAGAGGTCATGATTGCTCCAATTGTTCAACGTATGGACGAAGTGGAGTCACGGTATTTGACGGAGGCGGAATCATGGGAAGCATTGAATGAAACCTGGGCGGTCTTTGTCGGCTGGGTCATATGGAGTCAGCTGGAAATGCAACAGCAGACAGGGAGGTCTGTAGTTCTTGGGCAACGGAAGGCGCAGCAATGGATTGATCGGTTCAAGGCAGCCTTTGAGAAGGGCGAGTTTCGTGGGTACTATGTTCCGGTAGATCCAGATGAACGACGTCTTGCGCAGAAACGATACTTGGCTAAATCTTCACAGCTCTCGTTGGAAGAGGCCCTTGTCCTTATGGAACAAGTGTTTGGTTTTTCGGATGATTTTGTTAAGATGGTCGACGCGTCATTTGGTCCACCCTGGCGATCTACCTGTATGGATGTGAAACCGCGTGCAAACTAAAAACGCCCGAGGTCAAATTCTCCTCTTGACATAATGAAAGTTCGTCAATAGAATCCGGCATTTCGTAATCTAGCCTGTCCGAGCACTTCAAGGAATCAATCTGTATTGAAGATTGAGGCAGAGGGTTGTGCACGGATAGGCCTATGTGTCTTTGTTGAGCGGTTCGTTATTTCGCGCTACGCAGTTTGGTGTGATCGATCGATGAATCATCGCGGGCAGGTACCCAAGTGGCCAAAGGGGGCAGACTGTAAATCTGCTGGCTTATGTCTTCCAAGGTTCGAATCCTTGCCTGCCCACCATAGCGGTGCTTGCTCGGCCGCGAGTGCGAGAGCGCATGGGCATGCGAACAGGTGAGCATCCTGAGTGTTAGTGGGTCTGAGTTTTTTTGATTGAGTGGGCGAGTTGGATAAGCGTTTTTCATGTTTTCGAGTGAGTGGGTTGAGGTGGGAAGTATCTTGGCAGGGGCGTGAAGCGGGCGAGTCGTGAGTGCTGAGTTCTGAGTGCGATAGGCATCAGGATCAATGGCTCAGCACTGAGCACTCAGGACTATGCGGGAAGACGCGGGCGTAGCTCAGTGGTAGAGTTCCAGCCTTCCAAGCTGGCTGTCGTGGGTTCAAATCCCATCGCCCGCTCCAGAAAAGACGTGAAGCGCTGAGAGTGCCGAATGTCGCCGAAATGTGCTTCACGGATACCGGGCGACGTGAGACGAAGTCGAGAGGCCCACGTAGCTCAGTTGGCAGAGCACGTCCTTGGTAAGGACGAGGTCACGCGTTCGATCCGCGTCGTGGGCTCCATGTAGGTTTGGGTTACATCGGTGAATGGAGTGGATTGCTCGACCTGACGTATTGCCCAACTGTATGGGATGGTGAGATGAAGCCCTCTGGGGTTTAGACAAAGGAGTTAGGGTATGGCGAAGGCGAAATACGAGCGGAAGAAGCCGCACGTGAACATTGGGA
>NZ_JBUBKD010000017.1:0-7314 GCF_054902215.1 Nitrospira sp. CMX1 | reverse complement strand
GACTGTTCGCATGAATGACACGAGCCATGACTTCTTTGCCGGTACCGGTTTCTCCGAACAGCAGAATGGTCGCGTCCGACTCGGCGACCTGGCCGATCTGTTGAAAGAGCCGTTGCATCGCCGAACTTCTGGCCACGACATTCTCGAGCCCGTACAACTCTTTCACCAGCGATTTCAGTCGATCAATCTCACGGCTCATCCGCTGCTGCGAGAGTGCTTTATCAATGGTCTCCTTGAGCTCTTTATCATCAAACGGTTTGGTCAGATACCCAAACGCCCCACGCTGCATGGCCTCCACCGCGTTGGGAATACTGCCATGGGCCGTCAGGATGATGACCGGAAGTCCCGGTTGATTTTGCAGCAACGCTTCGGTCACGTCTAACCCATTCTCACTTCGGAGACGGAGATCGGTGATCGCCAAATCAAACGTCGTATGTTTCGCTGCCTCAATGGCCTCTTGTCCCGTGGTACAGGGTGTGACGGAAAATCTCATGGCGGATAACCGCATTTTCAGCAAATGCAGCAATCCCTCATCGTCATCAATGACAAGAATATTCTCGCGCTCCGTGTTTTTTGGCTCCATAATCACCACATCTTTCTGGTTCTTCATTAGGGTGTCGTTTCAGGACTTGGAGTAGGAACTGTCGTCAGTGGAGGACGGATCGGACGAACCTTTTCACGCATCTCCTGATCGATTCGTTTCAACGCCTCAAGCTGCGAAGATAGTTCTTCAATTTTTTTGTCTCGTTCAGCCAGTTGTTTTTGCATCGCGACGGGATCGGCGGATGCCTTGGTCGAATCTTTCTTGGCGAGAAGCGCCTCGATTCTGCGATCTCGCTCCGCCAGCTCCCGCTGCAATACCTCGATGGCCTCTGACTCGCCACCCTTCGAGGCATGGAATTGTTGTATCAGCACCTGCTCGTCAAGCAAGTTTCGAACCAGACGATCGGTTGCTGTCGCCAATGATGTGTGAGCCTCTGCAATTGCGGGCGCTGTCAATACGGATTGAGACCATCCTTTCTGCCCTGAAACAACGGATTGCCGTAGGACTTGAAGCCAGGCTTTACTCGTCGCCGCGACCGGTCCCGTCGGAGCAACGGTCACAACCTTTTCAAAGTATTTCGCTGCAACTTCGCGACTTTCGTAGAGTCCAAGGAGCCCGAGTGTAAAATACACCTGGTCACAAGAGTGTGATTGGGCGCAGCGCGGGACCAATCCTTCCTGTTTCTTTACAAATGCTTGAAAACTCGTCACTTCCTTTGGGTCAGTCACAAAATACGGGCGAGAGACTGGGATGGACCCCGTCCATGCGGCACATCCTGTGAGAAAGAGAGGCAAGACCCCGGAACTGATCGCCATAAGAAATATCTTCGTTTTCACGGCTCCCCCTTCGCCTCCGGCTTCGTCAACCGTAGGATAAACCGTACAGTCGCCCCCTTCCCCTTCTCACTCTCAATCCAGATTCTTCCTCCATGAGCTTCAACAACTTTTTTGACCAATGCCAACCCCAAACCACTTCCCGCAGCCTGCCTGACCTTGGTACGGCCCTGATAAAACCGCTCAAAAATATGCGGGAGATCTTCCGGGGCAATCCCAGGCCCCGTATCTGAAACCGAAACCTCCAGCACACCAGCCTGGACCTCTGGCTTCATATGGACCTTCACGACTCCCCCTTCTGGGCTGAATTTCAGCGCATTGGACAAGAGATTGTCCAAGACCTGTTCCAGTCGAGACGCATCCGCCTTAATCCAGACTCGCTGCCCAACAGGCTCTAAGACCAACTGGACATGCTTAGAGTCAGCAAGAAGACGGATCTTGTTGATCGAGATGTCCACAATCCTGTGGAGATCGACAGGGACGAATCGATACTCCATCATCCCGGCCTCCATTTTCGATAAATCCAGAATGGTGGCGATAAGATGCATCAGCCGTTTGCTGCTGTCGGCCATGATCCGAAGCGTCATCCGTTGTTCCGGCACGAGCGGGCCAGGAATCTCGTCAAGCAGGAGGTTCGTTCCTTCCTGAATTGATGCCATGGGAGTTCGTAATTCATGGGACACATGCGCAAGAAACTCTGTTTTCATGTCGTCGATTTCTTGAAGCTTGTGGCCCATCCAGTTCACGGAATCCACCAATTCGCGGAGCTCGGCCGGCGCCTTGATTTTGATCGATGCCCCAAAGTTCCCCTGTCCGATCTGCTTGATGTGTCCCTGCAACTCTCGGAGCGGACGCAAGATCGTATAACTTGCCACTCCTGCCAGTCCTAACCCGAACATCAAGGCCACAAGAACAAGCTGCTCCGTCACGGCCTCGGCTTGGGCGGCACTGGCATGCGATTCGGTCACCCCCACACTGACTCGCGCCTCATGAAGATCGATATAATTCTGCAACGTAAAGGACATGCGGTCCATGAGGCTGTCACGCGTGCTTTCATAATTCGGAATCGTACGCTGAGCCGACCCCGTTGTCGTCTGAATGGCCGTGTCAAACAACCGCAATCGTTCTTTCAGCAACTCACCCGTCTCTTGCAGCAGCGTCAGCCCCCGCGTGGAACTTTCCTGTCCTCGCAATATCTGAAGCACACGCTGAAACTCTTCAACTTCCTCAGTCACATTAGTGAGGAACGTACGATCTTTCGTGGCAAGAAACTTCTTCTCACTATTCAGTTGGGCATACAGTGACCCTAACAGCCGTTTGGCGGATTCAACGGCTGGATAATGGTACGATGCCATTTGAGTACTCATAGCCGTCAACTGCCGAAGTTGAAAGAGTGCGTAGAGATTCACTCCCCCCATCACCGTAATAATGACCAGGGAGGTCAACACCAGCCGCCAGAATATTGAAAGTCGCATGAGTCCGTGCCTCGCTCGGACTAGGTCATAGGTGGGCAGAACTCAGTGTATGGTAATCCATACACTATTTCAGCTTCCGATCACAAGGGCAGACGCCTATTGGAAGACAAAAATATGTCGGACCAGCAAGCTTCCCTGAGAAAATCTTTCCCAGACCGTTACTCTCCGGAGTTGAATTGGTGAGAAAAAAGCCGCTGTCTCCTGGAAGACCCGTGAAGCGATGCAAAAAGATGGCCCCGAAACAATAAGATCGCCATGGCGACCGGTGGAGTGAGGAGGAAAAGCACGATCTCTTGCCCCTCCGCATCGAGTCCCATATACGACAGCCACCCACCGATGGCCGTCAGGGGGAGCATGAGAATTTGAAGGAAGTCGAGCCCAGCCCCTCGACCGGCACGGCCGGACAGTGAAAAGAATTCCTCAAGCCCGCTGGGCGACAAGACGACAGGCAGAATGAGAACAACAAATGGGAGAAACCATTCGATCCAATGCTCCACGACGAATTCATAGGACGTCTTGAACACATCAAGCGTCGAGTCATGCCGGACTTGATAAATCACTTCCGGTGCTGGGTTCAAGAGGAGAAAGACCAAGAGCAAGAACGCCGAGAGAAGAAATTGGCCGTAGGCGGGATTAGCTTGTAAACCCATATCGAGCAAGAGCGTCGGCAGCCACAACACAAATCCGACACCGATCACATCCCAAAAGTAACACCCGAAGCTTTCTGTCACGTCCGTGAACCCAAGGGTTCTGGACGCGCTCAGAGACTGTTCAATCAACCGGAGCGTGGCTCCCACCAGGAGGGCATTGACCATCCCGAGTAACAAACCACCGGCCATGCCCAACGGAGCAGCGATCCGTGCAATGCCCAAAAAAAGCAGCGCAAAGAGGATGAGCGCCACCATGGATACCCAGCTTTTGGTCAGCGAACGCCAGGTGGCGTGAAGCACGTGTCTGTAGAGATGAACGGTCGCCGATGCGAGTTTGCTCATGCCGATGCGTACCCTAGTCGGGATTGCCCTGGTAGGTCAAGCACTAGTCTTGTTCCTGTCAGGGCATGCCCCCTACAGGTTGACTTGTCCGACCGAATGATTATCACTTATTTCCGTCGGCAGAAGTACTCTCATATAAAAAGGTGAGCCCCATGGACATGAATCGGATGACGATCAAATTGCAAGAGGCCCTCCAATCCGCGTCCGGACACGCCCAGCGGAGAAGTCATCAAGGCATCGATGTGGAACATGTCCTCTTGGCGCTCCTTGAGCAGGAAGGGGGAACCACCCCGGCCTTGCTTGAAGGGGCTGGCCTCGCCCTCCCTGCCGTGCGGCAAGCCGTCGACCACGCCTTGGCCAAGTTACCTCAAGTACAGGGCTCTGGAGCAGCCCCCGGGCAAGTGCATGTAGCCAACCGTCTCACCCATGTGCTGAATCGTGCGGAAGAGGAGCAGAAGTCGTTGAAGGACGATTTTTTGAGTGTCGAGCATGTCCTCCTCGCCATGGTTCAGGAGGGAGGCGTATTCAAGAAACTGGGCCTCACGCGTGACCGCCTCTTGGCGAGCTTACAACAGGTGCGAGGCAATCAACGAGTCACCAGTCAAGATCCTGAAAGCACCTACCAGTCGCTGGTGAAATACGGTCGAGATTTGACCCAATTGGCCGAACAGGGCAAGCTCGATCCCGTCATCGGACGCGATGATGAGATCAGGCGTGTGATCCAGATCCTCTCGCGCCGGACGAAGAATAACCCGGTGCTCATCGGGGAACCAGGGGTTGGAAAGACCGCGATCGTGGAAGGACTGGCCATTCGCATCGTGAAAGGTGATGTTCCGGAAAGCCTCAAGCACAAGAAACTCTTCGCACTGGATATGGGTTCGCTCGTCGCCGGTGCCAAATTCCGCGGCGAATTTGAGGAACGCCTGAAAGCCGTCCTCAAAGAAATCCAATCGTCTCAAGGTCAGATTCTCCTGTTCATCGATGAATTGCACACGGTCGTCGGAGCCGGAGCAGCCGAAGGAGCCATGGATGCGGCCAATCTGTTGAAGCCGATGCTGGCGCGCGGCGAGTTGCACCTGATCGGCGCCACGACGCTGGACGAATACCGGAAGCACATCGAAAAGGATGCCGCCTTGGAACGCCGTTTCCAGACGGTGCTGGTGGATCAGCCCTCAGTGGAGAACACGATCTCCATTCTACGCGGCCTCAAAGAGCGCTATGAAGTCCACCATGGCGTGCGCATCAAGGACAGCGCGCTGGTGGCGGCGGCCAAACTGTCCCATCGCTATATTGCCGATCGGTTTCTTCCGGACAAAGCCATCGACTTAGTCGACGAAGCCGCCGCACGGCTCAGGACCGAGATCGACAGCCTGCCGGCTGAACTGGATGAAGTGTCGCGCAAGGTGCTCCAGCTGGAAATTGAACGCGAGGCGTTGAAGAAGGAGAAGGACGCCGCGAGCGCCGCCCGACTGAGCACCCTTGAAGCCGAGCTGAACGAAAAGCAGCGTGACCTGCAGGCGTTGAAGACCAGATGGGAGTCTGAGAAAACGTCCGTGTCCCGGCTGCGCAAGACCCGAGAGGCGATCGAAGAGATGAAGCAGAAGATCGAGCAGGCGGAGCGAGCCTATGACCTCAATCGTGTGGCCGAGCTCCGTTATGGAGAGCTCCCCAAGCTGGAACGGGAGTTGGCACTGGAGCTGCAACACTTGGAGAAAAAACAGGATGCGGCCCGCTTGCTGAAGGAAGAAGTCGATGAAGATGAGATCGCCGCCGTGGTCAGCCGCTGGACCGGGGTCCCGGTCTCGCGGTTACTCGAAGGCGAAACCGACAAACTCTTGAAACTTGAGGATCTCCTGCACCAACGGGTCGTCGGACAGGAAGAAGGGGTCCGAGCCGTAGCGGACGCGGTGCTTCGTGCACGATCCGGCATCAAAGACCCCAATCGCCCGATCGGGTCATTTCTATTCCTTGGTCCAACCGGGGTCGGCAAAACCGAATTGGCCCGCGCACTCGCCACAATTTTGTTCGATGATGAAGGGAATCTCGTCAGAATCGACATGTCCGAATACATGGAAAAACATACCGTCGCCCGTCTGATCGGCGCACCTCCCGGGTACATCGGATATGAAGAAGGCGGGCAACTTACGGAAGCCGTCAGACGACGCCCCTTTTCGGTGATCCTTTTCGATGAGATCGAGAAGGCCCATCACGATGTCTTCAACGTGTTGCTGCAAGTGCTCGATGATGGACGATTGACCGACTCACAGGGCCGCACAGTCGATTTCAAAAACACCGTGCTGATCATGACCTCCAACATCGGCAGTCCACAGATCCTTGAAGCACAGCAACGCGGCGCGTCCTATGAGCAAGTCAGGACCGTCGTGATGGGTGAACTGCGCCAACATTTCCGCCCGGAGTTTTTGAACCGGGTCGATGAGCTGGTCGTGTTCCATCCACTCGGAACCGAGCATTTGATCAAGATCGTGGAGATCCAGCTGGAGCGGCTACGCAACAGACTCGCAGAACGTCGGATCACGCTGGCCATCACGCCGTCCGCGCTGAAACATTTGGGTGAACGGGGCTACGATCCGGTGTACGGAGCACGACCGCTGAAGCGCCTCATTCAGCAGGAGCTGGAAACACCGATCGCCAAGTTGTTGGTCAAGGGAGAATTACGGGATGGAAATACCGCTTCAGTCGATCTGAAAAGCGGAGCTTTGGTTGTGACACCACTAGCAGTGTGTTGACAAACTCTGCACTGCTCTTCCCAAACAGATCGCTGCGCATGGTGACCGACCGGATCTGGATGCCCTGCAGGCTGTTCAGCAAGGCCGCAGCGAGTAAAGAGGCGACGCGGACTCTCTGCCGTACGGTGAGCCTCTGAGCGACGCGAGAACGCCGCTGGAGGCCTTTATCGACAGCCTGCCAGTGGAGGGAGAGCCGACACCGGTTCCTAGCCGATCGAGACCACGCCTCCCTGCGAGTCGTGTGTCAGCCCGCTCTTGTGCTGCTTCTCGATCTTCCAGGCCGTCGCCGTGACTTGGAGGAGATGGCCTTTCATCGTATGAAACTCGCCCTGGGCCAGCAAGACGACCTGCGGATCCTTCACATCGAGCTGAAGGACTACTTTTCCGGAATCCACTTCCTTCATCAGAAGGTGCTTGTCCGTCTTGGCTAACTCATAGGCGCGCCGCTCGTTAAACATGAGCGTACTATCCACCATCTTGGCTAGCATCCGGCCGTTCGAGTCGAACAGCGCAAAATTGACCAGCAACGCACCGGTCGAGGGATGGCGAGCCACCTGGAGTTGAGGAACCCCCTCAACCTCGATCGTCCCGTTGAAATTCTTATAGAGATTCGAACCGATTTCGATATCCATAGACCTCAGTCAAGTTAAGATGACACAACGTGTACAGGCCAGCACGATCAAGTCATACCTTGTATCTCTAAGACCTGCCATTTTGCAATCC
>NZ_JBUBKD010000016.1:0-7352 GCF_054902215.1 Nitrospira sp. CMX1 | reverse complement strand
GCACCTTTCGATACCAGGAGATGGGTACATATGGCCCATGCTCTAGGGGTGTCATTTTTCCCATAGCACGGAAATTTTGGAGCTCTTCATGAGCGCTGGGCATCCGGAACTCGTTGCTGCCATTGCATCCGAAGTGACCGCCTCCGGTCCAATTCCATTTGTACGGTTCATGGAATTGGCTCTCTACCATCCACAGTTCGGCTACTACATGCGCTCGTCGAAACCGGCGGCTGAACGCATCGGCAGGAACGGTGATTTCTACACAAGCTCGGATGTCCATCCGATTCTTGGGCAAGCGCTGTCCAAACAAGCCGAGCAAATGGACCGACTGCTTGAGCAACCCAGTCTGTTCACCATCGTGGAGATGGGACCAGGCAAGGGGCTGTTGGCTCGACATATTCTGTCGGCTGCTCAGCGCAACTACCCTTCATTGTTCCACCGCCTACGCTATGTTTTGATTGAACGAAGTCCGGCCATGCGCGAGGCACAACGTCACAATCTCGCTGCTTGGCTCGATCAACCTCAACGCATTACCTGGGTTGACGCTCTTACCCATCTCCCTCCACATAGCCTGACCGGTCTGTTTCTGAGCAATGAACTCGTGGACTCGTTTCCGGTCCACCGCATCCAGATGACGGTACAAGGCATTGAGGAACTCTGGGTAGACTATCGGGATGGGCGATTTGTTGAGTGTCTCAAACCACTCTCATCGGACAGGCTCGCTTCTCATCTCCACCCCATCAGTTCGGACTGGCCGGAAGGGTATCGCACGGAGATCAATCTCCAGGGACTCGATTGGATGACTCACGTGGCGCAACGTCTCGATCGTGGCTTTGTGCTCACCATCGATTACGGCCACACCGCCCAGGATCTGTACTGTGCCGATCGAAGGCGCGGAACATTCCTTTGTTACCGGCAACACAAAGTTCATGAAGATCCATTCCAGTATGTGGGCGAACAGGACATGACCGCTCATGTCGATTTTTCCAGTTTGGCGACCGCCGGCGAAGGACAGGGCCTCCAGACAACCGGCTTCACCAACCAGATGAGTTTTCTCATGGGGCTCGGTATTGAACAGATGCTCGTAGGGCTTGGCCAGGACAGCCCGGAGCTCGCAGCGGCGATTCAGTTACTAAGGCCAAACGGGATGGGCACGACATTCAAAGTGCTCATTCAGCATAAAGCCGTGCCGCATCCGGCTCTCGATGGATTACGGTATCAACCGTTCTTTCGTTCGACACTCACAACGCAGTCAGCGGCGTAAAGGACTGAGGCATGACGACTTCTCCAATATTCGGCGACGCGTCACGTTTCACGCCTCACGCTTCACGGTGTTGCCATGGGTAATGCTACCGTTCCAGAAAACTATCTACCCATCCTCATTTTCATTGCCGTGGGGATTATCCTCGGGACATTGACCCTCTTTCTCGGGAAGTTTGTACGCCCCAACCAGCCCTATCGGGCCAAGTTGGCGCCGTACGAAAGCGGAAGTCCGCTCTTTCAGGACGCCCGCGTACAGTTTCCGATGCGGTATTACGTCATTGCGATGCTGTTCGTCATTTTCGATATCGAAATCGTCTTCATGTTTCCCTGGGCCGTTGCGTTCACCAGTCTTGGCTTGGTTGGATTAGTGGAAATGGTGGTCTTCATCGCCATTCTGGTCGTGGGGTTTTGGTACGCGTGGAAAAAGGGAGCCCTGGAGTGGGACTAGGAGAAGTCACACGTGAACCGCTAGACGTGAAACATTTAGGAGGCCACTGCTTGCTCCACCTTTCACTGTTCACCTTTCACTGTTCACTGGATCGCGCATGAGTCTTCTTGAACGCCAATTTGACGCCAACATTGTGACGACTAACTTGGACGCAGTCGTCAATTGGGCGAGAAAGTCCGCGTTATGGCCGATGACGTTCGGACTGGCTTGCTGTGCTATTGAGATGATTGCCAGCGTGTCCTCTCGCTATGACCTGGACCGCTTCGGTGCCGGGGTCTTTCGCGCATCCCCCAGACAATCGGATCTCATGATCGTTGCGGGAACAGTCTCTCGCAAGATGGCGCCGGTGATTCGCCGGATCTACGATCAAATGCCTGAACCGCGCTATGTCATTTGCATGGGCTCCTGTGCGACCTCCGGCAATCACTACAATAGCTATGCAGTCGTGCAGGGTGTGGACCAGATCGTGCCCGTCGATGTGTATGTACCTGGATGCCCACCAAGACCAGAAGCCTTGCTGGATGGACTGTTGAAGTTACAGGAGAAGATCCAGCGTGAAAGGGTATTTGTGAAGTAACCGGCGAGACGCGCAAGAGTTGCGTGGCAAACATGACGGCCTTTCGCGTTGTTCTCGCAAGTCCTCTGATTCTCGCGATATGACATGATGCAGACACTGGTCGAGACATTACTCAAGAAGTTCCCGGATGCCGTGCTCTCCGTCGACGAGGATACGGCGCATTCGGAAACGACCGTGCAGGTCGCCGCAGCTGGAATCTTGGAGGTGATGCGTTTCCTTCATGATGCGCCAGAGGCTGGCTTTGATCACATCACGGATATCTGCTCAGCCGACTATCCATCCGACCAACAACGGTTCGAAGTCATCTATCAGTTGCTCTCCATCCCGCACGGGAAACGGATCCGTCTCAAAACCAGGGTCACGGAAGAGAACCCCTCACTCGATTCTGTCACGGGCATCTGGCGCGGTGCAGACTTTCTGGAGCGTGAAGTGTACGACATGATGGGGATCCGATTTGCCGGGCATCCGGATCTCCGCCGCATTCTCCTCCCCGAGGACTATGCCGAAGGCTATCCCCTGCGAAAAGATTTTCCCGCGGAGGGACGTGGCTGGCGCAGTCAGTTCGACTTTATCCCGCGGCTCGATGAGCCACCGGTGGAGCAGATCGAGAGCGAGGTGCCCGAAGCTGAAAAGAAGTTGTTCCTGGCCAACCCCAATGCCTCATCATCGAGTCGGCGCGAGGAACTGTTGCTCAACATGGGGCCGCAGCATCCGAGCACCCATGGTGTGGTACGGGTTGTCCTCGAACTGGACGGCGAACGGATCGTCAAGGCTACGCCGGATCTCGGCTATCTGCATCGAGGCGTGGAAAAGCTGGCTGAAGGTCTGGCATACATGCAGATCATTCCGCACACCGACCGGCTGGATTATGTCTGTGCGATGGCGAACAATTACGCCTATGTCCGAGCGGTCGAGAAGCTCCTCGGGATCACCGTCCCGGAGCGTGCCGAATATATCCGCACCATCGTCGCGGAAATGCAACGCATTCTCGGACATCTCTTTTGGCTGGGCGCCCAGGCCTTGGATATCGGCGCAATGACGGTGTTCTTTTGGACGTTCCGCGAACGCGAAATCCTGCTGGACATGTTCGAGCAGCTCTGCGGAGCCAGGTTGACCTTGAATTACTATCGGATCGGCGGTGTCGACAGCGACTTCACTCCGGAATTAGTGAGTCGCCTGAAAACATTCTTGGAGACGTTCCCGCAAAAGGTCGATGAGTACGACTCACTCCTCGCCGGTAACCGGATTTGGCTGGCACGAACCAAACATATCGCAGTGATCTCCGGGAAAGACGCTATCAATTTCGGCATGACCGGTCCGGCTCTGCGTGGATCCGGCGTGGCCTATGATGTCCGCAAACTCGAACCCTATGGGGTCTACCACAAAGTGGATTGGGAGGTTCCGGTCGGGAAAAACGGCGACACGTATGACCGCTATTGGATACGCGTCGAGGAAATGCGCCAGAGTGCACGGATCATCTCCCAATGTCTTGACCAGATGCCGCCCGGCCCAATCATTGCCGAGATGCCGCAATACATTCCACCGCCGAAACAACTGGTGATGCGGGATATGGAGAGTTTGATTCATCATTTCATTATCTTTACGCAAGGGTTCAAACCGCCAAAAGGTGAAACCTATTGCCCGACTGAAGCCCCCAAAGGGGAACTCGGCTTCTTCATCATCAGTGATGGGAGTCCGCGTCCCTATCGCCTAAAGATTCGCTCGCCGTCCTTTATCCACATGGGCGCGTTCGATCACATGGCACGGGGCTATTTAATTTCCGACATCATTACGATTTTTGGAACGTACGATGTCGTCATGGGGGAATGTGATCGCTAGTTGAGCCAGTTAAGAATGTGGCACGTAACAAGGTAGAAGGCACACGACACAAAGTCATGTTCAGAGAAAAGCATCAGAACGAAATTGATGAGATCCTGAGCCGTTATCCGGTCAAGCGCTCGGCGTTGATCCCGCTGCTCTATGTCGCCCAGCGCGACCTGGGCTACGTGAGCGAGTCCGTCATGCAAGAAATCGCACAGTTGCTTGGGCTAACACCGCCGCAGGTCTACGAAACCGTCACCTTTTATACGATGTTCAACCTGAAGCCGGTGGGTAAATTCCACATTCAGGTGTGTAAGTCGCTCATGTGTGCACTGGTCGGCTCAGACACCGTTATCGGATGGATCAAGATGAAACTGGGGATTGCTCCTGGAGAGTCGACGGCCGATGGTCTCTTTACCCTCAGCGCAGTGGAATGCCTAGCGGCCTGTGGAACCGGCCCCATGATGCAGATCAATGACGACTACTACGAACAGCTGAGCGAGGACAAGCTCGACCGCATTTTGGCTGATTTACGATCGAACGGAACCAGCGCATTGAAGAGTGGGCCCTTTATGTGGCCGGAACCAGTTACGGTAAAAAGTGAGACGTAAAAGGTGAGACGTATGCAAAAGAGGTCTTCTTTTAACTTTTCACCTTTTACGTTTCACGCTGAGCATTATGCCTAAACACGAACTGATCTTATTGAAGAACATGATGCAGCCCGGCTATACCGGGTCGCTGCAGGACTATGAGAAGGCCGGCGGTTATCAAGCTGTTCGCAACACACTCGGGAAAATTGCACCGGCAGAGGTGACCGCCATCGTGCGAAAATCCGGCCTCCGTGGACGCGGCGGTGCGGGCTTTCCGACCGGCGTGAAATGGGGCTTCCTCCCCAAAGACTATCAAGGCTCACGATACCTGTGTTGCAATGCCGACGAGAGCGAGCCGGGTACGTTCAAGGACCGACAACTGATGGAACGCGATCCTCACCAAGTCCTGGAGGGCATCCTGCTTGCCTGCTATGCCATTGGAGCGGAATCGGCCTACATCTATATCCGTGGGGAGATGGTCCTGGGCTCAAGGATTTTGGAACATGCGATCAATGAAGCGCGGGCGGCTGGTTACATCGGGAAAAACATTCTCGGGACGGGTATCCACGTCGACGTGTGGGTACACCGAGGGGCCGGGGCCTACATCTGCGGCGAAGAAACAGCCTTGCTGGAATCCCTTGAAGGCAAACGCGGACTCCCCCGCATTAAGCCGCCGTTTCCAGCCACGCATGGGCTCTACAATAAACCGACGGTGGTGAACAACGTCGAAACCTTGGCGAACCTCCCCCATATCATGAACCGCGGGGCCGAATGGTTTGCGGCAATCGGATCCCCCCCGAAGAGCACGGGGACCAGAGTGTTTTGCGTGAGTGGACATGTCAAGTGGCCAGGCAACTATGAAGTTCCAATGGGCGTGACGGTTCGGGAACTGGTCTTCGAACATGCCGGCGGGATGCGGTCGGATAAGCCGCTCAAAGCGTTTATTCCCGGTGGAGCTTCAGCACCTTTTTTAACGCCGGCGCATCTCGATGTGAAACTTGATTTTGAGCATGTCGCAACGGCAGGATCGATGCTCGGGTCCGGTGGCGTCACCGTCATGGAAGAAGGGACCAGTATGGTCTGGGCTGCACTCCGACTGATGGAATTCTTCTACCATGAGTCTTGCGGGAAATGCAGTCCCTGTCGAGAGGGCAGCTCATGGCTGGTTCAGACATTGCGCAGGATTTTGGCTAAACGTGGCCGGATGCAAGACCTTGAAACCTTGTTGGATCTATGCAAGAACATCGCAGGCCGGACGGTCTGTGCGTTCGGTGATGCGGAAGTCGCGCCGATTCAGAGCACCCTGAAACACTGGCGGCAGGAGTATGTGGACCTCATCCACGAAGCAGACGCCGCCAATCTGATCAGACCTGAGCCGGTGGCACGGCACTGATCGTCCGTGTGCGCTCGTGAGTTTAGTAGCGGTGAACTATGCCTGACACGACAACCCCGATGGTTCGCATAACGATCGATGGAATGACCGTCAAGGTTCCGAAAGGGACCTTGGTCATCGAAGCGGCCCGGCGTGTCGGCGTCATGATTCCGCATTTCTGTTACCACCCGAAGCTCAAACCGGACGCCAACTGCCGCATGTGCCTGGTCGAAGTCGAAAAGATGCCGAAGCTCCAAACCGCCTGCAGCACCCCGGTCGACGAGGGGATGAGTGTGCGCACGGCCACAACCGTGGTCAACGACGCCCATCGATCGGTGCTCGAGTTTATCCTCGCCAACCATCCGCTCGATTGCCCGGTCTGCGATCAAGGTGGAAAGTGCGACCTTCAAGATTTTTCTCATCAGTATACGGCCACCAGCCGATTCATCGAAACGAAGCGCGTGTTTCAGAAGGAGTATTTCAGTCCGTTGATCGAGACACAAATGAATCGCTGCGTGCAATGTCTCCGCTGTGTCCGATATTGCGACGAAGTGATGGACGTTAAGGCGCTGGCACCGGTTGGGCGCGGCACCATGACGGAAATCAAGCACTTCGGCCCACATCCGTTGGACTGCGAGTTCTGCGGAGGCTGCGTGCAGATCTGCCCGGTCGGAGCCATTACCAGCCGTCTTTCGATGTATGAATATCGGCCGTGGATGCTGAAACGGGCCGACACGATCTGCGGGTACTGCGGAGATGGATGCCAGATGACGGTGCACACGAAGGGGAAGGAGTTGATCGAGGTCAACTCGGCCCATGGCGCGGGGCGTAACAACGGCGACCTCTGTGCTCGTGGATTTTTTGGGTTCCATGCGACCAGCCATTCGGCACGCCTGACTCACCCGCTCATTCGTCGCAATGGCGCATTGGTCCAAACTACCTGGGAAGAAGCGTTGGAATATGTCGCCGACCGCATCAGCGGGATCAAGACCGCACACGGAGGGCCGAGCGTCGGCGGGTTGATTTCAGGCCGTTGTACGAATGAGGAGCTGTACCTCTTCCAAAAGTTCATGCGCGTCGCCATCGGCACCAGCCATATCGACAGCAGCGCTCGCTATGGCCACATGAACGGGCTTCACGCCATGCGACTGGTCCAGGGCACTCATCGATGGACCGTGACCTTCGATGATATTCTGGAGGCCGATGTCTTGCTCCTCGTCGGAACAAACATTACCGAAACCAACCCAATCACCGGACTCAAGGTCAAAGAGGCGGTCAAGA